>JAHECW010000267.1 GCA_024641545.1 Acidobacteriota bacterium
GAAAAAGTGGCGGACGCACGACCAGCACCGTGGCGCCAATGGGGCGACGATATCGACGCCGCGTCGGTCGAGCAGATGACGAACGCGTGCGAACTGCCCATCGCCGTACGCGGCGCCCTCATGCCCGATGCCCACCTCGGCTACGGTCTTCCCATCGGCGGCGTCCTCGCCACCCGGAACGCGGTCATCCCGTACGCCGTCGGCGTCGACATCGCCTGCCGGATGAAGCTCTCGGTCTGGGACATGCCGCCGGAGTCGCTCGAGAAGAGAAGCGAGTCCCTGGTCGGAGCCATCGAGGCCGAAACCCGGTTCGGGATCGGTGCCGAATTCCAACGGCGCCGCCAACACCCGGTCATGGACGAGGACTGGCGGATCACCGCGGTCACCCGTCGATGCAAGGACCGAGCATGGTCGCAACTGGGCACCAGCGGCAGCGGCAACCACTTTGTCGAATTCGGCGTGCTCGAGCTCGAAACCGCCGAGCTCGGTCTCGATTCCGGCCGCTATCTCGCGCTGCTCAGCCACAGCGGCAGCCGCGGCGTCGGCAATCTGGTGGCCAGACACTTCAGCGAGCTCGCCCAACAGCTCCACCCCGAACTCCCGCGCCATCAGCGGCACCTCGCCTGGCTCGACCTTGACGGCGAGGCCGGCCGCGATTACTGGCGGGCGATGGAGCTCATGGGCCGCTACGCCGCCGCCAATCACGAGTTGATCCACAGAAGCCTCGCCGCCGCCCTCGGCATCGAGGTCATCGCCGGGGTGGAGAATCACCACAACTTCGCCTGGCTCGAAGAGCACGACGGCGAGCGGATGGTGGTCCACCGCAAAGGGGCGACTCCTGCCGGCGAGGGGATCCTCGGCATCATCCCCGGCTCCATGGCAACCTCCGCCTTTGTCGTGCGCGGCACTGGAAACGAGGCATCACTGCGCTCGGCGGCACACGGCGCCGGTCGCCGGATGAGCCGCAAACAGGCCAAGAAACAATTCACCTGGGCCGATGTCAGGAGCCTCCTGCGGGACAACGGCGTCCGGCTTCTGTCAGCCGGTCTCGACGAGGTCCCGATGGCCTACAAGGACATCAACGAGGTCATGGCGGCGCAGAGGGATCTAGTCAGGCCCATCGCGCGGTTTCAGCCGCGACTGGTCAAGATGGCCGGCGCTGGAGAGCCGCCGGAAGACTGACGGCCGATCGTGAACGATGGATTTCGCCGCACCGATCACCTTGTGTGATGGGCCCTCTCGTTGATCGTTCGCCAAGCCCGATCAGAGGACGTAATGGGTGATCCAATCCGAGGTTTCCTCGATGGATCGATAGGTGACATCCACCGTCCTGATCCCTGCGAGTGAACGATAGACCCGATCGCAGTAATCGATCTCCGCCATGACGTGGGCGCGCTCTGAATAGCCCGGAATCCGGGCGCCCATTCGGCCGGCCCGCTCCGACCGGACCTGGACCTGACGATCGATCCCCATTCGAAATCCCACCTTTGGCACCGCGGCACGACGAACTTCCTCTGCCAGCTCGATGCCTCGAATGATGGGAACATTCGCGACCTTGAGCTTTCGGCACGAGAGAAAGATCGAGGTCGGGGTTTTCCCGGTCCGCGAGACGCCGAGAATGATCAGGTCGGCCTCGTCGATGGTCTCCAAACCCTGGCCGTCGTCGTGGCGCCGGGTGAAGTGAATCGCCTCGATGATCTTGAACATCTCCTCGGATTGGCCGCGGAAGGCCCCGGGCGTCCGGCTCGGGAGCGATTGGAGGGCCTCGGCGAAGATCCCCATCAGAGGCCCCAGGAGATCGACGACGGTCAGCCCCCTGGCGGCTCCGAGGTCGAGTATCGCTTCGGTGAGCTCCGACGAGACAAAGGTGAACACCACCACTCCGGGGGGAGCGGCGCTTTCCACGATCTCCCGAACCTGATCGACCGTTCGGGTAAAGGGCTTGCGTCGGACCTTGATGTTGGCGCGCCCGAACTGGACGAGGATCGACGTCACCACCGCTTCGGCGGTGGATCCAGTGGCATCGGACACGATCAGGATCTCGAGCGGCTCCATCACTTGGTTGATCTCTGACCCACTATAACCCGCGGCCGCGAAGGTCCCCGCGTCCGGATCACGACACCACGGCTGTCGTGGGTTTCGATGGCGCTCGTGGCCCGGTCGAGAAGCAAGGCCCGCCCGCTGAGGACCGGGCCACCCACCAATCACCCACCATATTTATTGAGACTCTTTCGCGATTCTAAACACCGCCACCGCGGCGGTCAAGCCGCAATGCGGCACCGGTGGGCTTCAACCGAAAAAGCCCGCGCTCGATGAGCGCGGGCCTGAATCTCGAAACCGGAGAGACGATCGGGTCAGTCCCTCGGGAACTTGATCTGCGCGTGGGCTGCGGCCAACCGCGCGATGGGTACGCGGTAGGGGGAGCAGCTGACGTAATTCATCCCCACCAGGTGGCAGAACTCCACCGAGTTGGGCTCACCGCCGTGCTCGCCGCAGATCCCGACCTTGAGGTCGGGGCGGGTCGAACGGCCCTTTTCGATCCCGGTCTTGACCAGGACGCCGACCGAGTCGCGGTCGAGGACCTGGAAGGGGTCCACCGGCAGGATCTTCTGGTCGAGGTAGTCGGGCAGAAAGCCGCCGATGTCATCGCGCGAGAACCCGAAGGTCATCTGGGTCAGGTCATTGGTGCCGAAGCTGAAGAACTGGCACGTCTTGGCGATCTCGTCGGCGGTCAGGGCCGCCCGCGGGATCTCGATCATGGTGCCGTAGAGGTGGTCGACGGAGTCGACCCCGTACTTGGAGCAGACCTCGGCGTGGACTTTCTCGGCGAGCTTTTTCTGGACGTCGAGCTCGGCCTTGGCGCAGGTCACCGGAACCATGATCTCGGGGAAGCACGCCTTGCCCTCCTGGCGAAGCTCGACGGCCGACTCGAGGATGGCGCGGAACTGCATCTCGGAAATCTCGGGAAAGGTGACACCGAGACGGACACCACGGTGGCCCATCATGGGGTTGAGCTCGTGGAGCTCGTCGGCGCGGCGGTTGAGCTCGGCGGCGTCGATCCCGAGGGCGGTGGCGAGCTCGGCCCGTTCGCCGTCGTTCTGGGGCACGAACTCGTGCAGCGGCGGATCGAGCAGCCGGAAAGTCACGGGACGCTCGCCCATGATCTCGAGCGTCGCCTTCATGTCGCGTTTGACATAGGGGAAGAGCTCGTCGAGGGTCGCCCGGCGCTCGTTCTCGGAACCGGCCATGATCATCTTGCGGAGGATGAAGAGCGGCTGTTCGGACCCGGTGCCGTAGAACATGTGCTCGGTGCGGAAGAGGCCGATGCCTTCGGCGCCGAACTCGATGGCGATGCCGGCGTCCTCCGGAGTTTCCGCGTTGGTCCGGACGTTCATGGCCCGGATGTCGTCGGCGAGTTTCATGAAGTCGACGAAACGCGGGTTCTCGGTGGCGTCGATCATCGCCAGCTCGCCGGCGTAGACCAGACCGCGGGTGCCGTTGAGGGTGAGGACGTCGCCCTCCTTGAAGACCCGTCCGCCGGCCTTGATGGTCTTGCCGACGACATCGATGTCGAGGGTCCCGGCGCCGACGATGCAGCACTTGCCCCAGCCGCGCGCGACCAGCGCCGCGTGCGAGGTCATCCCGCCGCGACCGGTGAGGATGCCCACCGCCGCGCGCATGCCTTCGACGTCCTCGGGGTTGGTCTCTTCACGGACCAGGAGCACGGTCTTGCCGGCCTTGACCCATTCCACAGCGTCGTCGGCCGAGAAGACGATCTGGCCGTGGGCGCCGCCGGGCCCGGCGGGCAGACCCTTGGCGATGAGTTCACCGGATTTCTCGGCCATCGGATCGACGATGGGATGGAGGAGTTCGTCGAGCTGATCGGGACGGACGCGGAGGACCGCGGTCCGCTCGTCGATCATTCCTTCGGCGAGCATGTCCATGGCCATGTTGAGGGCGGCGGTGCCCGTCCGCTTGCCGATCCGGGTCTGGAGCATCCAGAGCCGGCCGTCCTGGATCGTGAACTCGATGTCCTGCATGTCCGAGTAGTGCGCTTCGAGGTTGTCACGGATGCCGTGCAGCTGCTTGTAGACATCGGGCATGGCGGTCTCGAGCGACTCCAGGTGGTCGTTCTGCTCGTTCTTGGTCGCCTCGTTGAGCGGGTTGGGGGTGCGGGTCCCCGCCACCACATCCTCGCCCTGGGCGTTGACGAGCCACTCGCCGTAGAACTTGTTGTCGCCGGTGGCCGGGTTCCGGGTGAAGGCCACGCCGGTGGCCGAGGTGTCGCCCATGTTGCCGAAGACCATGGCCTGGACGTTGACCGCCGTGCCCCAATCGTCGGGGATGCCCTCGATCCGACGGTAGGAGACGGCGCGCTTGCCGTTCCACGACGAGAAGACGGCGCCGATGCCGCCCCAGAGCTGCTCTTTCGGGTCGTCGGGGAAGTCCTTGCCGAGGACCTCTTTCACTTTCGCCTTGAAGCGATCAGCAAGGTCCTTGAGGTGTTCCTCGGAGATATCGGCGTCGGAGACGTAACCGTGCGTCTTCTTGACCTGCTCGAGCATGTGGTCGAGCTGCTGGCGGATCCCCCTGCCCTCGGCGGGCTCGACCCCGGCCGCCTTTTCCATGACCACGTCCGAGTACATCATGATCAGGCGGCGGTAGGCGTCGTAGACGAAACGGCCGTTGCCGGTCTTGGCGATGAGCCCGGGAATCGTCGCCGAACACAGCCCGACGTTGAGCACCGTCTCCATCATTCCGGGCATCGAGGAACGGGCGCCC
>JAHECW010000097.1 GCA_024641545.1 Acidobacteriota bacterium
GGCGGCGGCTATTTCGCAGTCACCAGCGGGCTCGGTGACGAATTCCCCGGTAGGATCATCGACACACCCATCAGCGAGTACGCCATCGGAGGTGCGGCTGTCGGGGCGGCCATGTGCGGCCGCCGCCCCATCGCCGAGATTCTCTTTTCGGATTTTCTGACCACGGTGATGGACCCCATCGTCAACCAGGCGGCCAAGCTCCGATTCATGTCGGGTGGCCAGTATTCGGTGCCGATGGTCATCCGAACCCCGGGCGGCGCCGGTCTGGGAATGGCGGCGCAGCACAGCCAGAGCCTGGAGGCCCTGCTCACCGGGATTCCGGGTCTGATCATCATCGCGCCGTCGAATCCACTCGATGCCAAGGGCCTGCTCAAGAGTGCGATCCGGTCGGAGAACCCGGTGGTCTTTTTCGAGAACAAGCTGCTCTATCTCGAGGTCGGGGAGATTCCCCAGGGCGAGTATCTGATTCCCATCGGGGTGGCGGATGTCAAGAGACCCGGGCGGGATGTCACGGTCGTGGCGGTGGGCGGCATGGTGCCGTTGGCTCTGGAGAGCGCCTCGGTCCTGGCCGGTGAGGGGATCGAAGTCGAGGTCGTCGATCCGAGGACGCTGGTCCCCCTCGATCTGGCGACCATCGTCGAGTCGGTGGTCAAGACCGGAAGGCTGGTGACGGTGGAAGAGGCGGCGCTCAACCATGGCTTCGGCGGCGAGATCGTCGCCCGGATATGCGAGATCGATCCTCGGCTCCTGGCGGCGCCGGCGCGGCGGGTGGGGGCCCTGGACATCCCCATCGCCTATGCCCGGGGCCTCGAAAGGGCCACCGTGCCGGATGTCGAGACGATCTGCGACGCGGTGAGGCGCGTTGCGGGCTGAACGGGCGCGGACTCGGAAACGGATTCGGACTCGGACTCGGAAACGGGTCCATGGGATCATGGTGAGGGCGAATCCACCGACCGGGGAGAACCATGCTGCTGCCCATCGGCCATGACCAGGCGACGGTCCGAAGGATGCCGTGGGTCACCTTCAGCATCATCGGGCTCTGTCTGGTCGCCTATGTCTCCACCCTGATCGCTCCGGGTGACGAGGAGGCGGTGGTCGAGGCCGAGGTGCGGGCGGTCGAGTACTTCATCGCCCACCCCTATCTCGAGATCGATCCGCAGCTCAAGGGATTCAGGTACTACTCGATGCGGCAGTCGTTCGAGGACGATCCGGTCCCTCCCTCCGGCTCGGGACTTATTCGTGCCGAGCAGGAGAGGCTGGATGAGCTGACCGTCGAGTACTTTTCGGCGCGCAACCGGCTGCCCTTCTGGCGCTGGGGTCTGGTGCCGGCCGAGATCAAGGCCGTCAATCTCGTCACCCACACTTTCGTTCATGTGGGACTCCTCCACCTGCTCGGCAACCTCTTCATCTTCTATCTGGTGGGACCGGCGGTGGAGGATGCCTGGGGACGGCCGCTGTTTGCGGTTCTCTATCTTCTCTCCGGTGTCGCGGCCGCCCTCGTCTTTGCCGCCCGCTACCCGAATCTCATGGAGCCGCTCATCGGCGCGTCAGGAGCCATCGCCGGCGTCATGGGCGCCTTCGCCGTTCGCTACTGGAACAGCAGGATCACCTTCTTCTACTTTTTCTGGGTGATCCGGATCTACCAGGGCACCTTCTCGGCGCCGGCGTGGTTGATGCTCGGACTCTGGGCCGCGGGTGAACTCGCCTTCGCCATGGGTCTGTGGGCGTTCTTCAGCATCGCCGATCTCGGTGACGTGGGCTTCCTCGCCCACGTCGGGGGTTTTGTCTTCGGCGCCGGCTTCGCCTTTCTCGTCGCCTCTCTGAGAATCGAGGAGCGATTCATCGAGCCGGTTCACGACCGGGTCGAAACCGTGCACGACTCGGCGGCGGTCGAGACCCTGGTCGAGCTCTCGCGGCATGGTCGGGTCGAAGAAGCCATGAGAGGCCTCGAAGCGCTGTTGGCCGAGCACCCGGATGATGCGGAAGCGGCGGCGGCTTTGTGGAACACGGCGGTTGGCGCCGATGTCCCTTCGCGAGCGATTCCCGCCGTCCTGCCGGCGTTGGCGGCGGCGGTTCGAGCCGGTGATGTCGGGCTGCCCGCCCAGCTTTGGGCCGAGATCGTCAGGCGTGCGCCCCGGGCCGAGGTCGACCTCAGGATGGCGACCCGGGTCGCCGAATTGCTGATGCGCGAAGGGATGCACGGCGACGTGGAAACCACCCTCGACTGGCTTGCCGGGCGGGTGGACGGCTCGACGCCGGAAGGCCTCCTGATCCGGCTCGCTCGGCTCGCTCACGGGCTGTGCGTGCCGGCACCGTTCGCCGCGCTCGCGCTCGAGCGCCCCGACCTCTCCCCTGATCTCGCCGCCGAGCTTGAAGCGTGGGATCAGCGTTTGAGCGGGTTCTCCGCGTAGATCTTCATGGCTTCGTAGAGCGCGCCGTTTTCCATGACGATGTCGTCGGCAGTGCCGAATTCACCGTCGGGTCCCCCCGAGATCAGATTGTATTTGTCGATCCTGAGGAGCCGATAGAGCAGCGGATTGCCCCACCCGTCGCTTCGTTCGAGATCCCCGGACAACTCTGGCGGGAGCTCGTCGAGGGCCTTGGGGTAGGAGTTTCCACCCTCCATGTTGGTGCCCATGTAGAGGTTGAGCACGGGCCCCCACTCGAGCATCCGTTTCTCGGTCAGCACCTGCGGGCCGCCGCAGCCGACCGTGAGAATCGCAACTGTCAGTGCCACCACAACCGATCGTCGATTCATCTTGACCTCCTGAACTTCGCCGCTGAACGATCGCGGCCCGGTGTTTTCGCCGGTTCACGGTGCCACCGGCACCTCCTTGCGTCCGAATACCCGGAAGAGTTGGCCGTTGGCGAACGAGAACCGCGCCGTCTCGCCGCCGGTGGTCAGGGTCAGCCGGATCTTGGCGCCGCAGCGAGGAATCGAAACCGTCTCGCCGGGTTTCCAGCTGCCGATGGTCCGCTCGACGCAGAGAGATTTGCTGTTGTCGCTCTCGACGGCCTCGACGAGGAGTCGGGCGTCGATCCACTCGGTGCTGTTGGCATTGGAGACGTCGAGCGTGCCGTTTCGCCCTTCGGCGGCAGCGATGGTCAATTCCATCGAATCACAACCCTGCAACGCACCCACGAGGAGCAATCCGACGAAGATCCTGCTGGCTGCTTTCACGGATCACCTCCCGGCGGCGACCCCAGTTTATCGAATCGCGGTCCTCTCGGCCAACTCCGCAGGGCGCCTCGCAGGAACCCTTGCATGGCCGGTGAAGCCGCGGTAGCGTCAGTGGGGAAGGAATCCTTGATGGCGTCAGTGCAACAGGCTTTTCTCGTCACCGGTGCCGGGGGAGACCACCGTCGAGTCCCGGTCGGCGCCTCGATGACCGTCGGTCGTGGGGGAAGCTGCGACCTCGTGGTTCGCGATCTTGCGGCGTCGCGCCAACATCTGGAGATTCGCAGGGTGGCTCACGGTTACGAGTGCCGTGATCTGGACAGCAGAAACGGCACCCTGGTCAACGGTGAAGCCATCGCCGTGCGTCGGCTTGACGACGGAGACGAGATCCGCATCGGCAAGACCCTGTTGGTCTTTTCACTGCACAACGAAATCGAGGCGCCTCCGGTGGGGAAGACGGTTTTTCTCCAGACGATCATCGAGCCGTCGGGCAGCGTCAAGGCGCCGCCGTCGTCGCGGTCCAAGGAACTGCTCGAGGCCGCCTACACGCTGATGAACTCGTTGTCGTCGAACTTCAACCCTTGTGAGTTGGTCGACAACATCCTCTCGACCACCATGCGGGCTGTCCGTGCTCAGCGGGGCGCGGTGCTCTTCGCCGGTGGGAATGGCGAATTGAAGCCGTGCCCGGAGTGCGGACACGTCCACACGATCCGTGACGGGATCCCCCGGTCGGCGGGACTCGGCGAGATCGAGATCAGCGAGAGCGTGGCGACCCGGGTCCTGCGCAACGGCGAGAATGTGCTCTACCAATCCGCCCGGTCCGATCAAGTGATCGACCCCTCCGCCAGCATCGCGGCGCTCAACCTGACATCGATCCTGTGTGTGCCGATCAGAACCCAGAACGCGATTCACGGGATTCTCTACATCGACACCGATGTGGCGGATCACGATTACTCGGAGGACGACATGCTCCTGGCGGCGGCCGCGGGCAACAGCGCCGGCCTCGCCCTCGAGAACGCCAGGATCCACCGGGATCTTCTCGACAAGCAGCGCATCGATCAGGATATCGAGGCTGCGTGGACGATTCAGGAGGGTTTTCTCGTCCGTGACTGGCCGATCGATGACCCGCGCTTGGATGTCTACGGTCTGACCCGACCGGCCAAGGTGGTAGGTGGTGATTTCTACGATTTTGCGCGGCTCGATGAAGACCACGTCGGCCTGCTCATCGGAGATGTCAGCGGCAAGGGAGTACCGGCGGCCCTCACCATGGCCCTGCTTCTGGCCGAATTCCGCCTCTGTGCCACCGGCGCCGATTCCACCGCCGAGGTGCTGCGCCGCCTCAACGAACGGATGGTGGGGCGTTCCCGCCGAGGGACCTTCTGTACCGCCGCGCTGGTCGCACTCAACCTCCGAACCGGGAATCTGATGGCGGCCAATGCGGGTCATCACCCGGTGCTGCGGATCTCCGGCGACCGGGTGACCACCATTCTCCCGGCATCGGGACCGCCGCTCGGAATTCTCCCGGGAATCGACTGGAGCGATGACCGGGAGGTCATCAAGCCCGGGGAAACCCTTCTCCTCTACACCGACGGGATTGCCGAGGCGAAGCGGCCAAACGGCGAAGCGACCGAGGGCCGGGACGACGGCGAATACGGCGTCAAGGGTCTCGAGAAGGTGGCCCGAGAACGTTCAGGCGACGGGCCTCAGGTACTCATCGAGGCCATCCTCGACGACGTCGACCGTTATTGCAGCCCGTTGGCGCCGCACGACGACTGCACCATGATCGCCCTGAGGTACCACGGTCATGCAGGCTGACGACCTCTGTCTCCGCGTGTCCTCCGACCCCCGCCTCCTCGCCGTTATCCGAGGCGTGATCCAGGTCTGGCTCGAAGTCTGCGGTCTCCTCGAGGATCGACGGCACGAGGTGGTTCTCGCCATCGACGAGGCGTGTTCCAACGCCATGCGTCACGCCTACAAGGGACGGACCGACGAACCGGTCGACCTGGTACTCTCGGCGTCGGAGGAATGGGTCGAGATCACGGTCAGCGACCAGGGAACGCCCTGTCCGCGCGAGTGCAGCGAGTACCGGCCCCTGGTGGCGCCCGCTCCGGACGAGGTCGTGCCGGGCGGGCTCGGCGTCAGGCTCATCCACGAGGTCTTCGACGAGGTTCGCTTCTGTCCGGGGACGAGGAGCGGGAACTGTGTCACCATGAGACTCCGCAGGACTGCGAAAAACGAGGTTGACAGTGAAGATTGAAACGACGGTCACCGCAGACGAGACCATCATCGCCGTCGAAGGTGATATCGATCTCTACAGCTCGCCGGAGCTGCGGACCGCCGTGCTCAAGGCGGTTCCCAGGGCGACCACCGGTGTGGGAGTCCACCTCGGCGGCGTCACCTACATGGACTCGTCGGGTGTCGCGACTCTGGTCGAAGGTCTCCGCAGCGCCAAGGAAAACGGCAAGACCTTCTCGCTTGTAGCGCCGTCGACATCGGTGATGAAGGTGCTCGAGCTGGCCCGTCTGGACAGCATCTTCGAGGTCAGATCAGGTTGATGATCGATCTCGTCGGGCGTGTCGGCCGGTGGGTGCTGGAGCGGTTCAAGGAGGTTCTGCAGGTCTCGGTGCTCATGGTCGACACCGTGGTCTGGCTGGTGGTCGCGCCCCTCACGGGGAAGGGCTTCCGCTGGCGAAGCAGCATCCGGAACTTCGTCGAGTTCGGGGTCCGCTCGCTGCCCATCGTCGGGATGATCTCGTTCCTCATCGGGGTGATCATCGCGCTCCAGGCCTCCTACACCCTCGATCAGTGGGGCGCCAACCGCTACATCGCCGATCTGGTCGCGGTCTCCGCCCTTCGTGAGCTGGCGCCGCTGATGACCGCGATTCTGATTGCCGGTCGGTGCGGCTCGGCGATCACGGCCGAGATCGGCACCATGAAGGTGAATGAGGAGATCGACGCCCTCGAGGTCATGGGCGTCAACCCGATCAAGTACCTGGTCGCGCCCAAGTTCCTCGCCATGGTCACGGCGGTCCCCGCGGTGACCGCGCTGGCCATGCTCATCATGATCTTCGGCGGCTGGGCTTCGGCGGTGTTCGTGGTCGGTGTCGAGACCGAGATCTACGTCACACAGACGATCGGCGCCATTGTCGAGAAGGACCTCCTGACCGGAATGATCAAGAGCCTCTTCTTCGGTATCGCGATCTGCTGGGTCGGTGTCTATCGCGGCTTCCAGGTCGAGGGAGGCGCCGAAGGTGTCGGTCGCCAGACCACCGCGTCGGTCGTCACCGCGATCTTCCTGATCATCATCGTCGACCTCATTTTCACGGTTCTGTTCTACTACGTGTGAGGATGGAACCAGTGGAACCGATCATCGTGGTTGAAGATCTCCAGGTCGCCTACGGCGACAAGGTGGTGCTCGACGGGATCAACCTCTCGGTCGAGCCGGGCGAGGTCTTCGTCATTCTCGGCGGCAGCGGCTCAGGGAAGACGACCCTGTTGCGGAATCTGGTCGGTCTGATGCGGCCCCAGGCCGGGAGGATTCTCATCGACGGGAGGGATTTCACCTCCATGTCGGCCGCCGAGAGGATGGACATCCGGCGCACGATGGGGATGTGCTTTCAGGGATCGGCTCTTCTCGGATCGCTGTCCGTGGCGGACAACGTGGCCCTGCCCCTGCGGGAACACACCAAACTCGAAGAGTCCACCATCGACATCATGACCCGGATCAAGCTCGAGCTCGTCGGTCTCGGTGGATTCGAAGACTACCTTCCATCCGAGCTCAGCGGCGGCATGAGAAAGCGGGCCGGGATCGCACGCGCCATGGCCATGGATCCCAAGGTCATCTTCTATGACGAACCGTCCGCGGGTCTCGACCCCATCGTCGCCGCCGGGCTCGACGAGCTCATCCGGACCATGCAGTCGACCTTCAACCTGACCAGCGTCGTCGTCACCCACGAGATGGAGAGCGTCAGGATCATCGCCGACCGGGTCTGCGTCCTGCACCAGGGCCGGGTGGCCGGGATCGGCTCACTCGACGAGCTCGAACGATCGGACCACCAGTATATTCAGCAGTTTTTTGCCCGCCGGCCGGATGATCCGGGCACCGCCGACGCCGACTACGCTCGATCGCTCACCAACATCGATTGAATCGAGAGGACCATGCCAGCGAAGAAGAGCAATTTCACTGTAACCGAGATCAAGGCCGGGATCATGGTCCTGGCCAGCGTGCTGGTTCTGGTGGCCTTTGTCGCGGCCATGCGCGGCTGTGGATCGGGCGGCGGCGAGGTCAACCGGTTCTCCGCCGACTTCAACAACATCATCGGCCTCAACCTGGGCGCCGAGGTCCGCTTCGGCGGCGTCAAGGTGGGCAAGGTGGTGGAGATCACCGACGATCCCGCTGACAGGTCGAGGATTCGGGTGGTCTTCGAGGTGCCGGTCGACGTCCCCGTCAACCACGGCAGCGTCGCCACCATCGAACAGATCAGCCTGACCACGGGCAAGCATCTCGAGATCTCGACCGGGCGAGCGGATCAGCCGCTCCATGTCACCGGCGACGAAATCGCGTCGTACACCAACGCCGGTGGTTTTGTCGATATCCCCGATCTCGAAGGGGTGATCACTCGGCTGGAGACCATGCTCGACGGGCTCATCACCCTGCTCGGAGTCGAACGCGCCCGCGCGCTCGCCGCCGAGAGCGGTGGCGAGATGGTGGATCTCGCCGCGGTGGCGGCGGCGCTCGAGAAGACGCTCAACGCGGGGACATCGACCGTCGAGAATCTGGATGGGGTCATCGCGGAGAACCGGGCCGGTCTGGCCGAGGTTGTCGAACGGCTGGTGGATCTCGAGAAGACCGCAACCGACCTGGTGACCAACCTCAATGCCGTCGTCGGCGAGAATCGTGGGCCCCTCAACGCAACCATGGTGAATTTCCAGGATCTCAGCCGTGAGGTTTCGGAGCAGCTCGATGAGCTGATCGCATCGTTGACCGTAACGGCGCAGTATCTCCAGGAGGTCAGTGGGAACGCCAACGATCTCGTCGAGGGAAAGCGACCCACCCTCGAGCAGATTCTCGACAACCTCGAGGCAACGACCCGCAATCTGAAGCAGTTCTCGCGCTCTCTGGCGGAACAGCCCAACGCGCTCGTCCGGGGAGCGAAACCGCAGGGTCGGCCGAACGGAGGCAAATGATGAAGATCGCTCTCGCCACCGGTGCGCTGATACTCGTCCTCGCATCGTGCGCCTCGACACCCGATCTGGATTACTACACCCTCGACATGTCCTCGTCGGGGAAGGCAGTTTCGGATCTCGACCTCGAGGTCGACCGATTTGCCGCTTCGCAGAGGATCGATCGAGCGCAGATCGTCATTCAGCAGTCGCCGACGCGGATTGAGCTCTACGCCACCGAACGTTGGGCTTCGAGCGTCGGCGAGATGGTGGAGCGGAAACTCACCGCCGAGTTCGGACCGGCGGTCGGCGGCCGCCGTGCGCTGCGGGTTTCGGGCACGGTCGTCGCCCTCGAGCAGGTCGACTCGCCGGCCGGTCCGCAGGCGCTGGCGAGGCTCGAGATCGCGATCCGGGACGGCGGCGCCAAGCGCTACGAGGCGGCCCTGCTCGAGAAGACCTACGAAGCCAGGCGGGCCGCGGACTCCAACAGCGTCGACGCCGTTGTGCAGGCGCTGTCGCGGGCGGTCGAAGCCATCGCCGCCGAGATCGCAGCGGACGCCGCGGATCTTTGAGCGCGCAGGTTTTTTGAAACGCAAAGAGGGCAAAGAGCGCGAGGATCATCGCAAGGCCATCGCAATATTGACTCATCGTACCGATCTCATCGGGCGTTGAAGCCAAGTTCACTTCTCCGTCGGAACGAGCAGGCGGGCCTCGAAGAAATCCCAGATTCGTTTGCGCATCCAGTTGAGGTTGAGCGGCGTCATGGTGTAGAAGGCGTGCCGGTGGGTGGCGTTGATGATGGTGCGCTCGGGTCGGCCCATGGTTTCCCAAAGATCATCGCGGCAGCTCTGCGGGACGCACTCGTCCTTGCCGGCCTCGATGATGAGCACCCGTGACGGGTCGACCCGGTTGGGATAGCGGGCAGGATCCAAGGGGCCGTAGAGGGGCTCGAGCCGGTCCTCCATCTCGGTTCGGCTCCAACCGAATGCCTCTTCCGCCCGGATCTGAACTCCCTCGGTTCGCGCGCCCCTGCACCGGGCGAGGATCCGGTGCGGGTGAGCGCCGCCCATCACCAGGACCAGCGCCGTGATCCTCGGGTCCTGGATGGCGATGGTCGGTGCGAGCATGGCGCCGTGGCTGAAACCGACGAGCCCGATGCGGTCGGGGTCGATCTCGGGTTGGCTCTCGGCCCAGTCCATCAAGCGGCGCATGTCGATGACGGTGGTGATTTCGCGCTGTGCCCCCTCGGCCCAGAGTCTTATGAACTCGTCCTCGTCGGCGACGACACCGAGTGCCGGCCAATCGATGAGGAAGCTCTCACCGATGACGTTGAGGATGTGAACCGTCCCGTTGCTCCTCTTGCGGAGGGTGCGCGTCACGGCGTTGGAGGGATAGACGTGGCGACCCCAGATCGGCAGGACGATGACCACCGGGTGTGCGCCCGGCAGCCGGCTCTTGTGGTAGTCGACGGTGACGAGGTTGCCGGTTTGGCCGTTGGTGCCGATGGAGGGGAAGCTGAGCCGTTTGATCTCGTAGTCGGCGCCCTCATCCTCGAGTTGGTTGTCGGCGTTGAGGGGTTCGGGTCGGTAGACGAAGTGCGGATCGGTCGCGGCGGATGAATCAAGCGTTGAGCGGACCGGTCCTGTATCCGGGTCATAGGTCACGTGGGTGCGGGTGGCGCAGGCCGAGCCGGCGACGACCGCGGCCACCGCGACCGCCCACCGGAAATGGCTGCCGGAAAGGCTGATCGGACGTCGTTTCACTCGGCGCCGCATGGGACGGTCACACCCTTCCGGTCAGAATTTGAAGAGCGCCTCGAGCATCACCGTGCGTCGCAGGACATCACCGAAGACATGCTGCTGCACGGGATCGTCGAAGAGATTGAGCACCTTGAGACTGGTGGTCAGCCATCCGTCGCTCCACCGCCGGCCGACGCTGGCGCTGACCAGGGTGTAGGCATCGCTGTAACCGTAGTAGAAGGGCTGGATGCCCTGGGCGAAGAAGGCCCGGTCCGAGTAGTTGACGGTCAGGTTTCCGAGATAGGTCTGGCCGTTGTAGGTCACACCCGCGTTGAACCGATGGAGGGGCGGCGTGTTGATGGTTTCGGAGGGGGGACGGTCGGGGTCGCCGACGGGATCGAGCAGCTCGGGCAGCACCTGGTAGGAGTAGTTGCTGAAGAGGGTCAGCCCGCGCCGGAAGGTGTGGCTCGCCGAAAGCTCGAGTCCGGCGCTGCGGACCGAGCCGATGTTGAGGTACTTGTAATTTGCCGGGAGGTAGACCCCCTGCAAGGCCAGAAAATCGATGACGATAGGGTTGAGCGGCCATCCCGGCGGTGGGTTTTCCGAGGTGTAATAGGGCTCGACTCCGGCCTCGATGAGGGCCTCCGTGGAAGTGAAGTTCGCCAGCTTGTCGCGGATTTCGCTGACATAGATGTTGGCGTCGAAGTGGGTCAGGCCCCCGTTGAGGACGGCCGAGTAGCCGATCTCGAAGCTGTCGATGGTCTCGGCCTTGAGATCCGGGTTGCCGTACATGTTGACCACGAGAGGGAAGGGCTCCGTCAGCCGCGGATCAAACGCGTCGAGGGGAACATAGCCGCCGACGAACGAGAGTTCCATAAAATTCTCGACGGCCGAGGGAGCCCGGAAGGCTCGTGAGAACGACGCCTTGAAGGAGTGGCCGGGAACCGGTGACCAGATCAAGGCGGCTCGCGGCGAAAAATTGACCTCCTCGAGGTTCGAGAAGTAATCGGCGCGGGCGGCCAGGGCGAGGGTGAAGGTCGAGAACCTGATCTCGTCCTGGATATAGGCGCCGGTCTGGAACCGGTCGTCGGCATCGGGACAGATCGAGAGATCGAAGGTGTTGTACCGGACGTTGCCGCCGAAGGACATGAGGTGCCGGCCGCCGAAGAGATCGCTCCACCCGGCATCGACGTCGTAAACCCCGTTTTTGAAATCGATCCGAAGCGGGTCGAGGTTGGCATCGACGGAGAGCAGGCTCGGCGCCTTCCCGGTGAGGTAGTTGGCAAACGAACGAATCCTGAAACTGCCGCGGTGGTAGGCGATCTGGCCGTAGGCGAGCCTGGTTCCCCGCTGCGCGTCAAAGGGGCCGATGGGGGTCTGGATGATGCCCTCGGTGTAGGCGATTCCGGCCGAGTAGAGAATCCTCCCCTCGCCGTCGAGTTCCTGGTCGATGCGGAGGTCGAACTTGGGCTGGAGCGTTCCGTTGTTGTCATAGAACACGTCGTCGTACGATCCGCCCCCGACGGTCACGGGTGGATCGACGGGGGTCGGGACCTCGGGGATCATCCCGGTCGGCCGTTCGAGAGGATCGCTGTAAAACACCCCTGCCGAGAGCCGATAGGCGAGTTTCTCTGTGGGCGCGTCGGCCCAGCGAATGTTGAGGCTGCCCATGGCGCCGGTCCCACCGGCATCGGACGATCGACTCAGGAGACCGCCGATGACGGCGAACTCGAGCCCTTGTGAGGTCCTGGGCGCCCGGGTCACCATGTTGACCACGCCCGTGGCGGCGTTGGCGCCCCACATGGTCGAGGCCGGCCCGCGCACCACCTCGATCTGCTCGATGTCGTTGGTCTGCACCGCGGAAAGATCCCAGAAGATGACATTGAAGAAATCGAAGAAAAGGGGTCGTCCGTCGACCAGGGCGAGTTGGCTGCCGGTGAGGAACGGGCTCGGCCCCCGGGTGGCGACGTTGACGTCGCGCGCCGACGACTGGACGACATTGGCGCCGGGGACCTCGCGCATGAGATCGCCGACGTTCTGCGCCGGACGGGTCTCGATGATGTCGCGGCCGACAACGCTGATGGTCGTGGGCGTGTCTTCGAGCAGGACCGTGTTCCGGGAAGCGGAGACGACCACGGTCTTTTCGAAGGCCGGCTGCATCTTGAAGTCGATCTCGACGGTCTTACCTTCGGCCAGATCGATGACCTCTTCGATGGTGACGAAGCCGGGCATCGCCACGGTGAGCTCGAGCGCGCCGGGGGAGAGGTTGACCGCCCTGAAACGACCGTCGACGGTGCTCAGGACCGAGCGGTTCGCCTGACCCTGGACGGCGATGGTAACGCCGGGCAGCGGCAGGCCGTTGTAGTCGACGACCCGGCCGAAGATCACGCCCGGCTCCTGGCCGGCGGCCGGCGCAACAAAACTCATAACCAACGCAGCCACGAGGGCTGTTTGTGTGATCGCCGATTTCATGCTGGGATCCCATTCCTTCTGACCGTCGCTTCGGCCCGAATCATAGTACGGACGATGACCGTTGGCGATCGGTCATCCGAGCCGGCTCGCGATCGCGGCGTCGACATGCGGTTCAGGGTCACCTTCACTCGCCACCGGAGGGCGCGCCCGGCGGTTCATCCTCCGCGCCCGGCCGCTCCTTGAATAGAATCCAAAGTGCCGCCGGCAGCGCGGTGAAATCGGCCAGCATGGCGAGGGTGAAGGCCATGGAGGTGACGATGCCGAACTGACGCATGGGAGGCAGATTGGAGAGCGAGAGAGCGAGGAAGCCCCCCGCATTGATGACGGTGGCAAAGAGGATGGCGTGCCCCGCGACCCGGATGGCGTGGACCAACGCGGCCTCGGTGTTGCCGCCGTTACGTTTTTCGAGAAAGTGATAGAAGAAGTGGATTTGATCGTTCTCGGTGACTCCGAGGACGGTGGTGGCGATCAGGATGGTGGCGATATTGAGAGGGATCCCGGTCAGCCGCATGACCAGGAAGGTCACCAGAATGGCGAAGAGCGAAGGCACCATCGCATTGAGTCTTGCCGGTCCCGATCGGAACACGAAGACAAAGGTCGCGAAGATGATCGAGAAGGTGATGGCGAAGCTCTCGACCAGAGTCGGGACCAGGTGGCTCGCGATGCTCGCCTGGAGAACTCCGGTGCCGGCGAGTCGGTAGGAGCATTCGGCGAGGGCGGGTTGGGCGCTCGCGGCCCGGCTCCACGCCCCGTCAATGGCGGCCGCGACCCTTGCGATGCCGGTTTCCGAGCCGGCGGCCGAGGTCACGGTCAGATAGGTCGATGAGAGCGAGTCGAGATCCACCCACTGGGAGATGGATGGTTCAGAGAGCATGAGCTGTTCGAGATCGGCGGCCATGCGGTCGAAGGTCGCCGGATCGTCCGGAAGGCCGTCGCCGAGACCCGCGAGATAGCGGCGGAGTCGGAGAATCGAGGAAAGACCCACGACCGAGCCCACCGCCGGGTCGCCCTCGAGTTCGCGGGTCAGCCTGTCGAGGCCGCGAAGCGTTGCCGGTTCGAGAACGCTGTAGTCCGGAGTCGTGATCCAGATCTTGGCCACCTCGATGCCGAGGACGTGCTCCTGGAAGTACTGGGTGTCCTCGGCCACCGGTTCGTCGGGGTCGATATAGGCGAGAGCATCGGTCTCGAGCGCCATCCCGGGCAGGACACCGGGAATGCCGAGAAGCGCGATCAGACCGGCGATGGCGAGGCTCGACGCGGTCAGAACCAGCGGCCAGCGCCAACGGTAGGACCACCGGGGGATCACATCGGCGGCGCGTTCGACCCAGATTCCGGCGACCTGACGGTGGCGCCGGGTGGGCGCGCGAAAGAGGGCCTGGAGCGCGGGATAGAGGGTGAAACAGACGATCCAGCCGAGAAGAAGGCCGCCCGAGGTCCAGATGCCGAGCTCGCGGATCGGTCGGATGTTGGAGATCGTCAACGCGGCGAAACCGACGGCGGCGGCAAAGACCGAAGCCGTGACCGCGACGAACTTGTTGGCCAGCGCCCGTACCCGGTGTGATTCCAGATCGACACCCGCGGGTTGATCGACAAAGCGCGAATGGAGGTAGACCAGGCTTGCCGTGGCGGTGACCATCAGGGTCAGGGGGACGAGCGCCGAGACGATGGTGAAGCCGAGCCCGACGAGACCGGCGAAGGCCATCCCGAGCAGGACCGCCACGCCGAGCGAGAGCAGGATCGCCGCCAGCGCCCGCCACGATCTGTAGAGCCCGAGGACCAGGCTGATGACAAATGCGCCGAAGAGTGGGAAGTACTTCTGAGACGAAGCGGTGGTCTCTCGTTCGAGCCAGGCGTCGATCCACGGTCGACCGACCCGGCGGATGCGGTCGATGGACCGTGACCAATCGGGCGCGGAGGACACGATTTCGTTGATTCGACCGAGGAGCGCGTCCCGGATCTCGGGTTCGGGCGCATCGAGGGCGAGGACGATGGCCAGGAAGTTGTCGCCGACCAGGCCCTGGCGCCGGAAGAAGTCGCTTCCGCCGGCGAGGGTTCTGAAGGTCTCGGGATCATCGGCGGGCGAGCCCGCCCCGGGTCGGCTTCGTCGCCAGACCGTGACCATGGAGAAGGCGTGAACCCCATCGATGGCATCGAGTTCCGATTCGAGCCTCTCGAGGTCATTGAGCGGTCCGGCGGCAAAGGGATCTTCGGTCTCGAGCATGAGGAAGACGGTGGGTTTGTCGGGGAAGAGCCGGTCAAACTCATGCGATGCCGCGACATCCGGGTCCGACGAGACCACCATGTTTTCGAGAGAGTTGTCCCTGGGGATGTCCATCGCGAGGCGAGCGGCGCCAGCCACCACTGCCACGTAGACAAGAACCATGAGCCATCTTTTGCCGACGATCCAGCCAAATAAAGGTTCGAGCCGCCTCTCGATGGAACGATCAACGAGCGCCACGGTATGATGACCTCATGTGCGGATTCACGAAATATGCGGGTTGTTGCGTGATGATCACGGCGTTGATGGTTCTGCCTTCGGCGTCGATCGGCGATGCTGCCGACCTGACGATGGTTGTCTGTGCCCCCGGGTACCCGGGCTCGACCGCCGAGGCGCAACCGACCATGGATGGGTTTGCCGCGGCGGTGACCACCGCCGCCGGCTGGGGAGGCAACGGTCTTGCCGCCGAGTACTTTGAAACCGAAGAGGGTGGGGTCACCCGGTTTGCCGCCGCCGATGCCGGCCTCGGTCTGGTAACGCTGCCGTTTTTTCTCGAGCACCGCAAGGAACTCGGTCTGCATCCCGAGATGTTGGCGGTGCCGACCGGCCGCCGGTCGGAAGAATCGTGGTCGCTGGTCGCCGGCAAGGGTGCCGTGCACCGGCCGGCGGATCTCGACGGCTGGCAGCTGGTCAGTCTCGCGGGCCACTCCGAGAACTTCGTTCGCGGGCCGGCGCTCGGCGACTGGGGTGAGCTGCCGCCGACGCTGGCCATCACTTTTTCCGGCGCCGTGCTGTCATCGCTGCGCAAGGCGGCCAGGGGCGAGAAGATCGTCGTGCTGCTCGACGCCGAGCAAACCGAGGCGCTCGACCGTTTGCCGTTTGCCGGCGATCTCGAGATCGTCCACCGATCGCCACCGCTGCCGGTGTCCGTCGTGTGCTCCATCGGTGATCGATTGAGCCCTGAGAAGAAGGCGGAGTTCCTGCAGGCGATGGGTGGGCTCGCTGCACGACCCGAAGCCGCCGACGCGCTGGCCGGTGTTCGATTGGAACGATTCGAGCCCGCGGACAACGCGGCCCTCGAACAGGCGGAGGCCGCGTTCAGCGGAGTCGCCGAGTGACGTCCATCGCGCAGCGGGGCGCAGCCTGTCTCGTCGCCCTGATCGCGGTCGCGGCCTGTACTTCGGCGCTCAAGGAACCGCCGCCCGTGACCGAACTCAAAACGGCGGGGTCGTCGCCGATGGCCGACGGCGGTGATGACCTCGACCCCCTCGCGAGGGCGAAGGTCGAGTACGGCAAGCTCCCGGATATCGCGGCAGCTCGCAACGCGCAAAGTCTCTTCCTCGATGCGGCGCGGGTCGATGGGGCGCCGGTGGAGGCCTTCCTCGGCGCCGCCAGGACCACCGCCTGGCTCATCGAGCACACCGACGACGGTGCGACCCGAAAGGATCTCGCGGTCCAGGGTGTTCAGATCGGCCAGTGGTGCCGACGATTGCACCCCTCGGAGCCCGAGTGCACCTATCGACTCGCCCTCGCGGTGGGGCAGCAGGCTCGTGAGCGTTCGTCGACCGCCACCGACGGCCTCGATGTCATGGTCGACCTTCTCAACGAGGTCATTGCCGAGGCTCCCGAGCTCGATTTCGCCGGGGGGCGGCGTGTCCTCGCCCTGGTGCTCCTCCGGGCGCCGGGCTGGCCGACCGGACCGGGTGATTCGGAGTACGGGCTCGAGGTCGCCGAGGCCGCGGTAGAGGCATTCCCCGACTACCCGCCCAACCAGCTGGTGCTGGGAGAGGCTCTCCTGGACAACGATCGGCGGAATGAGGCGAAGCGGGCCCTCGAACGAGGCGTCGAACTCGCCCGAGCGTGTCGCGCCGCGGGCGACCCCGAGGCGGCGGACTGGATCACCCAGGCCGAAGAAACCTTGGCGAAAATCCGGTAGCCGGAATTCACTGCCGAACTTCGTCAGGCGGTGATGCACCGAAATCTCTACCGCTGGTACCCGCAGTCGTAGGGATCGTTGGGTGCGGCGTAGATGAACTCCGCGTCTCCGGTCCCGTCCGGGTTCCCGTCGACCTTGGAGACATACGCAATGAACATGTTCGGGAAGTTGATCGAACAGGGATTGGGAATCACGTCACCCGGATCCAACCACAGTTCGATGGAGAGCGGACCGTCGCTCTTGGGGACACCCAGGCTCTGCAGCGACCACTGGCTGACCGAGGCCGGTTGGATGGTTTTCATGCCCTGGGAGACGGTGTCGCCGGCGCCGTCGATCACCTTGTAATGGACCCTGATCGCGGCGATGAGGGACAGGCTCGCGACCCCGAGGTTGGAACGGAATCTCGTGCTGTTGATGACCCCGGTGACGATTGAAGTGGTGGCAGCGGCATTGATGGTCCTGCCGAGGGCCGGGACCGTCTGGCCGAAGGTCCCGGCCGGATTCCCCGTGTTGTAGGTGCGGGTCGTGGCCAGGATCTCCGCTCCCTCGGGATTGCCCGAGATCCGCGCCGGGTCGACCGTGACCAGCATCGCCCCCTTGATATCGGTTTCGAAACCAAGAAGCGTGTTGAGTACGTCCTTGATGAGGCGGGTTTCGCGTGGCGCGAGGGTGAATCGGTTCGGGAACGCGGGGTTGAAGACATTGGCGACGTCGGCCTCGAGGAACACCACCCCGACCACGAGCGCCGAATCGGTCGGGTTGTGGATCGTCATGTCGGTGACCCACTGCGTGCCGCCGGCGCCGGCGGTACGGGCAAGAATGGGGAAGAACTGAGAGTGGGCGATCTCCTGCGCGGACGACGGCGTGGCGGCTGACAGGGCGAGCAGCGCCAACCCGAAGACTGTGACGATTCTGGCGGACGAACTGCGATCGAGCGTACTTCTCATGACTTTCCCTCCATGACGAAACGGACATTCGACTCCATCGACCCGACCGGGCCGCGGTGTGACGGTATTCTAACCCGCGCTCGGGCGCCGCACCATCGCAGGGTTGCATCGCAAAGATCGCGAAGACCATCCATCGCAAAGAGACGCAAAGGCATCGTAGTTGAGAGTGGGTCATGCGTTCGGTGGGGGTCATCTGACTTCGTGGTGGCGTTGGCTCGAACGGGAGGTGTTTGAAGGGGTGGGCGGGACGCCTTCCCGTGTTCCTGATCCTCGGCACGCCCCGGTGAGCGTTTGCCGCTGCCCCGGTCGCTGTCGCGGTTGCACCGGGAGGCTGGGATCCATTGTGGGGCCGGCGCCCCCGCCGGCCTGTCCGGCCTTGCGGGGGGCTATTGTGGTGCGGGCGTCCCGCCCGCAGGAGGCTCTGTGTCTTGGCAACATCGGGCACTGGCTCGGGCAGGGCACGCGGCTTCCTGGGGCTCCGGCCTTCTGGTCCGCCTCCGGCGGCCCAGCGTCGCGCGATCAGCGCGGTCGGAGAGCAGAACGGGAAGGGCTGCGACCACGCTGATCTCACGCCGGCGGCCTGTTTCGCGGCCGGGAGAG
>JAHECW010000098.1 GCA_024641545.1 Acidobacteriota bacterium
GAGGGCCTTCAGGGCCGCTCGCTGCTCCCCCTCGCCCGGGGCGAGTCCGCCGCGACCGCTCCACGGCCGGTGTTCATCACCGCCCGCTGCGAGCCCCAACGGGTCCCGCACATCCGCGCGCGGCTGACGGACAAGGGGTTGGTCCGTGCCGTCCGACTCCCGGGGATCAAGCTCGTCGAGTTCCCCATGGCGGGCAGCCGCCGGTACCCCGAGGTCTTCGACCTCGGCGACGATCCGGGCGAACGGATCAACCAGGCCAAGACCAACGTCGACACCGCCCTCATCCTCCATCGCGAACTCGAACGCTGGCAGGCGGACTCCGGCTCGGATCCCGAACCGGCCGCCCCCGAGCTCGACCCTGAGGTCGAAGCGGCGCTCAGGGAGCTGGGATACATCGACGACTGACGACGACTGCGAAATCTCGATCTTGAATTCTCAATCTTGAATGACATCACAGGTGTTTCCAACGGCATTTGCGATGACGGTTAAGAATTCAGAATTCAGCTCCCTGCATCAGCGATACCGCTGAAGCAGCCCCGTCCGCTCGTTGAACGCGACGATGCGCTCGTCCCACTCGCGCCAGGCGCCGAGCCGGCTCGTCCAGTAGCCGTCGTCCTCCCACTGGGCGTTGAGCTCTTCGACGGTCTTGCCCTGCTGCTCGACCCAGGTGAAGTACTTGAGATTGTGGAGCCGCTTGCGGTCCCAGTACGACAGCTCGAGGACGTGATCGATGGCGGCGCCGAGGAGGTAGCGTTCGTGCATGGCCTCGGCGCGGGCCGCGGTGAGGTCGCCGTGCTCGGCGTTCTCTTCCTCGAGGCGCGAACCGTACATCTCCATGGAGTCGGTGGCGACGGTGAAGAGGACGTCATCGGCCCCGAGCTCGAAGTACTTGGCGGTCTTGACCGCGGTGAGCAGGTTGGCGATGGACGAGATCCCGAGCAGATCGAGCCGGCCGATGAGATCCCAATCGACCCCGATCGCTTCGAGGTACGCTCGACCCGCCGACTCGTTGAAGACCCGCAACAGGCGCATGCAGGCCTCGTCGTCGATCCCGACCGCGACATCGGTGTTCTTCATGTTGTGGATCCACGGCACGTGCTTGTCGCCGATGCCCTCGATGCGGTGGGCGCCGTAGCCGTTGTAGAGCAGGGTCGGGCATTGCAGCGCCTCGGCGGCCACGACCTTGAGGCGCGGGAAGACTTCCTTGAGGTAGTCGGCGGATCCCAGGGTCCCGGCCGAGCCCTGAGTGAGGCAGACCCCGGCGAATCGCTGGCTCCCGGTGCGGGTCCGATTGAAGACCTCCTCCATGGCCGGGCCGGTGCAGGCGTAGTGCCAGGCCGCATTGCCGAAGTCCTCGAACTGGTTGAGGACGACGATCTCGTCGCCGCGTTCGGCCTTGAGCGCCTTGACCTTGTCGTAGATCTCCTTGACGTTGGACTCGGAGCCCGGGGTCGCGAAGATCTCGGAACCGACCCTTTCGAGCCAGTCGAAACGTTCCCGCGACATCCCCTGGGGCAGCACCGCGATCGATGGGCACGCCAGCAGCGCCGCGTCGTAGGCGCCGCCGCGGCAGTAGTTGCCCGTCGACGGCCAGAGCGCCTTCTGGGTCGTCGGATCGAACGCGCCGCGGACCAGCTTTTCGACCAGAGGTCCGAAGGTCGCGCCGACCTTGTGTGCGCCGGTGGGGAAGAACTTGCCCACCAGCATGATGATCCTCGCCGAAACCCCGGTGAGTTCGGACGGCAGATCGAGGAAGTTCACATCTCCGAAACCCCCACCCGAGGCGACCGGTTCGTTCTTCCAGGTGATGCGGAAGAGGTTGCGAGGGTTGAGGTCCCAGAGCCCGATGGCGCCGAGCTCTTCCTTGATGCCTTCGGGCACCGACTCCGGGTTCCGCATCTCTCTGAAGGTCGGGATGATGATGTCGCGCTCGCGGCAGCGCTGGATGGTGTTTTCGAGGACCTGATCGGCGGTCGGCATGAGAGCTTGTCCTTTCGCCCGTCGTCAAAGCGGACGGACGGGATTATAGTACCCTTCGGCCCTTGTCACCGGCCCAGGAGGACAGACATGCCCAGCGACCGCGGCGCCGCCGCCCTTTCATCCGCCCGCTCCTACCAGGACCGCATCGTTCGATTTCTCCGCGACATCATCGCCATCCCCGCCGAGAGCGGAAGCGAGGAGGCGCGCTGCCGCCGGGTTCTCGCCGAGTACGAGTCCCTCGGCTTCGACGAGGCCTATCTCGACGGCCTCGGGTCCGTCGTCGCCCGGATCGGCAACGGTCCCGTCAAGATCCTCATGGACGGCCACATCGACTGCGTCGGAGTCGGCGATCGCGGCGCCTGGGATTTCGACCCCTTCGAAGGCAAAGAGGAGAACGGCACGATCTGGGGCCGCGGCGCGGTCGACGAGCTGCCGGCGATCGCCGCGATGGCCTACGGCGCCCGCATGCTCGCCGACCGGGGTTGGCCCGAGGACGTGACCCTCTACCTTTCGGCGTCGGTGATGGAGGAGGACTGCGACGGCCACTGCATGCTCCACCTCATTGAAAAAGAGGGGATCGATCCCGACTTCGTCGTTCTCGGAGAGCCGACCGATCTGAACGTCTACCGCGGTCAGCGCGGGCGACTCGAGGCGACCATCACGACCAAGGGGCGTTCGGCCCACGGCGCCCATGCCGCCCTCGGCGTCAACGCGCTCTACAAGATGGCGCCCATCATCTCCGATGTCGAGCAGCTCAACACCCGGCTCGCCCACGACGAGTTCCTCGGCACGGGCTCGGTGATCGTCTCCTTCATCGAGTGCACGACACCGTCGCTCAACGCGGTCCCGGACTCGGCCCGCATCTATATCGACCGCCGGCTCACCGTCGGCGAAACCCAGGAAACCGCGCTCGCCGAGCTGCGCTCCCTCCCCCACCTCGGCGACGCCGAGGTCGAGCTCCTCGACTACGATGAGGTCAGCTGGCGCGGTCTGCGGGCGCAGCAGCCCAAGTACTACCCGACCTGGGTCCTCGATGAGGATCACCCGCTTGTGCAGGGCGTCGCCGCAGCCGCCGCCGAGGTCCTCCCCGGCCGGCCCGAAATCTCCCGCTGGCACTT
Source organism: Acidobacteriota bacterium (assembly GCA_024641545.1). Classification (GTDB taxonomy): domain Bacteria; phylum Acidobacteriota; class Thermoanaerobaculia; order Thermoanaerobaculales; family Sulfomarinibacteraceae; genus JAHECW01. Next base: position 3,099 of record JAHECW010000098.1, read on the forward strand.
CTCCACCAACGGCGTCGCCACCATGGGCACCCTTGGAATCCCGACGGTGGGTTTCGCCCCCGGCCTCGAGGAGCTGGCTCACACGACGCGAGAGCACGTCAAAGTCGAAGATCTGGTGACCGCAACAGCCGTCTACTCCCTGATCCCGGAGAGACTGGCCGTCGCAACCACCAAGAAACAAAGACACAAAGAAGGACACAAAGGATAGGTCTTGACATCACAACTCGCTGAACTTCCGAGGCGAACCGAAGCGCTGGCCACTGAGTTGGTCGATGCTGCATATTCGGTTCATTCCGAGCTCGGGCCGGGCCTGTTGGAGTCCATTTACGAGAGGTGTCTCTGCCACGAACTCTCACTTCGAGGAATCACGGTTGAACAGCAGGTCGTCCTGCCAATCGCGTACAAGGATATGGTGATCGACGGCGCCCTGCGGCTCGATCTGATTGTGGATCGACAGATCATCGTAGAACTCAAGGCCGTCGAAAAGATCATTTCCGTCCATCGAGCTCAAATCCTCACGTATATGAAGTTGGCCGGATATCGCCTCGGTTTTCTCATCAATTTCAACGTGCCGATGATCAAACAGGGAATCGAGCGCCTCATACTCTAAACTCCTTGATGATTTCTTTGTGTCTTCGCGCCTTCGTGGTTGTGACGACACGAACTCAGACTCAGGAAGGACGCAACGATGGCAATCGACGTTAAAGGTAAAGACTTCATCACCACCCAGGACTGGTCGGTCGAGGAGCTCGAGCGAATCTTCACCCTCGCCGCGGAACTCAAACAGGCGAAGCGCGAGGGCAGGCCGACGCCGCTGCTCGCGGCGAAGACCCTCTACATGATCTTCTTCGACGCCTCGACGCGGACCCGGAACTCCTTCGAGACCGGGATGACCCAGCTCGGCGGCCACGGGATCTTCCTGTCGCCCGACAAGATGCAGATCTCGCACGGCGAGAACGCCCGCGACACCGCCAACGTCCTGTCGCGCTACGGCGAAGGCATCGCGATCCGCCACTGCGCCTTCCGCGAGGGCAACGACTATCTCCGCGAGGTCGCCGAGCACGCTTCGATCCCGGTGCTCTCCATGCAGGACGATGTCTACCACCCGTGCCAGATCCTCGCCGACTACCTCACGATCCGCGAAAAGTTCGGCGAGACGAAGGGGCTCAAGATCGGTGTCGCATGGACCTCGGCGCCCAACTACGTCCGGCCCCTTTCGGTGCCCCAGAGCCTCATCCTCATGATGCCGCGCTTCGGTCTCGACGTGACCCTGGCCGTGCCGCCCGAATTCCGGCTCATGCCCGAGATCGAGGAGCAGGCAGCGAAGAACGCCGCCGAGGCGGGGGTGAAATTCGAGATCACCAACCGCTTCGAGGACGCCTTCGAAGACGCCGACGTCGTGGTGCCCAAGTCGTGGGGCCCGCTGATGCACACCACCGACCACGCCAAGGGACTCGCGCTGATCGAAAAGTACCCGACGTGGCGCTGTGGGAAGGAGCACATGGCCCTCGGCAAGAAACACCTCATCTACATGCACCCGCTGCCCGCCGACCGCGGCCGCGAGGTCACCGACGAGGTCATCGACGGTCCGCAATCCGTCGTCTACGACGAGGCCGAGAACCGGCTCCACGTCCAGAAGGCGCTGATGGCGCTGACGATGGGGTGAGAAGGCGAGGGAAAAAGGTCGAGCCGCCTGCAAAACTCACCGGTCGAAGCGAGTTTGTGGTCCGCGGTCTTTTTGCCGGCTGGAGCGCTGGTCGGGTGTCGATCCGGATTTGCCGAAATGGTGCGCCCAATTCTGGTTCTTCAGGTGGCTCGGCTCAGGGTTGAGAGTTAGGTGCTGGGAAGGCTCGGCACTTTGTGGCGCGGGCGTCTCGCCCGCGAAGAGACAACGAGTCACTCGGCCGAAGTGGTTCCGGCGATCGGCAGCTCGAAGGTGACGAGCAGCCCGCCGACTCCCGGCCGGCGGGCCCAGATCCGCCCGTCGTGGGCCTCGACGAGCCGCTTGCTGATGGCGAGCCCCATCCCAAGCCCGCCTTCACGGGTGGTGAAAAAGGGGCGGAAGAGGTTGGCGAGCACCTCGTCGTCGACACCGGGCCCGGAGTCTTCAACCGAGACGGTCACGGTTTCGGCACCGGTCTTCGCGGTGACGGCGACCGTCCTCGAGATCTCGTTGTCCTCCTGATCCGTGACCGCTGCAATGGAGTTTTGCAAGAGATTGAGGACGACCTGCTGCAGCAGCACCGGATCACCGTCCACCAGCAGCTCATCATCCGGCTGATCGAGGGAGATCGACACCTCGTGAAGCCGCGCCTCGGCGCGGGCGATCTCGACCGCCTGTTCCAGGACGGCGCGGAGATCGATCGGCCGGCGTTCGAACTCGCCGCGGCGGGCGAGGTTGCGCAGGTTGTGCAACAGCTCCCAGGCCCGGCGGGCGCCGAGGGTGATGTCGGAGATCGTCGCCTCCAGCTCCTGCCCGTCGTCGCTCTCGTCCGGAATCATCGCGGCCGCCAGCTGCGCGTTGGTCAGGATCGCGGCCAGCGGCTGATTGAGCTCGTGCGCGACCGCGGCGGTCATCTCGCCCAACGAGGTCACCCGCGCCAGGTGGGCGATCTCGGCGCGGCTGGCGCGGTCGAGCTCGTCATGGGCACGCGACAGCTCGGTGTTCTTGTCGGCGATCACGCGGGCGGCGCGGGTCTGAATCCGGTTGCGACTCCACAACAGGACCACGACGATCCCGAGCAGCATCGTCGCCCCGACGAGACCCGTCAAATAATTGCGCTGGATGATCCGATCCTGGTTCAGCCGTGAGATCTCCGCGTTCTTCTTCTCCATTTCGAACATGGCGTTGAGCTCGGCGAGGCGGCGCGATCCGGCGTCGCTGATCATCCGGGCGTGGATCTCGTGGTAGCGCTGGAGCGACTCGATGGCGCCCTTGAAGTCCCCCCGGCGCTCGCGCAGCTCGGCGAGATTCTGGTGGATGTCGCGTTCGAGCTGCGGCACCTGGAGCTCGCGAACGGAATCCAGAGCCTGGAGAAGGATGCGCTCGGCCCCGGCGTCGTCGCCGAGATCGGCGTCGGCTGTGGCCAGGTGGATCAGGCTCGTCGCGGTTCCGAGCGGGTCTTCAAGCCGCTGCCTGCGCTCGAGGCTGCGTTCGAAGAGCTCCCGGGCCTGGCTCGCCTCTCCCTGAGCGAGGCGCATCCGGCCGAGGTTTTCCTCTGCGGTTGCAAGGGTGGCCTCGTCACCGACCCGTCCGGCGGTGCCGTATGCGTCGGAGAAGAGCTCACGAGCCTCGTCGAGCCGCCCCATCTGCATCAACGCCTGCCCGAGGTTGTTCATGGTGTTGGCGGCAAGCGCGTCGTCGCCTTCCTTCCGGTAGAGCGTCAGCGCCCGGTTGAAGTAGTCGACCGCCTCGTCGTACCGTTCGGCGGCATCGGCCACGCCGCCGAGGTTGTTGTATGCCCGCGCGAGGCCTTGGTTGTCGCCCTGGTCGCGGCGGATCTCCAGAGCCTGCTGGTAGTAGTCCAGCGCTCGATCGAGGCTGCCCCACATGTAGTGCAGAACACCGAGGTTGTTGAGCGCGTTGGCGATATCGTCATCGTCGCCCTCCAACCTCGCGAGTCGAAGGCTCTCGGCGACCATCGGGTAGGCCGTCGGGTAATCACGCTGGAGGTAGGCGGCCACACCCATCCGGTTGAGGGCGCGGGCCTCGCCGAGCCGGTCGCCCTCGGCGCGGGCCAGCGTCAGCGCCCGCTCGGCGAGCTCGCTCGAACGCCCGGGGTCGTTGGTGGCCGACGCCCATGAGGCCGCCAGGAGCTCCGACACCGTCTCCGGCTCGGCCCCTCCCTGGTCCACCGCCGCCGGCTGAAACATCGACAGCGCCGCAATGATCGCGACAACCGCGATCACGGCTCGCTCGATCGTGCGGTGTTGGCGATGAAGATCAGATCCGCGAGCGAGGTCGCGTCCATCTTCTTCATGGCTCGAGCCCGGTGGACCTTCACCGTCTTCTCGGCCACTCCGAGGCGCGAGGCGACGACCTTGTTGGCGAGGCCTTCGACCACCAGGTCGAAGACCTCGCGCTCACGCGGCGAAAGCGACTCCAGGAGCCCGCGCGCGGCGTCGCGGCGACGGCGGGCCGCGCGGTCCTTTGCGTCTCGGGCGAGGCCTTCGGCAACCGCGGCGAGCACCTGGTCGTTGTCGAAGGGCTTCTCGATGAGCTCGACGGCGCCCTTGCGCATGGCCCGCACGGTGGTCGGCACATCGCCGTGGGCAGTGATGACCACCGCCGGAACCGGGGTACCGCCGGCGTGGAGGGCGTCGACGATCTCGAGCCCGTTGCCGTCGGGGAGGTGGAGGTCGAGCACCAGGCAGGTCGGATCGTCCGGGAGGTCCCTGGCCATGAATGATGCGAGGTTCTCAAAAAGCTCGACCCGGTGGCCGGCCTTGCGGAAGAGCCGACCGAGCGCTCTCTGAACGAGGGGGTCGTCCTCGACGACGAGGACGACCCCCTGGATTTCGGACTCGTGTGAATCCACTTGGAGACTCAATTCGGTATCAGATCTCGACACCGGTCTATCTTATTGCATCGCAACGGTCCACGCGCTGGTGTCGCCGCTTTCGAAGCCGTCGTTGAAGACGAACGGTTGCACGCGGTACACACCGCCGGTCGTGGCCGCGAGCCAGGCGTTCCCGTCATCGCCGACTTCCATTCCTCGCACCGCGCCGGCGGTTGCGACGCGCATGATCCGGGTCGGCAACGCGGGGTCGGAAACATCGATGACGTCGGCCCCGCCGAAGTGGCCGTACCAGACCACTGATCCATCGAACCCGATGGAGCTTCCCTGCAGGTACACCGAGGGATCGGTGTAGACGCCGACCTGCGTCGGCATGGCGGGATCGGCGATGGACACCACGTGCATCGAGCCGTCGTTGCAGGCGAGGTACGCAAGGTCGCCATCGGCCGCGACACCACTCGCCGTCGCGCAGTCGGTGTAGACCCCGAGCTGCATCGGCGAGTCGGGAATGCTGACGTCGACGATCTTCAGACCGGAACCGCCCCAGTCATCATCCGCGATGAGAACCATCGAACCGTGGTGGACGACATCCAACCCCTTGGCTATCGCGAGGGATCCGCGCGGAACCGGCAGCTGCGGGTTGGAAACATCGACGATCTGGAGGATCCCGCCGTTGGTCGAGGTGACCACGTAGGCCATGTCCCCGGCCACATCCACGGCACTGGCGTACTGGATGTAGACCGAGCTCAGCTGTGCAGGCGCATTGGGATCCGACAGGTCGATGATCAGTAGACCGTAGCCCCACGACGTCATATATGCCGTCGTGCCGACGACGGCCAGATGCTCATACCCACCGTACTGGATCGCGGGGTCGAGCCGGCTGGTGCTGTTCAGCCCGCCATCGCTGATCCGCAGACCCGAGTAGAAGTCGGAGTTGGCGATCTCGCCGTTCGCAAGAGTGGCCACATCTTCAGTATCCGAGCCAACCGGAAGGTCGAACACGTGCTCGAGGGTGGGTGTCGCCGGCGTGTCGAGGTCGAAGGCGAGGCCGCGGCCCATGCCGGTGAACTGGATCATCTCAACCCCGCCGCTGATCATGTGCAGCGCGGAGGACTCGGTGCGATCGCTCGGCGCACTGACGAGCTCGCCGGCGACCGGCGTGGCGGGGGTTGACAGATCCCAGACCTGGAGCCCGTTCTCGTCCCCCAGGTACGCGAGACCGCCGTTCATGAGCGCGCTCCGAATATAGGTCCCGGAGCTCGGAACCGTGGTGAGCATCACGGGCATGGTCGGGTCGGTCAGGCTGACGATTTCGAAGCCGTCGCCGACGAGCATCATGACGTCGCCTTCCACCGCCGCATCCTCGAAGAGCCCCCAGCTGTTGTAATAGCCGACCGTCGAAGGCGCCGCGGGACTGGTCACGTCCATGATCTCGACGACGAAACCGGCGAAACCGGCGCCCCAGGCGACGACGTGTGAGCCGGTGAGAGCGAGGCTCTTCAGCGAGAACGACCACAGCTGCGTGTTCACGCTCGGCGCCATCGGGTCAGAGATGTCGATGGAGTAGACGCCGGACTCGGGGTCGGTGAGGATCAGCGTGTCGCCGATGACCAGGACATCGGCGGGCTGGAGAAACGATCCGGTGGAGTACGCGAAATCGAGTGCGTGAACCGGGGCCAGCGGATCCGCCAACGAGTACACCACCAGCTCGCCCTGAAAATCCGCGTTCGCCCACGTGGCGTACAAGTAGTCCCCGGAGACCGCGAGGCCGCGAACCAGACCCGGCAGGGGTGCCGTCGCGCCGACCTGCACCGGCGCCGTCATGCCGTCGGAGGAAAGCTGCCACACCGAGATCGACGGCCCCGTGGCGAGATAGGCCACGTCGTCGACGACCACCGCTTCGCCGATCTCACCACCCGCCTGCACCGGGATGAGCGGCGCCGCCGTGACGATCGCCGGCATCGCGAGCACCATGCCGATCAAGAAAAGAGATGAAGTGAACGAGAGCTGTTTTCGAAGCATCAGATTTCTCCTTACGCTCGAGATCCGGTGTGGATGGGTCGGCCGGCACCCCGGAATCGGGGACCACCGCGGCCTGTCTCACGCCATTGAACATAACGACCAGGCATGGCCGCATCAATTGGACCTTGTGCTTATGGGCGGATCGCTCCGGGCGCTCCTGTTAAGATCCAGCATCCGCTTGGAATCACTCCCGGTTTGGAAGGTGTTGGAAAAACAGATCCCATCGACGAAAGGAAGCCCACATGACCTTTGAGATGTCTCCCGCCGATCGCTCGTTCTGCCGCCGAACTGCGCTGGTGATCGTCGTCGCGTGCGTTGTATCAAGCTTCGGCCTTGCGCTTGCCGCAGCCCAGGAAGCCGAGCCGGTGAGCAGGGTGCTCATCACCAACGCAAATATCTTTGACGGCCGGAACGAGGGGCTCGCAGAGGGCATGGACATCCTGATCGAGGGCAACAAGATCGTCAAAATCGACGATTCCATCATGGTGACTCCAGAAGGGGTCACGATGATCGACGCCAAGGGCAAGACCCTGATGCCCGGGCTGATCGACGCCCACTGGCACACCTACTACGCCTACGGCCCGCAGAGTATTCTCTTCACCGGCGACATGTCCGAGGTCGCCATCATCGGTTTCCTCGGGGCCGAAAAGACGCTCATGCGCGGATTCACCACGGTTCGCGATGTCGGCGGCAACCCGTTCGCCGTCAAAAAAATGACCGACACCGGCGAGTATCCCGGTCCGCGCATCTACCCGTCGGGCCCGCCGATCAGCCAAACCTCCGGCCATTTCGACTTCAGGATGAAGAACGACGTGCCGACCAACAGCTCCGATCCGCTACCCTACTGGGAGCGCAACTCCCTCATCATGGTCGCCGACGGTGTGCCCGAAGTCATCCTGCGGGTGCGTGAGAACCTGCGCATGGGCGCCACCCAGATCAAGATCTCCGGCGGCGGCGGCGTGTCGTCAGCCTATGACGATCTCGATGTTCAGCAGTTCACCTTCGAAGAGATGAAGGCGGCCGTCGACGTCGCGGAAACCTGGAACACCTATGTCGCGGCGCACATCTTCACCGACGAGGCCATCCAGACCGCCGTCAGGGCCGGGGTCATGTCCATCGAGCACGGCAACCTGATCGAGCGGGAAGAGACCCTGCAGATGATCAAGGACAACGGCGTCTGGCTGAGCCTGCAGCCGCTGCTCAACGACGACGACGCGCTGCACTTCGACAGCGCCTACAGCACCCAGAAGTACGAAGCGGTCACGGACGGGACCGACAGGGTCTACAGGTTGGCCAAGGAGATGGGGGTGAAGATCGCCTTCGGCACCGACATGCTCTTCGATCCCGCGGCCGCCGAGAATCAGGGCAAGATGCTGGCCAAGCTCAAGCGCTGGTTCACGCCATACGAAGCGCTCAAGATGGCGACCTCGACCAATGCCGAGCTGCTCGCTCTCTGCGGTCCGCGCAATCCCTATCGTGACGGTCCCCTCGGCGTCGTCGAGGAAGGCGCCTACGCCGACCTGATCCTCGTTGACGGCAACCCCCTCGAGAACCTCGACCTCGTGGCTGACCCGCACACCAACTTCGTGCTCATCATGAAGGATGGCAAGATCTATAAAAACACGCTGAACTGATCGCTGCACTGGTGGAGCTGTTCCACGTGGTGGGTCCTTTTCTTCCATCTACGCCATCATGACGACCCGCTTCGGTTTCGGGTACGGAGTTGCGGAGTTCCGTCGTTAGGTCTCACAACTCCGTACCAGGCACCAATGATCCAGGTCAGTCTTCCGATTCCCAATCCGCAACGGACAGGCCCGGGACCCGATTGAACTCCGAGACGTTGTGGGTGATGAGGGTCAGCGAATTCGCCAACGCCGTCGCCGCAATGAGCAGATCATTTGGCCCGATGGGGCGACCCTCATGCTCGAGGTCGGCTCGAATGCTGCCGTAGGCGTCGGCGGCGCGATCGTCGAAGGGCAGGCAGACAAACGGTTGGCTGAACGCATCAACGAGGCGGAGATTGGCGGCCACTCGCCTGCTTTTTCGGGCGCCGTAAATCAACTCGGCCTTGACGATCGCGCTGATGGCCACATCGGCCGGATCCAGCTTCTCGAGTTGCTCGACGACTCCGGGAGAGGTTCCGTTCAAGATCCGAATGCACGCATTGGTGTCGAGCAGGTATTTCATGTCAACGTGTCGCGGGTTTCAATGCTCCCTTGCGGCGGCCGCTCCAGCGGCTCACCATGCCAACCTCCGGGGACGTGTTCGAACCAGCCGTCGGGCCAGCCGGATCGAGTCCTTTCCCGTACGAGTGTCGCGAGAAACCGCGACACACTCATCCCGGCCGCCTCGGCCCGGCGACCGATCTCGGCGGCGAGATCGTCATTCACGTAGAGATGAAGCTGTGGCATGGCGTACCTCCTATATAAATATATGTGTACTATTTGCCACTGTCAATCCGAGATCAGACTCGGGGCCGGTTGGAGTGTCGATGATGATTGACATACTTTAATGAGTCAGATACGCTTCGGGCATGAAGGCCGTCCGCACAGTTCGAATTCGTCGGGGCATCTCACAGCGAGACCTTGCCCGGAGGGCCGGCATCTCGTTCCGCGGGTTGCAGTTGCTCGAAACACCGGGGCACGACCCGCGAGTTTCGAGCCTCGACAAGGTCTCCGCCGCACTCGAGTTGCCGACCGGGGGGATTACGGCACTCCTTGGCGGATTCCTCCTCGAAGATGGACGCTCCTTCCGCTCCGCTTCGATTCGAATGCTCGCCCAAGGATTCGAGAGCTGGACGATCCACCTCTTCGATTCCGTTGATGCCTTTCGTCGTGAACGAGACCCAGACCTTGTCCGTACGGGTCCAGTGGACGAGCTTCACCCGAAACTCCGAGCATTGATTGCCTCCACGGTCGAGACGCTGTGTGCCGAGCTTTCGATCTCATCGCCAGGATGGTGTCGCGGGGTGGAGCCTCTCGACAGCCCGTGGTTCGTTACGGGAATCGAGAACTTGAAGGCATCGGCGCTCGTCGAGTCGCCGGTGTGGTTCAGAAAGCGGAACATCTTCGTGCTCGCGAACTTCCTCGAGAGAGCGTAGTCGTGCTGACAACGGAAACCATCCGCGCACTGTTCGTCGCCCTCAACGATGAGCTGTCGTTCCGTGATGTTCTCGGCGAGGTCGGCCTGTGCGGCGGCGCTGTCATGTGCCTCGTCTTCCAGGCTCGAAACAGCACCAAGGACGTGGACGCGGTCTTCGAACCCACAGCGGAGATTCGGGAGGCGGCTGCCATCGTGGCCCGGAAGTTCGGGATGACGACGGACTGGTTGAACGATGCTGCGAAGGGCTTTTTTCTTTCCGAGCCGCCACGACACCAAGTGATGGAGCTGTCAAACCTCCGTGTCTGGGCGCCCACGGCGGAGTACATGCTCGCCATGAAGTGCGTGTCGGCACGGTTCGATTCACACGACCGGGGCGACGTCGAGTATCTCATCCGATATCTCGGGCTGAATTCCACAGCTGCGGTCACCGAGATCATCTGCAGGTACTACCCTCACGAGAGAGTGCCGGCCAAGACCACGTTCTTCGTCGAGGAGATCCTGGATGAGTGAGACGGGGGTCCGTGGCCACCATCTTATTTACACTGGGAAAAGACACCAGTCACTGTCCGCATATATTCAACGCTCAACCGCCGAATCGACCGCCCGACCGCTCCAGGCACCGCTTGACCGCTTCCACGATTGAGATCCATCGACATTCGCACTGGGGACTTCGTCGACTTGCTGATGATTTGCTGGCATTCAGGGATCTTGAAATACCCCATCCCCGGGACTCGTTTCCACCGTATAATCTTCAGATTCGGAGATACCGGTGACGCAAGGACCAGAAGAACCATCAGGCGGAGCTCGGCTCCTGATCGGCAGCAAGCTCGAGCCGCCGGAACCACCGGCGGGGTTGGTGGCGCGTACGCATCTCATCGAGTCGATGGATCGATGTCGCGACGGCCGGGTCACGCTGATCTCGGCGCCGGCCGGGTACGGCAAGACGACGCTGGTTTTCCAATGCCTCGACGCGGACCCGGCGACGCCGGCCGCGTGGCTCTCACTCGACCGTCAGGACAACGACCTCGAGCGTTTTGTCCGGTATGTCGCCGCCGCGCTCGACCGGGTCGAAAAGGGCTGCCTTTCGTCGACCGAGGAGATGCTCTCGGCGCGAGTCCTCCCGCCCCCGCAGATCCTGGCGGAATCGATGGTCCTCGGGCTCGAAGGCTTGCAGGCGCGGACGGTGCTGGTGCTCGATGACTACGGGTTGGTCAGGGACCGGAGCGTCCATGAGCTCGTGACCACGCTGGTTATGAACCTGCCCCCGAACCTGCACCTGGTCATCATGAGCCGCATCGACCCCGCCCTGCCGTTGAGCCTGTGGCGAAGCCGGCACTGGCTGCACGAGCTGCGGGCCGCCGAACTGCGCTGCTCGCGGGAGGAAACCGCAACGTTTCTGGCCACCTCGACCGAGCTCGAGCTGAGCGATGAAGGGATCGAGGCGATTCACCGCAAGACCGAGGGCTGGATCACCGGCCTGCGGCTGGCGTTGCTGTCGCTCGCCGGGTCGGCGGACCCGGAGGAGCAGATCCGCGCGTTTTCGGCCAGCGACCGTCTGGTCACCGACTACCTCATGGAGGAGGTCCTCGCCCGGCAGCCGGCCGAAATCCGCGAGTTCCTGGCCATCACCTCGGTTCTCGAACGATTCAGCCCCGAGCTGTGCGACGAGCTGTTGGCCGGATTCGACCCCGGGTCGGCCGGGCAGAGCCGGGAGCTTCTCGATCGCCTCTATCGAAAGAACCTCTTCGTGGTGCCCCTCGGCCCTGCCCACGGCTGGTACCGCTATCACCACCTCTTCCGGCAGCTCCTCCTCGAACGATTCGCCGAGCTCACTTCGGCAGCGTCGAAAGTCGACATCCTGCGTCACGCTGGGGATTGGTTCTACGCCAACGGGTGGACCGAAGAATGTCTGACCTGTTTGCTGGCGGCGGGCGACCTGGATGCGGCCGAGGACGTGATCGGCGGCCATCTGCACGAGGTGCTCGCCCGTGACCTGTCGCGGCGAACCCTGGCCCGCTGGCTCGACCTGTTCCCGTCCGGCGCCGAGCGGGACCGGCTTCCGCTCCTGGTCGCCGCGTCGTACATGAGGACGTTGCGCTCGGACTACGAGGGGGTCGAGAACCTCCTCGACACGATCGACACCGTGTGCAGGAACCCAACGGACACACGGCAGCAGAAGTGGCTGCGTGAGTTTCGGCATGACCTCGATTCCTTCCGAGCCGTCACCTCATTCTGGAACGGCGATGTGGAGAGGGCTCACGAGCTCACCTCGCGTATTCTCGGTCGGGAATCCGACGCCTCGGAGTTTGTCGTGGCGATGATGGTCATGTACCACGGCGCCAGCCTTGCCCTGACGGGACGGTGGGCCGAGTACCTTCGATTCGTCGAAGGCGCCCCCACGGGGCCGGGCGCTGCAGATGGCCCGCAGCGGCTGCCGTTCCTCGTGGTCAAGACGGTTGTGCATATGTACCGGGGAGAGCTGGCCGAGTGCCGGGCCGCCGCCTCGCGCCTGACGAGAAGCGTTGAATTCGCGATTCCCAAGTACTTCGAAGCGATCGGGTACCACCTGCTCGGGGTCGTGGCGTACGAGCGCAATCAGCTCGACGAGGCCGAGCGACACTTCCTGGCCGTGGAGTCGCGCCGCTTCGAGGCCCCGGCCCTCTTCGACCACGCCGCCGCCGCGGGCCTCGCCCAGGTCGAGCTCGCGCGGGGGAACGTCGCTGCCGCAGGGCGGCACGCGAAGACGGCGCGCTCGATCGCCGTCGAGGCCGGCAGCTCGTTCTTGCTGACGGGCTCGGAGGCGCTCGAATGGACCATCGCGGTCGCCACCGGCAAACCGCCGGATGTCGCGGCCTCACCACCTCCCGTCACCGACTTCATGTATTTTTCGCTCATCCAGCCGTCTCAAAGCTGGGTCCGGGCACAGATCCAAGGCCCGTCGCTCGACACGCGAGGGGCCGCGCTGGACGTCGTCGAGGCCGCTCTGCTCCGGGCGGAGACGCACGGCGTCACCCGTCGTGTCATCCAGCTCTCGGCGCTCCGGGCGCTCGCCCTCGACGCTCTGAATCGGCGCGACGAGGCGATCGCGGTCCTCGAGGCTGCGCTGCGGCGAGGCGCCGACCTCGGGCTCGTCCGCTCGTTCGTCGACCTCGGCGACGGCATCCGCACGCTGCTGCTCGCGGTCGCGGAACGGCACCCCGGAGACACGGGCGTGGAAGCGATTCTGAACGCGTTCGATGCTCCAGGCCGGCAGGCTTCCGGACCTGACGAGCGCCGTTCGGGCACCACGGACCGAGATGACGGACGGACATTCGACGATCTGACAAACCGCGAGCTCGACGTCCTCGAACTTTTGGAGGAGCGACTGTCGAACAAGGAGATCGCCGTTCGGCTCGGGATCTCCGCGGGGACCATCAAGATGCACACCCTCAACATCTACCGCAAGCTCGGCGTGCGCAATCGCCGCCAGGCCGCGGCTGCGGCGGTGGAGCGGAAAATCTTCGGCGGCTGAACCGCTGCGCTGCGGTGCACCGCACCGCGCAGGTTTCACCGGTCGGAGGGTTCCGACCCGCCCTCCCCCCCTCCCAAAATACTGCCACTCTGGTAGTAGCGGCTGATCGCGCATACGTCGATAATCGGTCTCAGTTTTCAGCGCACGAAGGACAACGATGACGAGCTCAACGCGAGAGACCGGCCGAGCAAAGACATCACCCGTGACCTATCGCATCACCGTCGCCGAGGCTCTCGGCGAGGAGTGGTCCGATCGCGCCCAGGGGATGACCGTCTCGGTTCGTCGATCCGGGGCCGGCGGGAGCCGCACCGAGCTGATGGGCGAATTGCCGGACGATGCGGCGTTGATGGGCGTCCTCGAGGCGCTCTACAGCCACGGCGCCCGGCTGCTGCGCGTCGAGCAGGTCGAGCCCGACGGGTCGAGCCTCATCCAACCAACGACCGCGAAGTGAGGAAGGGCAATCTATGAAACGACTTCACACCGAACCGCACCGCATCAGAATCGGCATCAGCGTCGCAATCGCCCTGACCGTTTTACTCTTGGGCGCCGGATCCCCGGTCGTCGCCCAGACCGACGTCGACGAGCAGATCCAGGCGCTCGAAAAGTCATTGGCGGAGATCAAGGCCGCCGCCCAGGCCGGCCAGGATGTGGAGGCGAGGATTCAGGCGCTGGCGGATGAGCTCGCGCAGCTCAAACAGCAGATCGCCGCGTCGGGACCGGGTCAGCTGCAACCGGACGAACAGCCCAAGATCGCGGCAGCGACGGACCAATCGACCGCACCGGGCGGGGGCGCCGGCGCCGCGGATGCGCTTCCTGCACCCGGCGTCCAGGGCTCGCTCAACCCCCTGCAGGACGAGCACACGCCCCTCACCGGGCAGGACCTTCTCGACGAGTCCTTTCCGGACTCGATCCCCATCTTCGGCAGCAATACGCGTTTCAGGATCAGCGGCTACGCCAAGCTCGACTTCATCCAGGATCTCGATTATGTGGGCGATCGTTACGAGTTCTTGGCCTCCTCGATCGCGGTCGAAGGAACGCCCGAAGCCGCCCTGGGGGGCCGCACGACTCTTCATGCGAAAGAGAGCCGCCTCAGCTTCGACTTCCGAACCATAACGCGCAACGAGAAGCACAGCCGGGAGATGCCGCTGCAGGTCTTCATCGAGTTCGACTTCTTCGACGATCGCGAAACCTTTGCCCTCCAGCCGCGCATGCGACATGCGTATGGTGTCCTCGGCAGGTTCCTCGCGGGGCAGACGTGGGGCGTCACGTCCGATGTGTCCGCCCTTGCCGGCACGGTCGACGCCGGGGGTGGGGATTCCCTGTACGGCGCCCGGGTGCCGCAGATCCGCTTTGCCGATCGGATCAACGAATCCATGACCTACAAGGTCGGCGTCGAAGACCCACAGCAGAGCATCGGCGACCCCCTGGAGCTCGGGGGCCGGGATCGCCCCACCCTGCCGACCTTCGCCGGCGCACTGCGCTTCGAGAACAAGCGCGGATCGCACCTCCAGCTCGGGGCGGACATCTTCCAGCTCGAATGGCAGGGTGGCGGCGCCGGCCCCAGCGACAAGGAGATGGGCTACGGCGCGTCCCTTTCCGGCCGCCTGGTGGTCGGCAAGAACGACGCGTTCGTGGGCGCGGCCACCATCGGTTCCGGGGCCGCCCACCGGGTCATCTCGCTGTCCGTCGACGGGGGCAACGACGCCGTGATCACGCCCGACGGTCTCGACGTCATGTCGCACTGGCAGGTGTACACGGGCTACAGCCATTACTGGACGGAGGACCTCAACTCGACGGCCTCCATCGCGTTTGCGGAGCTGGACA
>JAHECW010000099.1 GCA_024641545.1 Acidobacteriota bacterium
GTCTATGTGGCCTGGGGTGAGACGGTCGAGGACCTCATCCAGGGCGATGCCGTCACCGAGGCGATCCGTGAGGTCACGGCTGCCGATCTGCAAACCCTCGCCGGTGTCGAGGCGCGATACGGGGCTTCCCTGGCGACGAAGGAGATTGCAGCCGGTTTGAACTCGCGTCTGGACTCCCTCGACAATTCGGGCGCACCGACCGTCGAGGGTGTGTCGGATGCGAACTCCTCACTCTTCTGGGCCCACCGTCGAGAGGTGGTCGAACTCGATTTCGCGAAGGTCAGCAGACTGCACAAGATCCTCCGCGGCCAGAACGACATGGAAATCAAGATCGACGGTGAGAGGGAGGGATGATCACTCCTTCGTCGGCAACCACTCCGGCCGGCTGACTCCGAGAGCGTGGAATCGCTCCCAGAGTGCGGGCGCCGCGGCTCTCGCCTCGGCGGCGGTGGCCGCCGCATCGACGGTGGTGAGGCGGTGGTCCTCCATCACGACCCGGCCGCGCGCGACGGTGTGGCGGACCGGTGATCCGGCGCTGCCGTAGACCAGGTGGGCAAAGACATTGCCGGGTGTCACCGGAGTCGGCGGGGCGGAATCGAGGACGCAGAAATCGGCCGGCGCTCCGGCCTCGAGGCGGCCGAGCCCGGGCTCGTCGAGGAATCGTCCCGCGACCTCGGCGTTCACCGCGAGCATCTCCGGGACGACGACAAACCCGGCGGTCGGATCCCGTCGACCGCCGCGGACGGCGAGAAACGCCGCGCGCAGGGACCCGAGCATGGCCGACGACATCCCGTCGGTGCCGAGGCCGACCCGGCACCCGTCGGCGGCCGCCCCGTCGAGGTCGAGCCGTCCGACGCCGTTGTTGGCGTTGGACTCGGGGTTGTGGACGATGACCGCGCCGCGTTCCGCCAGAAGCTGCCGGTCATCGCTGCCGAGGTGGGTGCAGTGGACCGCCAGGGTGCGATCGTCGATGAGCCCGTGGCGGTCGAGGCGTTGCAGCGGCGCGGCGCCGTAGACGACGTGGGACATCCGCAGATCGAGCGCGTCCTCGGCGACGTGGATGTGGCAGCCCATCCCGGCGAGCCGTGCATCGGCGGCCGCCCGCAGCGTTGCATCATCGACGGTGAAGCTGGCGTGGAACCCGAGCATGCCGCGGACGCGGGCGTCGTGCCGACGGCTCTCGGAGAACGCGAGGTTCTCGTTCAGACCCTCGATGGCGTCCTCGTGGCCGTTGCGGTCGGTGATCTCGTAACACAGAACGGCCGCGAGGCCGGCGCGCTCGACCGCCTCCGCGATGATCTCCAGGCTGCCGCCGATGAGCGACGGCGACGCGTGGTGGTCAAAGACCGTGGTGACGCCCGAGCGGATCGAATCGGCGAGCGCGAGCTCGGCGGAGAGCCGGATGGTGTCGCGATCGAGGGCGCGATCGAGCCGCCACCACAGTCCGTCGAGGATTTCGCCGAAGTCGCCCAGCCGACGGCCGGGGTCGAGGCCGCGGGCGAGGCTCGAGTAGAAGTGGTGGTGGAGGTTGACCAGTCCGGGAAGCACCATCCCTCCGGAGCCGTCGAGGATCGCGGCGTCCGGGTGTTGTGCGATCAGCTCCCCGGCGTCCCCGACAGCGAGAATTCTCTCGCCCTGCCAGGCCACCGCACCGTGGTCGAGCACCCGAGGTTCGCTGAAGGCGGTGACGATGGTTGCGGCGGTGAGAATCCGCACCGGCGGGGAGGGACCGGGATTCCCGGTCATTCCATGCCCCGCTGAATCCAGCGTCCGCAACCGGCGGGAGCGAAGAGTTCACGGCCGTCCGACTTGCGCTCGAAGACCGCCTGTCCGCGGAGATACGTGGCCCGGACCCGGCCGGTGAACTCGTGCCCCTCGAACGGCGTGTAACGGTTGAGATTGTGGAGGTCGGACCCGGCCACCTTCCAGCGGGTGGTTTCGTCGAAAACCACGAAATCGGCGTCGTAGCCCTCCAGGATGGCGCCTTTTCGGTGGTCGACTCCGAAAAACCGCGCAGGATGGGCGGCGGTGAGCTTGACCAGCTGTTCGAGGGTGATGCGGCCCGCGGAAACCCCCTCCGAGTAGAGGTACGGAAGCAGGGTCTCGACCCCTGGGACCCCGCCGTAGTCGGTCCAGATCGACCCGGTGCTCTTCTCCTCCGGCCACTGGCCGGGGGCGTGGTCGGTGGTGACGAAGGAGATCTCGCGGTTTGCCACGCCGCGCCACAGGCGCTCGCGGTCCTCGCTCGACTTGACGACGGGCGCGGTCTTGAGCAACGAACCCTGGCGGATCAGATCATCCATGGTGAAATGGAGAAAATGCGGACAGGTCTCGGCGGTGATCGACACCCCGTCGTGCCTGGCTTTGGTGACGAGATCGAGGGCGGCGCCGCTCGAGAGATGGACGATGTGGACCCGCCCGCCGGTTTCCCTGGACGCTTCGATGAGCTCCCTCACCGCGGCGACCTCGGCCAGGGTCGGCCTCGAGGCGGCGTAGTCCGCGGGTCCGTTGCCGCCCCGCCGACGAATTTCACCGCCGAGCTCGCGGACGATGGTGGGATCTTCGGCGTGAACACCGACCGGGATTCCGAGCTCCTCCGCGGCCGCGAGAACCTGTCGGATCCGGCCGTAGTCGAGGCCCGTGAAGCTCTCCATCCCGGAGAGGCAGTAGACCTTGATCGCAGCGACACCGGATTCCACGAGATCGACGAGGTGGTCCCGCCAACCGTCGTCGGCCATGGCGTTCCCGGAGACACCCCCCCAGAGCATGAAATCGACATGGGCCTTGGTCTGGATGGCGCGGACCTTGGACGCCAGCGCCTCGGTGTCGGTGACGGGCGGCAGCGAGGTGCACGGCATGTCGACGACGCAGGTCACGCCGCCGGCCGCCGCCGCCGCCGTGCCGCTGGCGAAGTCCTCGCGGTGGGTGAATCCCGGATCGTCGAAGTGGACGTGACCGTCGATGGCGCCGGGGAGGACCAGGGCGCCGCGGAGATTGACCCACAATTCGCCGCCGGCGGCGGTCTCGCTTCCGGCGGGGAGAATCTCCTCGAAGCGGCCGTCATCGACGACCATCTCGACCTCCTGGACCTCGTCCCCACCCGCCGGAATCCTCAGGTTGACGAATCGAGTTCGCATGTCAGCGGTGGCCCTCCGTAAAGATCATTGTAGCTCCGAGAACGGCCGATGCAGTCCGGCGGGAGCCCCGCCGTTCCCGGAAGCACTGGTGGTTCAAGATCAGCCTGACGTGATGAGCCAGCCAGCTTCGGCCTCGGGCATCGGCAGGTGGGGCATGGATCCGGTCAGGCCGCGAAGGAGGGCGGCCATGATCGCCGACTCCGGTGTCGCCCCGATCATCCGGGCGGCGGGCCCGTCTTCGAGACGCAGCTGATGCGTCTTTCCCTGAAATCTCGCCTGCATCGCCGGCAGGCCGCCGATCCGCAGAAGCATGAAAGCGTTGTCGTTCTCGGCCTCGAAATCGCCGCGGTCGAAAAAGACCCTCGGCTTGTCGCGCCACGGTTTCCCGATCGTCGGGCAGAAGGTCGCGCAGTTGCCGCACTCGTTGCACAGGTCGGCGATCACCGCCACCTGGGGAATCTGTTCCGGAGACCGGGGGCCACCGGGATCTCGTCTCCGATCGCCGGACGGCGCCGACGGCTGCGGGGCGAGGAAATAGGTCACGATGGCGCGATTGGGACAGACGCCCTCGCAGGTGCTGCACAGGCGATCGCAGTCGAGGCAGCGCGCCGCCTCGCGTGCCGCCGCTTCGGCGCCGAGCGTTTCGATCATCTCGTCAAACCCGAGGGGATCGACCTCCGTCTTTCTCGGGATCTCGATCCTTGCCAGACGGCGCGCTCGGCGGGCGAGGAGATCAACCCGGTCCGGCGGGGCCGGGGAAGTTCGGCGATCGCCGGGCCGAACGACGCCTTCGCGCGCCAGGATGGCGCGGGCGATCCGCTGACCGTCGCCGCACGCATCGACGATGCTCGACGGTCCGGGATCGCGGAGATCGCCGCCGGCATAGATCCGCGGCAGCGAGGTCTCCAGGGTTTCGGCGTCGACCTCGAGATAGCCCGAAGGCGAGGTCGTGACCTCACAGCCGGCGAAGACTCCGAGATCCGCCTGCTGGCCGATGGCCACGATCAGGGTGTCGATCTCGAGGGTGAGGTTCCCGCCGGGCACCTCGACCGGACGCGGCCGTCCCGATGCGTCGGGCGCCCCGAGGGTCATGGTCGCGCACTCGAGGGCCCGAAGCCGGTTGTTTTCGGCGACGATCCGCCGCGGCGCGACGAGCTCGCGGATGGTGATCCCCTCGGCGAGGAGATCGCGGACCTCCTCGGGGTGGGCCGGCATCTCATCGATGGTGCGGCGGTAGAGGATCGCCACCTCGGCGGCGCTCAGTCGGCGAGCCGATCGCGCGCAGTCCACCGCCACATCGCCGCCGCCGACGACGGCGATCCTCCGGCCGAGCCCGGCGAACGCGCCCCGGCGAGCCTCCCGCAGGAAGTCGAGACCGTCGACGATTCCGGCGGCGGCTTCGCCTTCGAGTCCGAGACGGCGGCCGCGCTGCGCGCCGACCGCGACGACGACATCGGAATACCCGCCGCGCAGGAGGTCTTCAAGACCGAGATCGCGCCCGACGGAAACCCCGAACTCGATTTCCACCCCCAGCTCCATGACGGATTCGAGGTCGCGGCCGACGGCGCGCGACGACGCCCGGTAGCCCGGGATGGTGGCGGAAACCATCCCGCCGCCCTGTTCCCGCGACTCGAAGAGGACCGCCCGGACGCCGGCGCGGGCGAGCGCCGCCGCAGCTGCGAGGCCGCAGGGACCGGCGCCGACCACCGCGACCCGAGGCGCTGCGGAGTCGAATCGCCCGGGTTGGATGCGGGGGTTCGCGTTGTCCATGGCGAAACGTTTGATCTCGCGGATCGCCACGGGTTGATCGAGGTGGGTCCGCAGACAGACCGGTTCGCAGGGGTGGTGGCACGCGCGACCCAGAATCGAGGGCAGGGGATTGTCCTCGGCGATGATCGCGGCCGCACCGTCGACATCGCCCGCGGCGACCTTTCGCATGTAGGCCGGGACCTGCTGATTCACGCTGCAGGCGTCGCTGCACGGCGCCTCGATGCAGTCGAAGTACCCGAGGGGGCGGCCGGTCTTGGTGTGCTGCCGCCGGTAGCTGCCGCTGACCAGCGCGGGGTCGCTCCGGAGGCTGTCGGCGTAGGCGTCGAGGTTGCGTCCGGCCGCTTCGGAAAGGCTGCATCCGGGCGCGGCGCGAGCGATGATGAGCCCATCGAGATCGGCGGCGCCGGTGCGGTCGAGGGCCGCGTCGATCTCCTCGAGATACTGACGGAGCCTGAGATAGCCGCCCGGCCGGAGGAGATCCGAGCAGGTCGTGATCGGTCGCAGGCCGGCCGCGAGCAACGCCGGCGTGTTGAAGGCATCGGCGCCGCCGGCAAAGGAAATCCCGATCCGACCATCGGTGTCGTCGGTCAGCCGCCGGGCGAGCTCGACCGCGAGGGCGTGGAGGGGGCGTCCCGAAAGGTAGGCGGTGGCCTCGTTGCGGGTGAACTCGGGGCGGCGATTGACGACCGGCAGCGTGTTGCAGAGTTTGACCCCGAAATCCAGTCCTCGGCGATCGCCGAACTCCTCCAACCGTCCGATCAGGGCGAGGGCGTCGGCGTAGCCGATGTCGGCGTCGAAGGCCGGGCGATGGGGTTCGATGTGGGTCCAGCCGAGGTCGTCGATGAGAATCCCGCTGACCGTTTCGAACCCGAGCAGGGTGGGATTGAGCTTGACCGCGGTGTGCAGGCGCCAGGATTCGAAGAGGTGCTCGGCGATGGCCCCGATCTCCTCGGGAGGGCATCCGTGCAGGGTCGACAGGGTGACGCTGTCCGCGATCCTGGCGGGTATGTCGAGGTCGACAACGCCGGGGAAGGAACGGGAGACCTCGAGCACGCAGCGTTCGAGCTCCTCGCCCGGGCGGATCATGTGTTCGAGAAACCAGCGCATCTTCGGTTGTTGAATCCCGGCGAGGTCGTAACCGACGCTGAGATCGAAGAGGGCGCCGGGGCCGGGCCCCTCGAACCCGAGCTCGGCGTGGAGGGCGTGGATCAGGACCCATGCGGTCAGGTACTCGCGGAAGGACTCCCGCACCGACAGCTCCTGCGACCACTCGATGTTGTAGCCCTCGTCACGCATGTCGATACAAGGTTTCCCGACCTCGATCAGGTCGAGAATCTGGACGGTCTTGAGCTCGATGACGCGGGCGCCGCACAACCAGGCGACGACGATGTTCGGCGCCAGTTGGGTGTGCGGCCCGGCCGCGACTCCGATCGGAGTCTGGAGATGCGAGCCGCGATAATCGAAGGCGAATCGATCGCCGGCGGTCGGGGCGAACCAGAGGTCGCGGGGGATGCCGAAGACCGACCCGGCGCCGTCCAGCTCGTGGGCGATCCACGCCGCGAGCCGTTCGGCTCCGAGCGGGCGGAAGCGGTCGCTCACGAAGCACTCTCCCTTGGTCCGGATCGCCGGGTCACGCCTCACCGCCTCCGGTTCTTGTCGTGGTACATCAGGTGATCGACCCGAACCATCGCCGCGCCCGGATCGCCGCCGGGTTGCAGCTCGGTGACGCCGATGGCGAGGGAGACCGACGGTGTCGTGCTGTCCGGTGCCCCCATGAGCGCCCGGATTCGTTCGATTCTCGGCGTGACGCTGGGCTGATCCATCTCCGGTGCGATGACCAGGAACTCGTCGCCGCCGTAGCGCATGACGGCGTCCTGCGGCCGGAAGGCCTCGACGAGGAGGCGGGCCAGCCGTTGCAGGACAGCATCGCCGACCGGATGGCCATGGCGGTCGTTGATCGCCTTGAAGTCGTTGATGTCAAGAAAGATCAGCACTGAACCGGTCGACGCGGCCCGGTCCATGATCGGTCGCATCGCCCGTCGGTTGGCGAGCCCGGTGAGGGGGTCGGTGTCGACCATCTGGCTCAGGCGATCCTGGGAATCGAGCAGCTCGCGGTTGGCGTAGCGCAGTTGATCCTCGCTTCGGTCCGCCACCGCGGCCAGGCAGCTGAGCGCGAGGATCAGCTCGAGCCAGGCATTCAGAAACGAGGACACGTGCATGTATGGAAACAGGATCGGATGGTTGAGGAGGGTCGGCCAGGCGGCGACCGCAAAGGCGAGAAAGACACAGCTCTGAAGAACGAACGCCCACCCGAGCCAGCGTGAAACCTGGGATCTCGGCCGCCGCAACACGATCCATCCACCGGCGGCGAAGACCACCCCGACCATGACGCTCTGGGCGAACTGGGCAACCACCAGGCGGTCGGCGATCGCGCCGATCGAGAGGCTCCACACCGCAATCAGAAAGGTCAGAGGGAGGGGTCGGATGCGGGGCTCGGCCCCGGGCCGGACGTGGTTTCTCGCACCCGAGACCATCAGCACGGCAAACGCCGTCTTGCCGGCCAGGTAGAGGAGCAGGGTGAGGCGGAGGGGCATCTCCCCGCCGCCCCACAACGAACTGTGGAGGACCGCGGCGAGGGCGACGGCGTCCGCGAACCAGGCCGCCGACCACAACCGGACCTCTTCGAGCCGCACGGTGTTTCGAAGCAGCAGGAAATAGACCAGGAGGGTCGTGACAACGGTGAACTGGACGGCGATCGAGAGCTTGGCGGCAAGGGCGGTTTCGGGTGTCATCTGGTGAATCCACTATACCTGTCCGGTGAATTCGAGAAGGCCGGGGATTGGAAAAGGTTCGTCAAAAACAACGCTACACTTCGGGTGGCTTGAATCCCGGGGGTGAAACATGGAGAAGACCATTCGGCGGATTGCGATCAACACCGGGGGAGGGGATGCACCCGGACTCAACGCGGTCATCAGAGCCGCCGTGCTCTCGGCCGTCCACCGGGGTTGGGAGGTTCTGGGAATCCGCCGCGGCTATGCGAGTTTGTTGGATACCAGCACCATCATCCAGCTCGACGCGAATGCCGTCCGCGGGATCACCCACACCGGCGGAACGATTCTTGGCACCACCAACAAGGGCGACCCGTTCGAATATCCGGTCACTCTTCCGGGCCAGCCGACCACGCTCGTCGATCGATCCGACGAGGTCGTGGAGAACTTCCGACGGCTCAAGATCGATGCCCTGATCGCCATCGGCGGCGATGGTTCCATGCGCATCGCCAACCGTTTTGCCGCCAAGGGCATACCGATCGTGGGTGTGCCGAAGACCATCGACAACGACCTCACCGGCACCGTCGCGACTTTCGGCTTCGACACGGCGGTGATGGTGGCCACCGACGCCATCGACCGACTGCACTCCACGGCGGAGGCCCACGAGCGGGTGATGGTGGTGGAGGTGATGGGACGGTACGCGGGCTGGATCGCCCTCAACTCCGGAGTGGCGGGAACCGCCGATGTCATCCTGATTCCCGAAATTCCCTTCAGCATCGACCACGTCTGCGACAAGATCACCGACCGCGAGGCGCACGGACGACGATTCGCCATCGTCGTGGTCGCCGAAGGTGCGAGCCCCGTGGGCGGCAAGATGGTGGTGAAGGGCGAGGAGATCGGCCGCGAAGTGCTCTTGGGGGGCATCGGCGAGTTCGTCGCCAAGGAGATCGCCCACCGCACCGGAAAAGAAACCCGGACCGTGGTTCTCGGCCACATTCAACGCGGCGGGAGGCCGACCACCTTCGATCGTCTGCTCGCCCTTCGATTCGGCTCGGCGGCGGTTCGGTTGATCGAAGAGGGGACCTTCAACCACATGGTCGCCCTCGACCCGCCTGTGGTCCTGGCGGTTCCCCTCGAAGTGGCGACGAGCCGGATGAAGACCGTGCCGCTCGATTCGGACACGGTGCTGACCGCGAGGGATCTCGGGGTCTCCTTCGGCGACGCGGCGCCGAAGTGAGGAAGTCAGAAAGTGAGAAAGTGAAAAAGCGAGAACGTGAGGACGTCTGACGTCTAACCTTCTAACCTTCTAACTTTATCGCCTCCAACCCCCTCAGCCTGCTCGAGATGCTAGACTTATCCCAGCGATGATCGTTTCAGCCTGGTACGACGGACACAGCACCTACGGCGTGCGCATTCTCGACCGGGAAGTGAGCCTCTGGTTCAGGCCCGAGTGGGAAACGGTGGAGATCCGCCTGCCGGACCGCGCCGATCCGGTCGAGATCCCCCTCACCGAGAGCTTCTGGCATGGTTCGCCGGAGCTCCGTTCGCCACGGATCAAGGAGTTCTTCCTGCGTCACGATCTCGCTGACTGGCCGAAGAAAGAGCCCCCGCAATTCGAGCTCGAACCCCTCGGCCGCGGCGCGTTTCGCCTCAACTGGCTGACCAGGGTCGAGGGACAGCAGACGCTCCCCCTCGAAGCCTGATCGCCGACCGCCGGTCCGCGGCCCCGCTCAGCGCGGTTGCAGATCCACCGGGGCGACCATCCGACCGTCCATGCTTCGGCCGTCCATGACCGAACCGTAGACGGCGAGGGGACCGTCGATGACGACCTCGAGATCGAAGCTCTCGGGCTCGAAACAGCCCTCAAAGGGACGAGGCAGGGGGTCGAGGCCGATCTGCGTCCATCGGCCCGCCTCGATCACCATCTGATACGGCAGCGCAACGGTGCGGTCGTTCACCCTGAGCGCACGTTGGGACTCTTTCGGCAGATACAACGTCACCGTCACCGCTTCGGTCCCGGGGTTGGCGAAACCGACATCGCTGGTGAAGGAAGGATCGCCGCAGGGATTCCGGTGCCAGAGCAGGGCCGGAAGCAGAAGCGTGGTCGGTCCGGGGAGGTCCGTCACCCGGACCGCGGCCAGTGACTGCCCTTCGCCGGAGAGCACGCCGAGCGGTGTCGCTTCACCGGTGCTGAAGTGGCGGACCAACCGGGCGGTGACCCGAACGGGACCGTCGGCGTGGAGCTTGAGTGCGCCGAGGACCTCGTCCGCGCAACCGAGATCGGTGGCGAGCCCGGCGGCGGTCCAGAGCACCGCCGACTGCGGGGGAACAACGCGGGTCGGCGTCATGAACTGGCCGCAGGGAGTGGGTCGGCTCACCCTGCCGGGCAGCAGCTCGGCGATGGCCACCGACACCGGTTCCGGGGTCGGGTTGACGAGGTAGACCTCGGTCGACCAGCGCGAGCCGTCGGGATTCTGCGCATTGAGGGCGAAAACCGGCAGGATCAACTCCTCGGCCGCACCGAGGGCCGGCATCGCGAATACAACGAGTGTCAGAACGAGTATTCGAATGATCATGGAACTCCAGTGGGTTGGCTCGATCGCTGACACCACTCCCTGCACTCTACTACGGAAGCCGACGCGAATGTGTTGGTACACTCGTGGCGGTCACCCGTGCGACCGGCATTTCAGGAGGTTGAATGGCACTGCCCAGCGGCGCGTACGCCCCCGTCCCGACGCCCTTGGATGATCGAGGTCTGCTCGATCCGACCGCCCTGGAACGCCACCTCGGGTTCCTCGCCGCCGAAGGGCTCGACGGGGCCTTGATTCTCGGGACCAATGGCGAGTTCCCGTCCTTCGACGTCAGTGAACGTCTGGCTCTGGCCGAGGCCGCGGCCCGTTCCGGGCACGGTCTGTCGCTGATGCTCGGCGTCGGTTCGAGCGCGCTGCCGGAGGTCATCCAACTCGTTCAGGCGGCGCGGCATTTCGGCTACCAATCGGCACTGGCGCCGCCGCCCTTCTACTTCCGCTCGGCGCCGACCGAAGGTCTGATCGCGTTCTTTCGGGCGGTGCTCGACGCGGCTGAAATCCCGGTCCTCCTCTACCACATTCCCCAGGTGACCGGGATAGAGATCTCGGATGCGATCCTCGCCTCGGTTGTCGATCATCCTCGCTTCGGCGGGGTCAAGGACAGCTCCGGCAGCGAGAGCGAGCTCGAGAGGTTCACCGCCGGGCTCGGTGGTCGTTCAACCATGGTCGGCAATGATCGCCTGATTTCCCGGGCCGTCGCGGCCGGGGGCAGCGGCAGCATCACCGCGTCGGCAAGCGTCGCCCCGGCCCTGGTCGCGGCGACCCGACGGGATTCCGGGCGGCAGGGGGAGCTCGATTCGGTCAGAATCCTCCTCGAGAAATACGGTCTGGGTCCGGCGGTCAAGGCGATCCTCCGCCGCAGGGGTTTCGGCGCCTACCGCACCCGGCCGCCGCTCGTCGACCTCGATGATGCCGCGGCCGCGAAGCTCATCGCCGAATTTGAGAACCTGACGAAGACCTGAGCACCCATACCGACCGGCCGAGAAGACACCGACTGCGACGGCGCTGGACGTCGTGAGCGACGCGTCGGCCTTGAACCGTCAAAACGCGGACCTGAAGGGAACGCCATTGATTCCCCGGCGTACGATTCCTCAGTCAACGCGTTTGAAACACGAAGGTCCCACAAAGCGGAACACTTTGGATCCGGGCTCCAACCGCACCGGATCGTTTGCTCGTAGCTGTCTCTCTGCGATGAGTCAGCATGGCCCTTCGTGACTTCTTCGCGGGTCTTTGCGAGCTTTGTGCTTCAAAACACTGAACAGCGTTGTTCCAATGGATGGGACGGACGATATTGCTACCCGATCCTCAACACGACCTTGCCGAAGGCTTCGCCGGAGGCGAGTCTCCGGTGGGCGTCGGCCACCCGCTCGATCGGGTACACGCTGTCGATGACGGGGCGGAGCCTGCCGGCCTGGAGGGCATCGCCGAATCGATCGAGGAACGAACTCACGATCTCGGCCTTGCGCGCCGGGCTGAGCGCGCGCAGGGTCGAGCCGATGATCCGGACCCGTTTCGACAACAGCCGCCGGAGATCGAGCTCGCCCGTGGTGCCGCCCATGAGGCCGATCACCACCAGCCGCCCTTCGGTGGTCAGCACCGTGAGGTTCTTCCCGAGGTAGGAACCGCCGATGCAGTCGAGAACCACATCGACCCCGCGGTCGCCGGTGGCTTCGAGACAGACGCCGGCGAAGTCCCGGTCGCGGTAGTTGATGGCGATCTCGGCGCCGAGCTCGCTGCACCGACGGCAGCGGTCGTCGGTGCCGGCGGTCACGAAGACGCGAGCGCCGGCCTCCTGCGCGAGCTGGATCGCGGCGGTTCCGACCCCGCCAGAGCCGCCGTGAACGAGCGCCGTTCCGCCGGCGCTCAGCCCTCCGAGCATGAACAGGTTGAGATACGCCGTGAGATAGACCTCGGGGAACGCGCCCGCCTCTTCGATCGAGAAGATCTCCGGCACCGGGAGCAACGATCCCCGGTCGACCACCGCCTCCTCGGCATAGCCGCCCCCCGCGACCAGCGCCATCATGCGGGCGCCGGACACCGGATCAGCCACATCCGGGGCGGCGTCGACAACCGATCCGGCGCACTCGAGCCCGAGAATATCGGAAGCACCCGAGGGCGGGGGATAGAGGCCCTGCCGTTGCAGCAGGTCGGCGCGGTTGAGCCCGGCCGCACCGACCGCCAGGCGGATCGACCCTGGTTTCAGATCCGGAGCCGGACGTTCTTCGACCCGGAGCACATTCTCGTCACCGTGAACGCTGCAGACGACACTTTTCATGGACCGAGCATAGCCCAGGTACAATTCGGCGTGCCGGTCGCCCGCGATCGGCAGGTCGAATGGTGGAGGATTGGATGATCGAACAACGCGACCTCGAAACCTGGGCCGGGTTTCTTCTCGATCACTCCGTCGGCGGGGTCGGTCCCGGCGACCGGGTGATGATCAAGGGCGAATCGGTGTGCTGGCCGCTCATCGCGGTGCTCGAGAGAAAGACCATCGAAGCCGGGGCCGTCCCCGACGTCTACCTCGTCCCGCCCAACAACGACCGCGGGAAGGTGTGGTCGGCCGCCATGGGACGGGCGGCCTCGGAGGAGCAGTTCAAACAGGTCCCCGACTGGCACCGTCAGCGATACGAGAGCATGACCAAGTACGTCGAGGTCCTCGGCGCCGACGATCCGCGCCAGTACATGGGGCTCGATCCGGCGCAAGCGCAGGCCCTCGCAGCTGCCGATCGTCCCTTTTCCAACATCCGTCTCAGCAAACCCTGGGTCATCACGCTCTATCCGACCGCCGCTTTCGCCGAGCTCGAGGGAATGACCCTCGAGGAGTTCGAGGCCTTCATCGTCGGCGCCTCGACGGTGGACCCGAACCCGCTGCGCGATGCCGAAGAGCGGATCGCTCCGTTGGTGGACGCCGGCTCTCGGATCCGGATCACCACCCGACACCCGCACGAGGCGCGGAATCTGGTCCTTGAGATGGACATCTCGGAGGGGCACGCCGCGCTTTCCTACGGTCTTCGGAACTTTCCCGACGGCGAGGTCTTCACGAGCCCCGACGCATCGAGCGTCGAGGGCGAGATCTTCGTCGACCTGCCGATCAACGCGGGCGGCAACGACATTCAGGGGATCTACCTCAGGTTTTCGGGCGGCAGGATCGTCGAGTATCGAGCCGACCGGGGTCACGAACACCTGGCGACCATCATCGAAACCGATGACGGCTCCCACCGCCTCGGCGAGGTGGCGTTCGGAATGAACCCGGGGCTCGATCGGGTGCTCAAGCACCCGCTTTTTGTCGAAAAGGTCGGCGGCACCCTGCACATCGCCATCGGCGCCAGTTACGAGCACTGCTATGTCGCGGATGCCGGTTCCGAGGAAGGCCGTGAGCGGATCAACCGCCTCGAGGCCGGCGGAGTGCTCAACCGATCGGCTCAGCACGTCGACATCGTGACCGATTTCCGACCCGGCGGGTGCGGTGTCTCGGTGCACATCGATGGTGTTGAACTGGTGCCGCGCGATGGAGTCTGGGTGGCCGCCGGCTGAGTCGTTTCGAGAGCGGGCTCCGTATACCTTCCGGCGGTGGTGGAATCAGCGAAGCCCGGCACGCGTTCGATGCATCGTGGGCGCACCGCCGCTCAACGGAGGAGTCAAGATGGCAACCGACAGTTCCAACCCGTCCGCCCCCGGTGGCGGACTGCGCGATCTCACCTCGATCACCCCGCCCGAAATCTTTCGGGAACTGGAGAAGGGGGTCCTCGGTCAGAGCACCTCGCTGCGCTACACCTCGGTCGCGGTCTACAAGCACACGACCGGAAAGGTGCCGGGGAACATCCTGCTGATCGGTAACTCGGGGACGGGCAAGACCACCATCATGAACAACATCCAGCGGATGTATCACGAAGTGGAGGAGTACCGCCCGTTCCGGGCGATGACCATCATCAACGCAAACCTCCTGGTCGATGCCGATCGGCTCGAATTTCAGCCCGCGCGCCTGCTCACCGCGGTTGAGCAGCGCGCCCGGGCACTGGTCGGGGAGAAGCCGACGGCGGAAGAGTTGGTCGCGACCATGGAGAGGGCCACCGTTTGCATCGACGAGATCGACAAGATGTCGTCCATCGTCGCCGGAAAACCCAATCCCATCGGGGTGGTGCTGCAACAGGGTCTGTTGACGCTGATGGAAGGGGAGGTGGTGTCCCACCGCGCCCACGTCTGGGTGGGAGGCGAAGAGCGCGAAGTGGTCCTCTCCGTCGACACCCGGCGGATGATGTTCATCTGCGGCGGCGCCTTCGAAGGACTCTACGACCAGGTCTATCTCAGGGTGATCAAACCGGGCAGCGGTGAAAAGCTGAGATCGCAGGCGATTCAAACCGCCGACGGGCAGGTCCGGATCGAGAGTCGATTCGCACTTAGCGATTTTCTCAAGCCCGAGGATCTCTTCGAGTACGGAATGGTCCCTCAGTTCATGGCGCGGTTCGACGACGTCGTGCTGCTCCGCGACCTCGACACCGCGGTTCTCAAGGAGATCCTGCTGAAATCGGTCGATTCGCCGTTCCTGCGCTCGAAACGGTACTTCAAAGTCCTCGGCATCAGCCTCGAGATGGAGGATGTCGCGGCCGGGATGATTGCGGAGGAGGCGGCCAAGAGCACCCGGACCGGGGCTCGCGCCCTGCGCTCGGTCTTCGGACGGATCGCCAACCGCCTCGAATTCGACCCGTGGACCTACGAGGGACTCGAAGAGGTCGCCGGTGGCGGCAAACGCCTGTTGATTTCCACCGCGATGGTGAAACGAGCCATCGAGGGGCGCTCGAGGTAGCCGTTCCTTGGCCAGGGTTCCCGGCTCCTGTAACATGAAGGGAGCACGAACCGAGGTTGCGGCGAGCGGGTACCAAAGGCGAAGAGCATGGCGCAGTTCATTCTGGTCTACACCCATCCGAGCGAAGGGGAACAACGGTTCGACCTGGTTCCCGGTCGGAGTTACCGGATAGGTTCCCGACCGGACAACGACGTCGTCATCGATCAGAAAGACGTGTCGCGGCGCCACGCCGTGCTGCGTGTCGAGGACGGTTCCTTCCACATCACCGACCTCGACAGCAAGAACGGGACATTCATCAACGGCGCAAAGACGGCGTCCGAGATCTTCAATTGCGGTGACATGGTCCACCTCTCGTCGGCGCGCCTCGTCATCGTCGAATTGGGTACCGGGAGCTACCCGACGAGCCCGGAAGCCATCCTGCGGAACAACGACGAATCCGACGCCGGAAGGTCGGAGGAAACCCAGAAGTTCCGCGGCGAGGCCTCGATGGAAGATGTGGTCTCGCTGCTCGAGACCACCGCGAAGGCGGTACGGCGCGGCGCGCTCGCCGAGCCGCTGGCCTGGGCGGTGGACCACCTCGGGTTCGACGGTGCGATGGTGCTCTATCGGGACGAGCACGACAGCGTCGCGATGATCTCCAGCGCCGGAGATCTCGGCCAACTCGCTCGCAGGAGCGGGACCCTCTCCAAGCTCGCCACCGGCCACAAGCAACCCAACGACGGCGGGACGCGGGTCCGGCAGATGAGTGAGTCCGGGGAGAACCTCCTCGTCGCGAGCGTGGGAGCCGAGCACGTGTTGGTGCTTCGTTATACCGGCCAACCCCCCGCAATCGGCGACCTTCGGTCGGTGATCGCTGCGGTCGGTATCGTCCTGTCCTGCGGCAGGCTGCCGCGATCGGGAGGTGTTCCGGGGGGCGCCGATGCGGGCGGGCCCGAGCCGGCGAGGGCGGCGACCGGCGCCGTCTCGGTCGCCGACTTCCAGCCTGTTCCGGCGCGACCTGCGTCTCCATCGATCGTGAGTGGGATCCCCGATCTCGACCTCGAAGCCCTGGCGGGGTCGGAGCTCGCGGCGGCCCGCGATGCGTTCGAAAAGTGGATGGTCACCCGCGCCCTGGCGGCGAATGACGGGAAACAGGCGCAAACCGCCGAACAACTCGGTCTTTCACGCGCGGGACTGTTCAAGAAGATGAGGAAGATGGGTCTCTGAGGCCGATCCCGGCCACAGACGAGCTCTTTTGATCGGGTCTTGCCGACAGGTGAGCGGTCGGTGCTATTCTCTCCAACGCAGGAGGAGGCGGGCGTTCGCGGCGGTCTTCGGATCGGCGAGGAAAGTCCGGACTCCTGACGGGCAGCATGCCGGGTAACGCCCGGCCGTGGCAACGCGAGGGAAAGTGCCGCAGAAAGCAGACCGCCCGCCGGTTGTCGGTGGGTAAGGGTGAAAGGGTGCGGTAAGAGCGCACCGCCTTTCCGGTAACGGAAAGGGCACGGTAAACCCCATGCGGAGCAAGACCGAATAGGGGAGTCGAGGGTCGCCCGTCCCCGCCCCCCGCTTCGGCGGGAACGGCTCCCGGGTAGGTTGCTGGAGCCGGGCGGTAACGCCCGGCCAAGATGAATGAACGCCGCCTCGAGGGCACAGAATCCGGCTTATAGCCTCCTCCTGCATTTTTTCCCGCGGCGCTCTGCACCGCGGGCCAAGAACGCCGAGACCGGTTGAATCCGAGACGAGCGATTCTCACCGGCGCTCTGCACCCGCCTCTTGGCGCATCTCATCCGGCAAAACCGCTCATCTTGGGTTATTGTTGAGGTTGCATGAGTACCTGGCGTTCTCTCGATCGCGGCGAACCGCTCGGCGTTGTCGCGTTGTCGGGTCCGGTGGATTCGGCGAAGCTGGACGAAGGACTGAGCGTCCTCCGCTCCTGGGGAAACCCGGTGCTCCTGGCGTCGAATCTCCGCGGTCGGGAAAATTATCTCGCGGGTTCGGACGACGATCGTCTCGGCGGACTCCTCGAGCTCCTCGATCGCGGCGTCCGGACCTTCATCGCCGCGCGCGGCGGATTCGGGGCCACACGTTTGTTGGACCGGATGCCCTGGGAGCGACTCATCGCCGACGAGGTTCGGTTCGTCGGGTTCTCCGATCTCACCGCGATTCTGAATCCCCTCGCGTCGGCGGTGGTGCAGGTCCACGGCCCCATGGCGGCCGCCGGCCTTTCCCGACCGGCCAACGCCGACCGGATTCGCGACGTGCTGAGCGGGCGCCTGGCGGGTCGGACTCTTTTTTCGATCCCGGCCGGCTGCGTGCTGCGCCACGGCGCCGCCGAGGGAGTCGCGCTCGGCGGCAATCTCTCGCTCCTTTCGTCATTGATGGGGACACGCTGGGAGCGGGATTTCAGCGATGGAGTCGTCTTTCTCGAAGAGGTCGGCGAGCCGCCCTATCGACTCGACCGTCTGTTGACCCACCTCCGGGGCTCTGCTAGCTTCAAAGGGGTAAAAGCACTGATAGGCGGGAGTTTGCGCGCCTGTCGTCCGAAATCGGAGTGTCTGGAGCGTTGGTCCGAGCTGCTCCTCGAATCGGTGCCCGAGACGGTTCCGGTCATCGTCGGACTGCCGTTCGGTCACGGATCGAGAAACCTGGCCTTTCCCGTCGGAGCCACCGTGGCGATCGATACCCGGCGCGGTGCGGTAAGCTGGAGCGTGTGATGGCGAAGTTCAAAACCACCGGTTCAAAGGGAACGCACGATTCTCTCGATCCCATGCGGACGACGTTCGCTTCGGGTGACGTGATCTTCACCGAGGGCGATCTCGGGCTCCAGATGTATGTCATCGAGAGCGGCGAGGTCGAGATCCGCAAGTGCTTCGGGAAGAAGGATCGGGTTCTGGCGGTGCTGAGCAAGGGCGATTTCTTCGGC
>JAHECW010000100.1 GCA_024641545.1 Acidobacteriota bacterium
GAGGTCCACGCCCGTGATGCGGCGACCGGTCGCCTCATCGTGGTCCAGGAGCATCAGACCATCGGAGAACATCAGGAGGGGCTTCGGCGGCTGCAGGCCGTTCCGCATGTGTTGAGCGCCGACCTGGTGGTCTACCACGGATTGCCCTTCGATGAGGGCGCCGAGAATCGGGGAGCCGAATGAACAACGATCTGTCACGTCGGGATTTCGTCAAGACCAGCGTCGCTGCCGCCACCGCCGCGGCTGTCGGTGTGCCCATGACCCACGCCGGGCCGCTGCCCGACCTCGAAATGGGGCTGACTTGGGAGAAGAGCGTGTGCCGGTTCTGCGGCGTCGGTTGCGGGGTCGTGGTCGGCACACGGGACGACCGGGTCATCGCCGTCAAGGGCGATCCCGAGAACCCGGTCAACCGCGGCCTCCTCTGTGCCAAGGGCTACGCCAACGCCTCCATCATGTACGGCGCCGACCGGCTCCACCAGCCGTTGCTCCGGATGAAGAACGGTCGGTTCGACAAACAGGGCGAGTTCACCGCGGTGTCGTGGGACCGCGCCTTCGACGAGATGGAAGCCCATTTCAAGCGGGTCCACTCCGAGCTCGGTCCCACCGGGGTCGGCATCATGGGCTCCGGTCAGTACACCATCCCCGAGGGGTACGCCGCGGTGAAGCTCATGAAGGCCGGCTGGCGGTCGAACAACATCGATCCCAACGCCCGCCACTGCATGGCTTCGGCGGTGGCCGCGTTCATCCAGGTCTACGGGATCGACGAGCCGGCCGGTTGCTACGACGACATCGAGCTCACCGATACCGTCATCGCCTGGGGGGCCAACATGGCGGAGATGCACCCCATGCTCTGGTCGCGGGTCGTGGAACGCCGGTTGGCGCACAAGAGGGCGCAGATCATCAATCTGACCACTTTCCGTAACCGCACCTCCGACGCCGCCGACACCGAGATCATCTTCAAGCCCCAGACCGATCTCGCGATCTGGAACTACATTGCCCGCGAGATTGTCAAGCGGGGCGCTGCAGACACCGAATTCGTCGACGCCCACTGCGTCTTTGCCGCCGGTCCCACCGACATCGGCTACGGGATGCGCGGCACCGACGACTTCGCTTTCGCCGCTGAGAAGGACACCCAGGCGCGGGAGCGCGTTGTCGTACTCACCCGCGACGAGGCCGTCGCCCAGGGTCTGGATCCCGATCGGACCCATGCCGTGGACCAGAGGTCGACCGGGGGCGCCGACGCCCACTGGCTCATCACATTCGATGAGTTCAAGACCGCGCTCGAGCCCTACACCCTCGACTTTGTCGCCGAGCTCGCCAAGGGGGATCCCGACGAGGACGTCGAGAGCTTCAAGTCCAAGCTGAAACTGTTGGCCGACCTCTATGCCGATCCGGATCGAAAGGTGGTGTCGTTCTGGACCATGGGGTTCAACCAGCACACCCGCGGCTCCTGGGTCAACGAGCAGGCCTACATGGTGCACCTCCTCATGGGCAAGCAGGCCCGCCCCGGCAACGGAGCGTTCTCGCTCACCGGTCAGCCCTCGGCCTGCGGCACGGCGCGCGAGGTCGGCACCTTCGCCCACCGCCTGCCCGCCGACATGGTGGTGGCCAGCCCGGCCCACCGCGAACGCGCGGAAGGGCTGTGGAAACTTCCGAGCCGGACCCTCAATCCCAAGGTCGGCAGCCACATCACCAAGATGATGCGCGATCTCGAGGACGGCAGCATGAAGTGGCTGTGGGTCCAGGTCACCAATCCCTTCCAATCCACCGCCAACGCCAACCACTGGCTCAAGGCGGCGCGCGAGAAGGACTGCTTCATCGTCGTCTCGGACATCTATCCGACCTATTCCTGCAAGGTGGCCGATCTCATCCTGCCGTGCGCGGCCCACTACGAGAAGTGGGGCCTCTACGGCAACAGCGAGCGTCGGACCCAGGCCTGGCGCCAGGTGGTCAACCCGCCCGGCGAGGCCCGCAGCGATGTCTGGCAGATCCTCGAGTTCTCCAAACGATTCACCCTGGCCGAGGTCTGGGGCAGGCAGCCGGTGCCGGGAGTCACGGTGGAGGGGGCCGAGGCGGGCTTCCTGCCCGATGTGCTGGCCGATGCGGCGAAGCTCGGCTACCGAGCCGATCAGAGCCTCTACGAGGTGCTCTTCGAGACCGAAACCGCCCGCGCCCTCGCCTGGCCCGATCCGGTCGGCGCCGGCCACGGCAACTGCACCGCCGAGGCAGCCGGGATCGACTGGTTCCCCGAGAAGGCGCTCTTTGAGGAGTACCGCCGCTTCGGGATCGACCACGCCCATGATCTCGCCCCTTTCGACGTCTACTATCGGGACGATGTCCGCGGTCTGCGCTGGCCGGTCATTGGCGGTAAAGAGACCCGCTGGCGCTTCAACGGCGAGTACGACCCGTATGTCGCCGACGGCGCCGACTTCGAGTTCTACGGTCCCGCGCTCAAGGCGATTCCACAGGGAAACCTCGCGGGTCCGGCGGGAGGGGACGCGATTTCAGTCGCCGGCAAGGCGAAGATCTTCTTCCGCCCCTACGCCGCGCCTGCCGAGAGCCCTGACGCCGAGTGGGACCTCTGGCTCTGCACCGGCCGCGTCCTCGAGCACTGGCACTCGGGCTCGATGACCCGGCGCGTTCCCGAGCTCAACGCGGCTGCGCCCCGGGCCCAGGTCTTCATCAACCCGGTCGACGCCGCCGCCCGCGGGCTGGCCCGCAACGATGTCGCCGTCATCGAGTCGCGGCGCGGCGAGGTTCGGGCGGTGGTTGAGACCGCGGGCCGCAACACCATGCCCAGGGGGACGGTCTATGTGCCCTGGTTCGACGAGGGCGTGCCGGTCAACAAGGTCACGCTCGACGCCACATGCCCGATCTCCAAGGAGACCGATTTCAAGAAGTGCGCCGTCCGGGTGCGGAAGGCCTGAGGGGTGAGAGCATGAAAACCACAGGTATCGTGTTGTCTCTCGCGTTCATCATGGGCTGCTCATCGAGCGGTCACGAGGAGGCCTCAGCGCCGCCGGTCCGGGCAACCGCGGTGGAGGCTGCCGCCGGCATCCCCGACTCGGAGATCGGCCTCGCCCCGGGCACCGCCTTCGAACAGCCTCCCCAGGCGCCGATCAAGTTCAACACCGTCGACCCCGGCGACAGCGAGGTGCGCGTCCGTCCCAACGCCGAGTTTCCACCGGTGATCCCGCACTCGATCCAGAACATGGGACCGATCACTCAGCACGAGAACCCTTGTCTCGACTGCCACAACGCCGATGTCGCCGAGGACGTGGGCGCCGTGGCGGTGCCCGCCAGCCACCGGATGGATCTTCGGAACTCACCCGGTGTGGTCGGCGACGCCGTGACCGGCGCGCGGCTCGTCTGCACCTCGTGCCACGTGGAAGTGACGGATTGACGGCCGCACAATCGCAGAGTTGAACCGCAAGGGACGCAGGGGCATCGCGACCATCGCGGGGTTGCGTTGATTCTCGTCGAGAAGGATCTGGAGGACCCGGTGCAGGCCGGCAGGAATGCAGGGTGAGCTTCTCCAGTAATGATTCTTAATTACATGTAAAGAAAGAACTTGACACGAATCGGGCTGGTTCATAGAATACTGACTGAGTACTCAGTTAGTATTCGCGGAAGCCGAGGTCATCGTGTCGAAACGAACCGCCATCCTCAACGCCGCAACCAGGTCGTTCGCGACCAGGGGCTTCAGGGAGACCTCGACCACGGAGCTCGCGCAGATGACCGGCTCGGCGGAGGGTACGGTCTTCTACCATTTCGAGAGCAAGGAGAAACTCTTCCTCGCCGTCCTCGAGCATGTGCGGTGCGAGTTCGAACGGGATTTCGTCGAGTACCTCGAGCGCGCGAACGTGAACCCGGGGGTCGAGATGGTCGACGAGGCGGCGCGCTTCTACCTCGAACTCGCGGCCGAGAAGGAGGAGCTGTTCCTGTTGCTCCACCGATCGGATGCGTTCGAGCTGGCGAGGGTCAACGACCATTGCCGCAAACAGCTCGAGGCGATCTTCGACTGTTTTGTCGGCGTCTTCGAACGGGCGCTGATCAAGGGGCAGCAGGATGGCACCATCGAAGCGTTCCCCGCCCGCAACATGGCGCTGTTGATCTTCACGATGGTGGATGGGCTCGTGCGCTTGAGGGATTCCTGCCTCTACGACCCGGGGGCGATCTATCCGGATGTTCTGGAAGCCTGCCGCAAGCTGGTTGCGCGACGGCTTCCCGCGGAGTAGTCGATGAACCTGATGACTCGCATTCTCCCATTCACGGGCTGGTTCCGGGATTACGGCTGGGGGCCGTTCAAGATCGATCTCGTCGCCGGGCTGACGGTCGCCCTGGTCTTGATACCGCAGAGCATGGCCTACGCCCAGCTCGCGGGATTGCCGGCGCATTACGGGCTCTACGCCTCGTTTCTGCCGCCGATGATCGCGGCCCTCTTCGGTTCGAGCCGGCAGTTGGCGACCGGGCCGGTGGCGGTCGTGTCGCTGATGACCTCGGCCAGCCTCGAGCCGCTTGCAGCGTCGGGCTCCCAGGGATTCATCGGCTACGCGATCCTTCTGGCGTTGATGGTCGGGGTCTTTCAGCTCGTTATCGGGGTGCTCCGACTCGGTGTCGTGGTCAACTTCCTGTCGCACCCGGTCGTCAACGGATTCACCAACGCCGCTGCGCTCATCATCGCCACCTCGCAGCTCAGCAAGATCTTCGGGGTCTCGGTCGAGAGCGCGGAGCACCACTACGAAACAGTGTTCAGGGTGGTGTCGGCCGCAACCCACTGGACGCACTTGCCGACCCTCGGGATGGCGGCGCTGGCTTTTACCGTGATGCTCGGCGTTCGGCGGCTCAATCCTCGGCTGCCCAGCGTCCTCATCGCAGTCGTGATCACAACCGTTCTGGCTGTGGTGGTTGATTTTGAACACGACGAAACGGTGGCGAGCGGAAGCATCACCTCACCCGGGCTCGCCGGGCTTGTCGACGAGTTCAACACCGCGATCACCGCCCGCATCGAGATCGACGAGGTTCGTTCGGAGGGCACCGAGATCACCGCCACGATCACCGAGAGCACGGGCGCGTTCTGTCAGCGATGCCACACCAGTCGGTCGGTCGAGCGGTTCACCCTCGGCCCCGCCGTCGACAACGCCGCGGCCACCTCGGAACATCTCCTCGCCCTCCACCAACTCGCCGGCCTGCTCGACGCGCACGCCTTCGAGGTCAAGGAGCAGGTGGCGGAGGTGCGCGGTCGGCTGCGCGCTCTCGTCTTCGCCCGGGTTCCCGACGGTGACCCGCGAGCCGGGTTTTACGAAAAAGTGCTGGTTCCTGCGGGAGCGCCGACCGACGACCGGCACTGGCGGCTGAAGGTCGGCAACCAACCGCTCGACCCCGACCACCTGCTGCTGATGGGAGGTGGCGCGGTGGTCGGCACCATCCCGCGTGGTTTGCCGACCCCGTGCCTGCCTGCAATCGACATGAGGGTCATCCCGCGGCTGATCCTCCCGGCGGTGATCATCTCCCTTCTCGGTTTCATGGAGGCGATTTCCATCGCCAAGGCCATGGCCGCCAAGACCGGCCAACGCATCGACCCCAACCAGGAACTCATCGGCCAGGGGATCGCCAATATCTGCGGCTCGTTCGGCCGGAGCTACCCGACCTCCGGGAGCTTCTCCCGCAGCGCGGTCAACCTCCAGGCCGGCGCCCTGACCGGGATGTCCAGCGTGATCACGAGCCTCACCGTCGTCATCGTTTTGCTCTTCTTCACGCCGCTGCTCTACCACCTGCCGCAGGCGGTTCTGGCCGCGGTGATCATGATGGCCGTGATCGGCCTGGTCAATGTCAGCGGTTTCGTCCATGCCTGGCGTGCCCAGTGGTACGACGGGGCGATCTCGATCCTGACCTTTGTCAGTACGCTCGCCTTCGCCCCCCACCTCGACCGAGGCATCATGGTCGGTGTGATCCTGTCGCTCGGGGTATTCTTGTACAAGAGTATGCGACCCACCGTGATGAGCCTGTCCCGGTACGGCGACGACACCCTGCGCTCCGCGCTGATCCACGGTCTGGAGGAGTGCATCTACATCGATCTCGTCCGTTTTGACGGCCCGCTGTTTTTCGCCAACGCCACCTACCTCGAAGATCAGATCAACGAGCGGCTGCGGGCCAAGCACGAGCTGCGCCACATCATCATCGTCAGCAACGCCATCAGCGACATCGACGCGTCCGGCGAGGAGGCGCTGTCGTTGCTCGTCGATCGTGTCCGCAGCTCCGGCGTGGAGATTTCGTTCAGCGGCGTCAACGAGTCGGTGATGCAGGTCCTCGAACGGACGCACCTCATCGAGAGGATCGGCCGTGATCGGATCTTCCCGACGATGGAACGGGCGGTCCGGGCCGTCCATGCCGACGCGCATGTCAACGGGCGCGAACAGTCGTGCCCCCTGTCGAGCGTCCTCCTCCCGAGCTGGAATCCGACCCGACAAGGAGAAGCGTGATGTCCATCATCTCGGTCGTCAGTGCGACCTACTGCAACGCGGACGGTGTCATCCGGGGAGTTGCCGACCAGACGGAGCTGCAACTGGTCACCGACCGGGACCTCGTGGTTCGAGCGGCCGGAAACTCGGGACTTTCCGAGACCGCAATCGCCAAGGCGTTCTCGGCGAAACGATCGGTTTTCAACAGCTTCACCCGTGAACGGGAGCGGACGGTCGCGTGTCTCAAGGTCGCGGTGGCGGAGGTGGTCGCGCGGGACGAGGTGGTACTCGCCGGGTTCTGTGCCCAGCTGGTGCCGAGCGGCATCAGCCACGTTCTTCGGGTCTGCCTGGTCGCCGACATGACGTCGCGGGTCGCCGCTGCTCAGATCACCGATCGGGTCGGCGAAAAGGCGGCCGCGCGAGAGATCCGCCGTCAGGACGAGGATCTCGCGGCGTGGATCCTGGACCACCGCGGGAGCGCGGATCCCTGGAGCCCGTCGCTCTACGACATCGTCCTGCCGACCGACAAGACGCCGCTCGGCGGTGCGATCAGGCTCATCGTCGAGAGCCTCGCCAACGAGGCCGTGCAGCCGACCGCCGAGTCCCGGCAGGCGGTCGAGGACTTTCTCGTCGGCGCCCGAGTCGAACATGCGCTCGCCGCGGCCGGCCACCACGCCGAGGTCGCGTGCCTGGAAGGACGCGTGACCTTGACCATCAACAAGCACGTGTTGATGCTCGGACGACTCGAAGACGAGCTCAAGGAGATCGCCGGCCCGGTGGAGGGCGTTCGCTCGGTGGAAACTCGGGTCGGGAAGGAGTTCTACCGAACCGACATCTACCGGAGGGTCGACTTCGAAACGCCGTCCAGAGTGCTGCTGGTGGACGACGAACGCGAGTTCGTCCAGACCCTGTCCGAGCGGCTGGAGATGCGCGACGTCGGTTCGGCGGTCGCCTACGATGGTGAATCGGCTCTGCAGATGGTCAAGGACGATGAGCCCGACGTCATGATTCTGGACCTGAAAATGCCGGGGATCGACGGCATCGAGGTTCTCCGCCGGGTCAAGGCGACGAATCCGCATGTCGAGGTCATCATTCTCACCGGTCACGGCTCCGATGAGGATTGTGAAACCTGCATGGCGCTCGGCGCCTTCGCCTATCTCCAGAAGCCGGTGGACATCGAAGCCCTCAGCGAGACCCTGAAAAGGGCCAACGAAAAGGCCCGCGGCCGAACCCGTGGAGAAGATCACCCGGTATGAAGCAGCCATTCACGAGCGATGGGCGGGCCGGTGTTCGGGGCCGCCTCGAAGGCCGGTCGCAGTCCGATCTGCCGGTGGAATCGCGGCGGTACTCGCTCAACCTGCGGCGGATGTGGCAGCTGACCGCGCTGCTGATGATCATCGTTTCGGTCGGGCCGCTCACCGTCATGACCGCCATCGACTACCGGGTGACCGAGGCCTCCGCCGAGTCCGAGATCCTGCTCCACACCTCCCGCGTCGTCTCGAACACCAAGATGGCCGTCGAGTTCTCGCTGGTGGAGCGGATGGCCGCGCTCGATTTCATCGTCGAGGACAACAGCTCGGCCGAACTCCACGACTGCGCCCGGGTCGGGGAGATCCTGGAAAACCTCCAGGCCAGCTTCACCGGGTTTGTCGATCTCGGTGTGATCGACTCGTCGGGGCGGCAGTTCTGTTATGTCGGGCCCTACGACCTGGCCGGCGTCAACTACAGCGACCAGGCCTGGTTCGAGGACGTCCAGCAGGTGGCGACCCATGTCAGCGACGTTTTTCCCGGCTTCCGCCGTGTTCCGCATATGGTGATCGCGGTCCGGCACGACCTGCCTGGGGGCGGTTTCG
Organism: Acidobacteriota bacterium; assembly: GCA_024641545.1. Taxonomy (GTDB): domain Bacteria; phylum Acidobacteriota; class Thermoanaerobaculia; order Thermoanaerobaculales; family Sulfomarinibacteraceae; genus JAHECW01. The sequence goes on from JAHECW010000100.1 coordinate 8,315, forward strand.
ATGTTCTGCGGACATCGGTGGAGACGTCGCTGCTCCAGAACCTCCTGTCAAACCTCGAGATCAGCGGCGAGGGCGACGCGTTCGTCATCAATCGCGAGGGCATTCTCCAGACGTCGTCGAGGCGCCACGGTGGCGTGCTCGAGTCTCTCGACCTCGAGGTGCCCGAGGTCGCGGCCGCAACCCGGGTTTACGAGACGCTCGACCCGGATGGAGTGCCGCTGATCGTCGGCTACTCCTACATTCCGAACACTCCGTTCATCCTCATGATCGTCAAACAGAAGACCGCCCTGATGGAACCGTGGAGCGCGACCCGTCGCCAGCTCATCGGTCTGTTGGCGGCGAGCATTTCGATCATCGTGCTGGTGGTTCTGGGGGTGACGAGCTACCTGGTCAGCAAGATCCACTGGGCGGACAAGCAGCGCGTCGCCGCCCTGCACCAGACGGAGTACACCAACAAGATGGCTTCGCTCGGACGGCTCGGCGCCGGGGTCGCGCACGAAATCAACAATCCGCTCGCGATCATCAAGGAAAAGGCGGGGCTGATCAAGGACCTCTTCGAGTTCAGCGACCGGTACGCCGGTGACGAGAAGCTTATGGGGATCGTCGAATCGATCCTCTCCTCGGTCGACCGATGCTCCGCGATCACCAGGCGGTTGCTGACCTTCGCCCGTGACACCGATACCGAGCCGGTGGCGGTCGATCTCAGCGAGACGATCACCGAGGTTCTCGGTTTCATGGGCAAGGAGGCGGAGTACCGGTCGATCGCCGTCGTGGTCGAGATCGATGACGACACCCCGGTGATCTCGACCAACAAGGGCCGACTCCAGCAGATCCTGCTCAACGTCGTCAACAACGCTTTCGCTGCGGTCGAGAACGGCGGTCGCATCGAGATCGCGGCCGGTCGGGAAGGTCCGGACCGGGTCATGATTCGAGTGACCGACGATGGCTGCGGGATGTCGGAAGCGCAGCGGGCGAGAATCTTCGAGCCGTTCTTCACCACCAAGGGCGGTCGCGGCGGAGTCGGGCTCGGCCTGTCGATCACCTACTCGTTGGTGACGGAGCTCGGCGGCACCGTCTCGGTGGAGAGCGAGCTCGGCGAGGGCACGAGTTTTCAGATCAGGCTCCCGGTCGCCGGAAGCAGAAATGGGGGCGCCGTACGATGAGAGTCCTGCTCGTCGATGACGAAGAAGAGCTGGTCGTGACCCTCGCTGAACGCCTCTCGTTCAGAGACGTCGATGCGAAGTGGGCGACGGCGGGAGAAGACGCGGTGGTGCTGACCGAACAGGAGCCGTTCGATGTCGTCGTTCTCGACGTCAAGATGCCCCACCTCAACGGCATCCAGCTGAAGAAGAAGTTGGAGCGGATCCGACCGGAGATGAAGTTCGTCTTCCTCACCGGACACGGTTCCGAGGAGGACTTCAGGATCGGCTCGGCCGAGGCCGACCACTACCTGGTAAAACCCATCGACATCGAGACCCTCGTCGCCACCCTGAAAGAGGTCGTGGGGTCATGACGGCAACCGATTTCGACAGCTGGAAGGCCGTCTCCGAGGAGGGCCTCCGCTTTTTCGGCGAGATGTCGGCCTCGGTGAGTCATGAGATCCGGAACAAGCTCGCCGTGATCAACGAGAAGGCGGGCCTGCTGCAGGACATCGCCCTTGCGATGAAGTCCGGACGGTCGGTCGATCCGGACCGCCTCGAGGTCCAGGCCGGGAAGATCGTCGATCAGATCCGCCAGGCCAACCGGATCGTCGGCGCCTTGAACCGGCTGGCTCACAGCGTCGACGCGACCGGAATCAGGATCGATCTGGCGGACCTCGTCGGATTGGTCGTCGAGTTGTACGGGCGAAAGGCCGCCCAGGCCGAGATCACCATCAGCGCCGCGGTGCCGGCCGGCTCGGTGGCGCTGATCACCAGCCCGTTCCTGCTCGAAGGCCTGATCGGCGCCTGCATCGAAGCCGCCATGCCGAGGATCGACGACTCGAGAATCATGACGATCGCCGCCGAGCCCGGCGCCGACGGCGCCACCCTCCGTTTTCAGAATCTCGCCGGGATCGAGGACGCCGACATCGAACTCGGCGGAGAGGGCGCCGGCGCCCGGGCTCTCCTCGAGATGCTCGGCGGACGCCTGTCGGCGGACGGCCGTCGCGGTGAGCTCGTGCTCGAAATCAGCAACCGTGTGGGACCCGACAGTGGGAGTCAGCCATGAGCGAAAAGGTACTGCTTGTCGACGATGAGGAAGAGTTCACCGAAACCCTGGCCGAGCGGATGCGCACCCGGGGAATGGATGTGTCCACCACCAACTCGGGGGCAAACGCGCTCCAGATGGTTGACGACGAGAACTTCGACGTGGTGGTCCTGGACCTCAAGATGCCCGGCATCGACGGCCTCGAGGCGTTGAAGCGGATCAAGCGCCGGCGTCCGGATATCCAGGTCGTGCTCCTGACCGGGCATGCCACGGTGGAGAAGGGCGTCGAGGCGATGAAGCAGGGCGCTCTCGAATTCCTCGAGAAACCGGTCGATCTCGCGTCGCTCACCGACGCCATCCACAAGGCAAAAGCGACAAAGATGGTACTGGTCGAGAAGGAGACCGAGGAAAGGATCAAGGAGATCCTGCATCACAAGGGCTGGTAACCGCTGCCGCCGGACGCCGGAGAACTCAGCCCAGAGCGGCGCCCAAACGCCGGCACCCCTCGTCGATGGCCGGTTCATCGGCGAAGGTGAAGCACAGCCGCGCGAAGCGGTCACCGGTGTGGACCTCGCCGATCTGTTCGTCGTCGCCGGGGTAGAAAGCGCTTCCGGGCACGAAAGCGACCTTCTCCGAAACCGCCCGGTCGAAGAGCTCCCGGCTCGATCCCCGGGCGAGTTCGAGCCAGAAGAAGAAGCCGCCCTGGGGTTCGGTCCAGCTCGCCGATCCCGGCGCGAGGTGGGTCAGCAGCGCCAGTTGCATGGCGCGGCACTTCCCGGAGTAGACCTCGAGGATGCGGCTCATGTGGTTCTCGAGGTGGCCGCGCCGGCAGTACTCCGCTACTAGCGCCTGGGTGACGGTGGAGGTGCAGAGATCCTCGCCCTGGCGCATGAGCACCATGGCTCTGGTCAGCTCGGGATCGGCAACGGTCCAGGCCACTCGCACCCCCGGCGCCAGGACCTTTGAAAAGGAGGAGGCGTAAATGACGTGCGGATCTCCGGCTGCGAGGCGTTTGAGGTTGGGCAGCACGTCGCCGGAGTAGCGCAGCTTGCCGTAGGGGTCGTCTTCGAAGACCGGGACCTCGAGCTCGGCGGCGAGTGCCACGAGCCGATGCCGCCGTTCGAGGCTCATACAGGCGCCGGACGGGTTGGAGAAATCGGGCACCGTGTAGATCAGCTTCGGCCGGCGGCCGGTCTCGGCCACAGTCCGAGCGACGATCTCGGGCAGCAGCTCGACCTGCATCCCGTCGGCGTCGCAGGGAACGGTGGCGAAACGTGCGCCGGCGTTGCGCAGGGAGTGGATCGTTCCGGGGTAGGTCGGGGCCTCGACGATGACCACGTCGCCGGGGTCGAGGAGGACCCGAGCCGCGAGGTTGAGCCCCTGCTGCGAGCCCGATGTGACCAGCAGTTCGTTCGGTCGAACGGCGAATTCCAGACGTTCGGCCATCATCGCGAGCAGGATCTCGCGCAGCGGCGGATAGCCCTCCGACGCGCCGTACTGGAGGACCTCGCGACCGTCTCGAGAAAGGACATCGGCGCAGTCGGCGAAGGGCCCGACGGGAAAAGCGGTCGGGTCGGGCAGCCCGCCCGCGAAGGAGATCATCCCCGGCTGGCGGATCATCTGGAAGAGTTCGCGGATCGGCGACGGCAGCATCCTGCCGGCGAGTTTGGAGAATTGGAAGACTGAGGACATCACGACCTCCTGCCGGGATTGTACAGCTCGGCGTGGTGGACGGTGGTGCCTCGCTCCCATCTCGCGAAGCGGAATGGCGCCTGGCATCCTCTCGCGGTTGAGTCACGAAAGAACCAAGTCGACGCGGCGCTCCGGGAACGTGGATAATGGTGGCTCGTCGCAAGTGGTCGGGTCGTTCCATCGGGAACCGGCACGGGCGCGGAAACGGGCACGGGAGAGATGGCAACCTGGGCAATCGGAGACATCCACGGCTGTTGGCAGACGCTGCAGCGGCTGCTCGAGAGGATCGACTGGGCTGCAACCAGGGACGAGTTGTGGCTGGTGGGGGACCTCGTCAACCGAGGGCCGGGCTCGCTCGAGGTGCTGCGTTGGGCCGTGAAGAACCGCGATTACGTCACCGCGGTGCTGGGCAACCACGATCTTCACCTCCTTGCACGTGCCTGCGGCGTTGCAGCCGGCAAGAAATCCGACACCCTCGATGCGGTTCTCGACGCTCCGGATCGAGACGAGTTGTTGGAATGGCTGCGGCGTCGGCCCCTGATGCACCAGTTCGGACGATTCGTTCTGGTCCACGCGGGGCTCGCCCCCGAGTGGAACATCGAGCTTGCGCACGGGTATGTCGACGCCATCGGGGTTGACTGCGCGGGAGACGAGTCACATTCCCTGCTCACCGCGATCTACGGCAAACGACAGAATCCCTGGCACGTCGACCTCCCGCGTGAGGACCAGCTTGCCGCAGCCGCGGTGACCATGACCCGGATCCGGATGGTGGGCCCGGACGGACGCGCCGTCCTCGACTTCACCGGTCCTCCCGGGTCCGCACCCGACGGCTGTCGGCCGTGGTTCGTTTCATCGGCCGTCCTTCGCCAGGGCTACAACGTCATCTTCGGGCACTGGGCCATGCTCGGAATGTACCGGACCCGCGGGATCGTGTGTCTCGATTCCGGCTGTGTCTACGGCGGTCGCCTGAGCGCCCTCCGACTGGACGACGGCCGGGTTGTCCAACAAGAGGTTCTTGACGAGGTCGAGGCTCGAGGTTGAAGGGACGGATCCGTGCCCGAACTCCTGATCATGCGTCACGCCAAGTCCGACTGGGGAATCGGACTGTCCGATGATCGGGAGCGACCGTTGGCCCAGCGCGGGACCAAGGTGGCCAGACGGATGGGCAGGTTCCTGACCAAGGCCGGGGCGGTTCCCGACTTGATTCTGAGCTCACCGGCCGTGCGTGCTCGGTCGACCGCCGAACTGGCGAACAAGGCCGGGAGATGGAACGCCCCCCTGGAGATCGTGCCGTCGTTTTACGGCGGTGGCTGGGCCGATGTGGTCGACGGCATCCTGGCGGCCGGCCCTTCGGCCGAACGGATCCTCGTCACCGGCCACGAACCGACCTGGTCGGATCTGGTCTCGGTCTTGACGGGTGGCGGCGCCGTGGCCATGCCGACCGCCGCGGTCGTCTGCATCGCCGTCATCGGCGGCGACTGGTCCAGGCTCGGTCCGAACTGCGCCGAGCTCCAGTGGCACGTCACGCCGGCCCTGCTCAAGGCCTTCGGTTAGGGCGGACGTTCCGCCGGCCCCGGCGATCTCGACGCCCGCGCGACGCGGGCGCGACAGAAGACAGAGGATCGCGGTTCGGGGAGCACCGATGTCCGGTCGACGTCGAGGACAGTGACGCCGGTTCCGGCGTTCGTGGATCCCGGCAATCCAAGACACGCCTGATCAGGATCCGCAAGGTGTGGCAAGATTGACCGCGGTGACGAATCACTGATGCCGGCGGACGACCTGCCTCGCGACGCGTCCATCGGGCTCGATATCGAGTACCCGGTTCGGGTGGCGTGTGTCGACATGGGATCCAACGCGATCCGCTTTCTCGCCGCCGAGTTCACCAGCGAGAGCGAGTTTGAGACCCTTGCCGGTGATCGCGCGGCGGTGCGGCTGGGCCACGGGGTCTACCTCTCGGGTCGGCTCGAGACCACGGCCATGGACGGAGCGGTTGCGGCGCTCGCGGGATTTCGCCGCCAGATGGACGCGCTCGGCATCGAGCACTACCGCGCCGTGGCGACCAGCGCGGTCCGCGAGAGCTCGAACCGGGATGAGTTCATCGCCCGGGTCCTCGACGAGACCGGTCTCCGCCTCGAGGCCATCAGCGGTTCGGAGGAGGCGCGGCTGGTTCACCTCGCGGTGGCGCGTCGGGTGCCTCTCGGCAATCGGACCTGGCTTCTGGTCGACCTCGGGGGCGGCAGCGTCGAGGTCTCGCTGGTCGACCAGAACGGAACCTACTGGTCGGAGTCGCACACCATGGGTTCGGTCCGACTGCTCGAAGAGCTCACCGAAGCCGGCACCGATCCCGGCCGCTTCCGCCGTCTGCTCGCGGAGTACATCTCGATCCTCAAGGTCCCCGCCATGCCGGAGGGCAACACGCTGGCGGGTTATGTCGCTACCGGCGGCAACATCGAGACCCTGGCCAAGCTCGGCGGTTTTCCGGACGAGCTGAGCGTCAGCCACCTGCCCGTGGCCGCGTTGCGGGCCATCATCGAGCAGCTCGCCCGGTTGTCATTCCGGGAACGGGTGGATCAACTCGGCCTGCGGGAGGATCGCGCCGATGTCATCCTGCCGGCGGCCATGGTCTACGAGAGGCTTGCCGATCTCGCCGGCGCCGACGAGATCCAGGTTCCTCACGTCGGCATCAAGGAAGGCGTGCTCTTCGATCTCGTGAGTGAGCTTGTCGGCCACCGCGACCATGAAGACCGGCAGGATCGCGAGATCCTGGCGAGCGCGATCACCGTCGGACGCAAATACCACTTCGACTGCGATCACGCCATGCAGGTGTCCAAGCTCTCGCTCAGACTTTTTGACCAGTTGCGCTCGTTGCACGGCCTCCGCGCCGCCGATCGGCGGATCCTGCACGCCGCCGCGCTGCTGCACGACATCGGCCAGTTCGTCAGTTTCAAGGGCCACCACAAGCACTCGCTCTACCTGATCTCGAATTCCGAGCTGCCCAACTTCAGCGACCGCGAAATGCAGCTCGTGGCCAACGTCGCGCGCTACCACCGCAAGGCCCATCCGGCCGACCACCACCCGCAATTCATGGCGCTCGATGAAGCCGAGCGGGTTCGAGTGACCAGCCTGGCGTCGCTGATGCGGGTCGCGGATGCCCTCGATCGTGAGCACGTCCAGCGGGTCACCGACCTCACCGCAAAGCTCAGTGACAGCGAGCTGACCCTGTGGCTCGACGGAACGGCGGGTCTCCTCCTCGAGGGATGGTCCCTGAAGAAAAAGGCCAACCTCTTCAGCAAGCTCTACGGGCGCAAGGTGAAACTCAGGTTTCTCGGCGAAGAACAGGGCATGGAAGCATGACAAGTGAAAAGGAACGCTGCGGCTGGTGCGGGACCGATGAGCTCTACGTTGCGTACCACGACGAAGAGTGGGGCGTTCCGGTGTGGGACGATCGAACGCTCTTCGAGTTCCTCATCCTCGAGGGCGCCCAGGCCGGCCTGAGCTGGTCGACCATCCTCAACAAGCGAGAGGGGTATCGACGGCTCTATGACGGTTTCGATCCGCAGATCGTGGCCGGCTACGGCGACGGGAAGAGAGCCGAGTTGCTCTCCGATCCGGCCATCGTCCGCAACCGCGCCAAGGTCGCGGCCTCCATCGGCAACGCCCGGGCCTTTCTCGCGGTACAGGCGGAGTTCGGCAGCTTCGCGGACTATATCTGGCGCTTCACCGATGGCCGTCCGATCCAGAATGCCTGGAAGACGCTCGCCGAGCTGCCGGCGAAGACGACTCTCGCCGAGACCATCTCGAAGGACCTCAAGAAGCGCGGCTTCACCTTCGTCGGCCCGACCATCGTTTATGCCCACATGCAGGCAACCGGGATGGTCAACGACCACCTCGTGAGTTGTTTCAGACATCCCGAGCTGGCGGCTCTCGCGGAGCTCTGAGAGCCCTCGCTACGAACCCTCGTGAGTACTTCGGGCTAAGGGCGGTGATTCCCGTGTCTGCGGTTCCCGGACCCCCGGACGATCGCCTCGCCACATCCCGACGGGCCGGGCAGCCGCGAGTTGTTGACGAAGTCGACAACCTCCAGCCAGAAACCGAGGATTTCGTCGTCTGAACCTGCAACCAATTCGGTTTCGGCGGCTGCGATGAGTTCGGCGACGGTCATTGCCGGGTTCATGTCCGGCGGCGGATCTTCATCACCCGGACAGAGGTCGCCCAGCACCGTGTCGAGCGGCAGGCGCTCGCTCACGACGTTGAACCACAGGGCGAGGAGGTGCCGAGCGAGCCGATCGGCTGGGGTTTCCGCCTGATTCGGGCGGCACAGCAGGGTTTCGGCGTCCATCAGCGTCGCCAGGGGCCGAAGCTCGGGGAATACGGCGGACAGATCGAAGATCTCCAAGAGCCAGGCATCGAGCTCGGCGACGGTGAACCTGGCGTTCGGACGACCTTCGCGGGCAAACCGAAGCTGGTTGCACCAGAACCCAGGTCCGCCGATCTCGTCATCTCCGGTCGCGTCGACGGTGACCGAGGCGCTCGAGCACGCGGGGTCGGGAAGCTCGAAGGTCGAAACGCAGGCGGTGTTCACGATGGTGAGCCCGACTGCATCCGGTTGGTCGAAGACCACCGACACCGTCGCCGCAACGGCGGCTCCGGGAGCGATCGCCGGGAAGCTCCACACAATGCTGTCGGCGCTTTGGCTGGTCGGCGGCGGATCGATCATCGTCACGGTGAATGCCGGCACCGGCTGCCCATTGACGTCTGTAACCGTCGGAAGGTCCTCGGTCAACACCACTTCAGTGAGCTCGCAGGTTCCTCGATTCTCAACGACGATGACGTAGTCCATCGGGTCGCCGAGGGCGACGCCCGTGGCCCCGGCGGTCTTTTCGACGAAGATTTCGTGGCACGGGCTCCCGCCCGGCTCGTCGAAAACCTGGGTGACGTCGTGCCCAGAGGGGTTGAAAACGTCGTAGCAACGGAGTGTATTGCCCGCCTGTTTGTAGCCGACGGCCTTGGCGTCAAAGTGGACCTCGAGGCCCTCTGTGCCGTCGATCACCACGCCTGCCGAAATGATCTCACCCTCGGCGATGTCGCCGATGGCGATCTCCTGGAAGTACGTCGGAAAAATGCTGTGGGGCGGCACGGTGGTGCCGGTGCAGTCGAGGGTTGGAGTGCCGGAGGTCCACAGTGAGGGATCAAGGTCGACCGGGCCCCCCGGGAGCGCGATCGAACCACTCACGAACAGCCCCGGGTCGTTCACCGCCACGATGAAGTAGGAGTCGGTCGCGGTGTTGTCACCGTTCCCCGATCCCCGGTTTTCCACGTTCAGCGTAAAGGCGGGTTCGGTGACGACGTGGCCTCCGGCGCGGGGGTCCTCCGAGTCCGGGTAGAGCCAGAGCTTGGCCGTTGCCTCAACCGGTTCAGGCGCTCCGACAATGACAACGAACACCGTTGCCGCCAGTACGAATGAATGGATCGCGAGATTCCGTCGGTGATGCGCTTTCATTCCAGACATGTGCCCTCCCGGATGTCACGCGTCGCGGACTGTGTTCGGTTTTCGAACGATCGTCCTTCACATTGAATTCACGATGGCCCATTCAACGAACAGCCGCCGTGACCCGGGTCACCCAGGATGGATGTGCTCGATGGGGTGGCGGCGAAGGGGATCGCTCAGAACAAACGAACCTCTTCATCCGGCGGCAGATGACCGAGCATGATCATCTTGCGCTTGTAGGCCTGCTCGCGGCGGATGGCGAGATCGGAACGTTGGGCGCGGAGGTCGG
>JAHECW010000101.1 GCA_024641545.1 Acidobacteriota bacterium
CCCGAGCCTCGGCCGACCGGCCGCCTCGGCCGACATCACCGGCGGCCCCGGCTGGGCCGGGCTGACTGCGTTGACCCGCTTCGTCGAGGAAGGCGGCACCCTGCTGACCCTCGGCAACGGGTCCGCGCTCGCCCTCGAAGGGGGCCTGGTGCGCAATGTCCGCCGCGCTCACGACACCGGGATCCGCACTCCGGGGGTGGAGCTGGGGACGCGATTCCTGATCCCCGACCACCCCCTCGGCTACGGTTACGGGGACGCCACGTCGGTCTTCCGCTTCGACTACCCGGTCTACGACCCGCCGCGGCGCTGGCTCCGCATGGCCTACTGCACCTCGTGTCTCGACGGCCCGGTGGATCCGAGATGGGTGGTCCTGCAGTGGGGCTCGGCCGATCCCGCGGCGGGGACCATGATCGTCAGCGGCGGCGCCCTGGGCGAGGACGAGCTCGAGGGCCGGCCGGCGATGCTCGCGGTGCCCTCCGGCGACGGAGTCGTGGTGGCGTACAACTTCAACCCGATGCACCGCGACCTCAACCGCTCCGACTACCGCCTGCTGTGGAACGCGATCCTCAACTGGGGCCAGCTGCGCCCTCCCGTCGACGGCCGCCCCTGACGGAGATCGCCGGCACCCACATTGTGGGTAACGAGACCAGATCGTGGTAGGGTGGCCGTGATCTGATCTCGATCCGCCGGAAATTCTATGCACGAGGTGAAGAGATGAACCGGTCCATTGCGGCGATCACCATCTGTATCAGCATGTTTTTCGCGCTCGCGCCCGGTGAAGCCGGGGAACCGAGCGAGCCGTTCGCGCCCCGCCCGCTGACGGTCGACGACTACTTCAGGATCGGCGGCGTCGACGAACCGCAGATCAGCCCGGACTGGCGCTGGGTGGCCTACACCGTCAGCACCTCCGATCTCGAGAAGGACGAGATGATGACCCGGGTTTGGATGGTTCCCGCCAGCGGCGGCGAGGCGGTGGCCATGACCGCCGAGGCGCGGTCCGCCTCGCACCCGAGGTGGAGCCCCGACAATCGCTTCCTGGCATTCCTGGCTGCGCCCGAGGACGGCGAGGATCAGGTGTGGACGTTGTTCCGGCAGGGCGGCGAGGCGGTTCAGCTGACCGACACCGCCCAGGGCGTACGCGACTTCGAGTGGTCTCCTGACGGGCGCCGAATCGTCCTCGTCCTGCAGGATCCCACCCCCGTCCAGCTGGCGGTCAAGGCCGGCGAAAAGGAACCCGAGAACCCGCCGCCTTGGGTCATCACCCGGCGCCAGTTCAAGCAGGACTACGTCGGCTATCTCGACAGCCGCCGGACCCACCTCTTCCTTCTCGACATCGAGACCAAGACCCTGACCCAGATCACCTCGGGGGACTACGACGACACCCAGCCCACCTGGTCGCCGGATGGCGCTTCGATCGCCTTCACCAGCAACCGCTCGAGCGATCCCGACAGCAACTACAACACCGACATCTGGGTCGTGGACGCGAACAACACCGACCAGGGCCGGACGCTGATCCAGGTCACGACCAACCCCGGCCCCGACGCCTCGCCGGCGTTCTCTCCCGACGGCGCCCTCATCGCCCACCGGTCCGCCACCGACACCGCCGCCGATGTCTACGCCACCAACCACCTGGCGGTGGCGCCCGCCGCGGGCGGCGCGACGACGGTGCTCACCCGGGCGCTCGACCGCAACGTCTTCCAACTGAAGTTCTCGTCCGACGGCGGCGCGGTGCTCGCAGTGGTGGAGGACGACGGCGAGCAGTATCTCGCGCGGGTGCCGGTCGACGGCAGCCCGATCAGCCGCGTGATCGGCGGGCCGCGCTCGGTCGGTGCGTTCGCCCTCGGCAGCGACGGCCGCATCGCGGCCGTGGTTTCCGAGCCCGATCTGCCGCCCGAGGTGTTTCTCGCCGACGACGCCGGCCTCGCCCGGCTCACCCACACCAACGACGAGGTGCTCGCCGGCCTCAACCTGGGCACGGTCGAAAACGTCCACTTCAAGAGCAAGGACGGCACCGAGATCGAGGGTTTCATCATCAAACCACCCGGCTTTGAAGCCGGGGTCCGCTACCCGGCGGTGCTGCGCCTCCACGGCGGACCGATGATGCAGTACGACTTCGGCTTCCACTTCGAGGGCCAGCTCTTCGCCGGCGCCGGCTACGTCGTGGTCATGGCCAACCCGCGCGGCTCGTCCGGCTACGGCCAGGACTTCTCGACCGCGATCTGGCAGGCCTGGGGCGGCAAGGACTTCGACGACGTCATGGCCGCCGTCGACGACGCCGTCGCCCGCGGCTACGCCGACCCCGACCGGCTGGCGGTCGGCGGCTGGTCCTACGGCGGCATCCTGACCGACCACGTGATCACCAAGACCGACCGCTTCAAGGCCGCCTACTCCGGCGCCAGCGAGTCGCTCTACATCACCAACTACGGTCACGACCACTACCAGCTGTGGTGGGAGAACGAGCTCGGATTGCCTTGGGAGAACCCGGATCTGTACCGCAAGATGTCGCCCTACTTCCAGGTCGACAGGGTCGTCACCCCGACCCTCATCGTCGGCGGCGAGCAGGACTGGAACGTGCCCATCGTCAACTCCGAGCAGCTCTACCAGGCCCTCAAACGGCTCGGCGTGACCACCGAGTTGGTGGTCTACCCGGGTGAGTTCCACGTGTTCACGACGCCGTCGTACAACAAGGATCTCTACGAGCGCTTCCTGGCGTGGTTCGCGGCGCACGTTCCCGGGCCGGCGACGGCACCCGGAGGGGGGTCGTGAAGCGTTCGGTCGGTTTCCTTGCCTGCGTTCTGCTGATCGCGGCCGGAGGTCTCCGCGCAGCGGAGCCGGAGAAACCCGAAAGCATCCGGATCCCCGGCTTCACCGCCGCTTCGAGCGACCACCAACGCGGCGTCGAGGAGCGGATGGCCGATCTTCTCGATCCGGCCGCCACCGCCCGCCACTTCCGCGTGCTGACCGAGGAACCCCACCCGGCGGGCTCCGCCGAAAATCTCAAGCTCGCCCACTACGTGCGTGACCAGTTTGCCGCCGCCGGCCTCGAAGGGGTGACGATCCACCGCTACGACGTGCTGCTGCCGTGGCCGCGCAAGGTCGCGGTGTCGATGCTGGAACCGGTCCCGATGACCGCCTCGCTCGCCGAGGACGGCACCCCGGTGGACAAGGACTCCTACGCCGTCGGTGCCGGCCTCACCTATCTCGGCATGTCGGCCTCCGGCGATGTCACCGCGGACGTCATCTACGCCCACAGCGGCAACCCCGAGGACTACGACTGGCTGGTGAAGCAGGGCATCGACCCGCGCGGCAAGATCGCCGTCGTCCGCTACTCGAACCCGTACAGCTACCGCGGGTTCAAGGCGTGGGAGGCCGAGCGGCGCGGCGTCGCGGCGCTGATCATCTACTCCGACCCCATGGATGACGGCTACCGCAAGGGCGACGTCTTTCCCCGCGGCCCCTGGGGCCCGGAGAGCCACATCCAGCGCGGCGCGATCACCTACGACTTCATCGTTCCCGGGGACCCGCTGACCCCGGGCTGGGCATCGACCGAGGGGGCCAGGAGAATCACTCAGGAAGAAGCGCGCTCGGTGCCGCGGATCCTCGCCGTGCCGATGTCGTGGGGCGACGCGAAACCGATCCTCGAGAGTCTCGAAGGACCGGTCGCGCCGCCCTCCTGGCAGGGTGCGCTGCCGATCACGTATCACGTCGGCCCGGGCCCGGCGAAGCTCCACGTCGAGGTCGAAATGGACGGCGAGACGCGGCCGATCTGGGTGGTGGAGGGCCGGATTCTCGGTTCGGAGAAGCCGGACGAGACCATCATCCTCGGCAACCACCGCGACGCCTGGGTCTACGGCGCGGTCGACCCGTCGAGCGGCACCGCCACCCTGATCGAAGCCGCGCGGGTGCTCGGCACGCTCGCTCGCGACGGCGAGCGGCCGCGGCGCACCCTCGTCTTCGCCAGCTGGGACGCCGAGGAATGGCACCTGACGGGCTCGACGGAGTGGGGTGAGCAGTTCGCCGCCGAGCTCGGCAAGGGCGCCGTCGCCTACCTCAACGTCGACAGCTCGACCAGCGGCCCGAACTTCGGCGCCAGCGCCGTCGCCAGCCTCAACCGGACGATCGTCGAGGTCGCGCGCGACATCATCGACCCCAACAGCCGCGGCAGCCTCCTCGAGGCGTGGACGAAAGCGGCGGCGGCGCCGGGAGACGACGGCGATCCTTCCGGCCCGCTGGTCGCGAACGACCTCGGCAGCGGTTCGGACTACACCGTCTTCCTCAACTTCCTCGGCGTGCCGGTGGTCGACCTCAGCTTCGACGGACCCTACGGCGTCTACCACTCGCAGTACGACGACCTCTACTGGATGGAGCACTTCGGTGATCCCGGCTACCGCTACATGACGGCGATGGTCGAGGTCTGGGGTCGGCTCGGCCTGCGCCTCGCGAATGCCGATGTTCACGGCTTCGACTACCGGCAGTACGCGACGACGGTTCAGGGCTTCGTCGATTCCCTGGCCGACGTTCCCGGACTTCGAGACGAGCTCGACCTGACCGCGGCCGGGGCCGTGGTGGGCGAGTGGCGCCGCGAGGCGGAGCATCTGCAGCAGATGATCGACCGGGTCCTGACCACCGGGAACGAACCGGCGTCGGAGACGTTGTCGGACCTCAACACCGCCCTCCTCGGCGTCGAGCGGGAACTCCTGCTGGCGGACGGAATTCCCGGTCGGCCGTGGTTCAAACACAGCCTGTACGCGCCGCGTTACACCTATGCGGCGATGTCGCTGCCGGGGGTTCGGGAGGCGGCGGAGGCGAAGGACTGGGAACTCGCCCGTCGTCAGCTTGAAGCCCTTGTCGAGCGCTTGCAGGCTGCGACCGCAGCCACCCGACGGGCCGCCGCCCTGGTGCCGGCGCCATGAAAAAGCAGAAGGAACATGTGACGGTCGCAAGACCCGAGCGGCCGCTCACATCCGAGGGACTGGTCCGCGGTCTCGGCCGTTGGGATGCCACCTTCCTCACCATCGGTTCGGTGGTGGGCACCGGGATCTTCATCACCACCGCCGACATCGCCCGCGTCCTGCCCCACCAGGGCATGATCCTCCTGGTCTGGACCCTGGCCGGTTTCCTCACCCTGGCCGGCGCCCTCACCTACGCCGAGCTCGGCGCGATGTTTCCGCGCGCCGGCGGGATGTACCACTTTCTCAAGGAGGCCTACGGCCCGTTCTGGGGGTTTCTCTTCGGCTGGGCCTGCTTCCTGATCATCATGTCCGGCGGGATCGCCGCTCTCGCCGTCGCCTTCGCCGAGTACCTGGGCAGTTTCGCGCCCGCGTTGTCCACGACCAACGTGCTGTTGACGGTGCCGATCGGCCCGTGGTCCTGGTCGCTGTCGGGCGGCCAGCTCGCCGCCGCAGCCGCCATCCTCCTGCTGACGGCGGTGAACTACATCGGCCTGCGCGAGGGCGCCGGGGTGCAGAACTTCCTGACGGTGTTCAGGATCGGCGCCGTCGTCGTCTTTGTCGCGTTGGCGTTTCTCGTCGAGGCTCGGGCGCCGGTCTCGCTCTTCGGCCCGCTGCCCTCGGTCCCGCTCCTCGCCGGGGTCGGGGTCGCCATGATCGCTGCGCTGTGGACCTATGACGGGTGGTACGGACCGACTTTCTCGGCCGGCGAGATGCGCGACCCGCAGCGCACCCTCCCCTTCGGTCTGGTCTGGGGAACGGTGATCGTGATGGTGCTCTACGCCCTGATCAACCTCGTCTACCTCCGCGCCCTGACCCTCGAGGAGATGACGGCGACACGGCGGATCGCCGAGGCCGCCGCGACGGCGCTCTTTGGCGCCGGCGGCGGCAAGATGATCTCGTTCGCGGTACTGGTCTCGACCTTCGGCTGCCTGTCGGCGACCATCCTCTACAGCTCGCGGATCTACCTTCCCATGGCCCGCGACGGCGTCTTCTTCCGCGGATTGGCCGCGGTCCACCCCCGCTTCCACACCCCCGGGCGAAGCCTGTGGGCGCAAAGTCTGTGGGGTGTGGTTCTGGCGCTCTCAGGGACCTACGAACAGCTCTACACCTACGTCATTTTCGCCCTGCTCTTCTTCCACGTGGCGACCGCCGGGGCGGTCATCATCCTGCGCCGGCGCCGGCCCACCGCCGAGCGGCCGTACCGGGTCTTCGGCTACCCGTGGGTTCCGGTGCTCTTCATCCTGGCGTCGATTCTGCTGCTCGGCAACACCTTGATGGAGAAGCCGGTGGAGTCGATGATCGGCCTCGCCTTCCTCGCGGCGGGGATTCCGGCCTACCTCTGGTGGCGGCGGCACCCACCGGACCCGGGCTCGGCATCATGACCGGCAGGGACGCACCCGAGGGCACCCAGGCGGTGATCCGCGCACTCGGTCTACTCAAGACCTTCACCCGAATCCGGCCCGAGCTGAGCCTGGCCGAACTGAGCGACGCGACCGGCCTCGCCCGGACCACCGCGCACCGGTTGTTGACCGCGCTCGAGAGCGAGGGCCTGGTGGCGAGAAATCCGGTCAACCGGTCGTTCCGGCTCGGCCCGGCGGTCCTCGCCCTCGGCACCCTGGCGCTGATCAGCAACGATCTCCGGTCGGTCGTCGAGCCCGAGCTCAGGTTGTTGGCCCAGCGCACCGGGGAAACCGCGACCCTCGAAGTCCCTCTCGAGGGCCACATGGTCATCCTGGCCGAGGTCGCGGGCAGCCATCTGGTGACGGTGGCTGCGGAGATCGGCACCCGCTGGCCGATCCACGCCACATCGACCGGCAAAGCGTATCTGTCCGCGCTCGCCCCGAACGCGCGACGCGAACTTCTGACCTTGCCGTTGACCCAATTCACGGCCGCCACCGTAGTCGACATCGACGAGCTGGAAAGCGAGCTCGAGCAGGTTCGCGAACTCGGCTACGCGACCGCGAGCCAGGAGGTCGAAACCGGGGCGTCGGCGGTCGCCGCCGTCCTGCGGAACGCCATCGGGAAACCGGTGGGCGCCATCAGCTTCAGCGGCCCGACCAGCCGGCTCGGCTCCCAACGGCTGCGGGCTCTCGGCCGCGACCTGGCGGCCGCCGCCGCCGGGCTCGCGCCCCGGGTTCACACGATGGACTGACGAGGCGGCGAGAAATTCCACATTGTGGTCTGAAAAACCAAATCGTGGTACCGTGGCGGCAACAAAAGGAGCTCACGGCGATGATTCCTGAACGGCTCAGCGTCCTGCACAGCTGGTGCGTCCAGGCCGATTGGAACGCGCCCACCATCGTCGGCGGCGAGGGCGCCTGGTTCTGGGACTCCAACGGCCGCCGCTATCTCGACATGAGCAGTCTGGCCGAGAGCATGAACCTCGGCCACCAGCACCCCGCCCTGGTCCGGGCGATCCGGGACCAGGCGGCGAAGCTCTGCTTCGTTTCCGCCGCATGGGGCGCCGAGCCCCGCGCCCGCCTCGCCGAGCTGCTCCTTGAAAAGTCCGGTTTCGAGGGCGGGCGGGTGTTCTTCACCCTGGGTGGAGCGGATGCCAACGAGCACGCCGTCAAGTTCGCCCGCCAGGCGAGCGCAAAACCGCACGGCTGGATCATCACCAGGGATCGTTCCTATCACGGCGCCAGCTACGGCGCCATGGCCCTCTCGGGCGATGCCCGCACCCGCTGCCAGATCGACCCGCAGGACATGAGGGCGGTCCACGTCCCGCCTCCGTACGCCTACCGCTGCCCGTTCGGCTCGACTTCCGAGGCCGAGTGCGGGGAGCAAAGCAGCCGCCACATCGGCCGGGTGATCGACGAGTACGGCCCTGCCGAGGTCGCCGCCGTCCTGATGGAGCCCAACGCCGGGACCAACGGGATCATCGCGCCGGACAACCACTGGCCCCTGCTCTGCGAGGAGACCCGGCGCCGCGAGGTCCTGCTCATCGCCGACGAGGTGATGAGCGGTTTTGGTCGCTGCGGCGAGTGGTTTGCCTGGCAGCGCCATGGCGAGGCCGGCCGGCCCGATCTCATGAGCCTGGCCAAGGGCCTCACCGGATCGCATCTCCCCCTCGCGGCCGTCGTTCTGTCCCACGGGGTTGCCGCCCGGATCGAGCACGAGATGCTCATGACCGGCCTGACCTACTGCGGCCACCCGCTCTCCTGTGCGGCCGGGGTGGCGGCCGTCGAGGCCTACGAGGACGAGCGGCTGATCGAGCGCTCGCGCGTCCTGGGGGCGCAACTGATCAATGCGCTGCGCGCGATCCGGGAACGCGTCGACATCATCGGCGACGTCCGCGGCGGGCACGGGCTCTTCGCGGTGGTGGAGCTGGTCAGGGACCGGACGACGCGGGAGCCGGTCTCGGCCTGGCCGCAGAGCCACCCTTCACTTTCCACCTTTGTCTCTCGGGCCCGGGAGGAGGGCGTCTCGTTCGCCACCCGCGGCAACCTCATCATCCTGGCGCCGCCGCTGGTCATCGAGGAGGAGGATCTGATGGATGCCCTCGCGTTGATGGAGCGGCTGCTGAACGAATTGGAGTGGTCATGACCTTTAAGCTCACCTATTCGACCATGTTCGACCCCCCGGACGAGATGCACACCCGCTTCGAGGCGGCGCTGGCCGAGGTCCGCGCCGGTCTCGGGGCGACTCACAAGATGCACATCGACGGCGCCGACGTCGGGGCCGAGCACCACGCCGACAGTCGCAGCCCCATCGATGAACGGCTGATCCTCGGCCGCTTCCCAGTCGGCGGGGCCGCGGATGTCGAGCGCGCGGTGGCCGCCGCCAAGCGGGCGTTCCCCGGCTGGCGGATGACGCCGCACGAGGAACGGATTCGGCTCGTCCGGCGGGCCGCCGCACTCATCGAAGAGCGGGTCTACTCGATCGCCGCCGCGCTCGCGCTGGAGGTCGGCAAGAACCGCATGGAATCGCTCGGGGAAACCCAGGAAACGGCCGACTTCTTTTCCGGCTACGCGGACGAGTTCAAGAAGCACCGGGGCTACGATCTCGCCATGCCCGACGATCCGCTGCCGAATTTTCTCTCGCACAACCGCAGCGTGCTGAAACCCCACGGCGTCTGGGCGGTGATCGTCCCGTTCAACTTTCCCCTCGCCCTCGGCGGCGGCCCGGTGGCCGCGGCGTTGGTGACCGGCAACACCGTCGTCCTCAAGGGCGCGACCGCCACGCCGTGGGCCGGTCGGCTGCTCGCCGACTGCATCCGCGACGCCGGCTTTCCGGCCGGGGTCTTCAACTACGTCATGGGACCCGGCGGCGTGGTGGGCGAGACGCTCATCAACCACCCTGATCTCGCCGGGGTGACCTTCACCGGTTCGTACGAGGTCGGGATGCGGATCTATCGGTCGATGGCCGGCGGCGCCTATCCGCGTCCCTGCATCACCGAGATGGGCGGCAAGAACGCCTGCATCGTGACCGCGCGGGGCGATCTCGAGCGGGCGGTCCCCGGCATCGTCCGCTCCGCCTTCGGTCTGAGCGGGCAGAAGTGCTCCGCCCTGTCACGGGTCTATGTCGAGGACGCCGTCGCCGACCGGCTGCTCGACGGCGTCGTCGAGGCGACCCGGGCGATCAGCGTGGGCGACCCCTGCGAGCGGGACAACTGGATGGGTCCGGTGATCAGCGACGGCGCCGCCCGCGACTACGCCCGCTGTTGCGCCGAGATCGAAGCCCACGGCGGCCGCATCCTCGTCGGCGGCCGGCGGCTGCGCGACGGCGCGCACGCGCACGGGCACTTCGTCGAGTGCACCGTGGCCGAAGCCCCGGCGGACCACCCGCTGTTCCGCGAGGAGATGTTCCTGCCCATTCTCATGGTGTGCCGGGTCAAGAACCTGCTCGAGGGCATCGCTCTCGCCAATGAAAGCCCGCTCGGCCTGACCGCGGGCTGCTACGGCGACGACGACGAGGTCCGGACCTTCCTCGACCACATCGAAGCCGGCGTCCTCTATGTCAACCGACCCCAGGGAGCGACCACCGGCGCCTGGCCCGGCTACCAGGCCTTCGGCGGTTGGAAGGGTTCGGGCTCGACCGGCAAGGCGATCGGATCGGTCTACTACCTGCCGCTGTATCTGCGCGAACAGTCCCAGACCGTGGTCGAGTGACGCGATGACCCGAACGAAATCAGACTGAGGGTGGAATCATGAGCCGCCTGCAAAAACCTCGATTCTCAAAAGATTGTGGTCTGTTGTCTTTTCGCCGGCGGGGGCGCCGGCTCTCCAAAGGGCCGAGAGCCATTGTGGGGCCGGCGCCCGCGCCGGCCTGGAGCCGCAAAGGGTCGGCAGGCCTTCGTACCCGGTTGCCGAGTTTTGCAGGAGGCTCGTCATGAAGACCGAACACATCACGACCGAGCTCCCCGGCCCGAAGGCGCAGGCGATCCTGGAGCGCGACGCGAAGGTCGTGTCGCCGTCCTACCCGCGGGACTACCCCTTCGTGATGTCGCACGGCCGCGGCGCCGAGGTCTGGGACGTCGATGGCAACCGCTTCCTCGATTTCGCGGCCGGTATCGCGGTGTGCTCGACCGGCCACTCGCACCCGTTGGTGGTGCAGGCGGTCAAGGACGCCGCCGACCGGTTCCTCCACATCAGCTCGGACTACTGGCACGAGGGCCAGGTTCGCCTCGGCGAGCGGATCGCCGAGCTCGACCCGCTGCAGGAGCCGGTGATGAGCTTTTTCGCCCAGTCCGGCAGCGAGAGCGTCGAGGGCGCCCTCAAGCTCGCACGCGACGTCACCGGACGACCCCGATTCATCGGTTTTCTCGGTGGGTTCCACGGCCGAACCATGGGATCGCTCGCCTTCACCTCGAGCAAGGTGACGCAGCAGAGCGGCTTTTTCCCGACCATGCCGGGGGTCACCCACGTCCCCTACCCGAACAACTACCGGCCGCTGCTCGCCGGCGGCGACCAGGGGCAGGCGGTCCTCGACTACATCGAACAGGTCCTGTTCAAGGCCAACGTGCCGCCGACCGAGGTCGCGGGGATCCTGATCGAACCGATCCTCGGCGAGGGCGGGTACATCGTTCCCCCCGACGGCTTCCTGCCGGGTCTGCGCGCGCTCTGCGACCGGCACGGGATCCTGCTGATCTTCGACGAGGTGCAGTGCGGGATCGGCCGCACCGGCAAGGTCTTCGCCTGTCAGCACTGGGGCGTGGCGCCGGACATCATGACCCTGGCCAAGGGGCTGGGATCGGGGCTGCCCATCGGCCTCGTGGTCGCCAAGAAGAAGATCATGGAGCAGTGGCCGCACGGCGCCCACGGCAACACCTTCGGCGGCAACCCGATCTGCTGCGCCGCGGCGCTCGCCACCCTCGATCTGGTCGAGCGGGAGTACGCCGGGAACGCGGCGGAAGTGGGCTCGTACTTCATGGATCGTCTGCGTGAGCTCGCAGCCCGCCACGAGAGCATCGGCGAGGTGCGCGGCAAAGGGCTGATGATCGGCATCGAGCTGGTGACCGATCGCGAGTCGCGGAGCCCGGCCAAGGAGCTCTGCGAAAAGGTCCTGCACCGCGCCTTCCACAACGGCCTGATCCTGCTGTCCTGCGGCGTCAGCACCGTTCGCTTCATGCCGCCGCTGATGATCGCGAAACGCGATGTCGACGAGGCGCTCGCCATCCTCGACGCGAGTCTCACGGAGGCCGCCGCCGGCTCGTGACGGGATCCCCGGTCGGAATCCCGAGCCGTTCCGGGCGAATTCCCTCTCCTGATATGCTCGGATACCTCCGTGGAGGTGGTTCATGCGGTTGCTTTTCGCCCTCGTTGTCTCGCTGTTGACGGCTCTGCCGGCGTCCGCCGGCGAGGCGCCTCGGGCGCGCGATCTGGGGGTCCCGTTCAACGGGGTTCCAGGCCCGCTCAATGCGATCACCGATGTCGCCGGCGTCACCGTCGGGCAGACGACGCTGATCGAGGACCTTGCCGACGGTCGCGCGGTGAGGACCGGAGTGACGGCGGTGCTTCCCCGCGGCGGGGACACGCTCCAGCGACCGGTCTTCGGCGCCTGGTTCGCCCTCAACGGCAACGGCGAGGTCACCGGCACGACCTGGATCGAGGAGTCCGGCCAGCTCGAGGGTCCGCTGATGCTGACCAACACCCACAGCGTCGGAGTGGTACGCGACGCCACCATCGCCTGGCGCATCCGCCAGGGCGGGCCGGACGCGAGCGGCTACTACTGGTCGCTCCCGGTCGTCGCCGAAACCTGGGACGGTCATCTCAACGACATCAACGGCTTTCACGTCAAGCCCGAGCACGTCGACGCCGCCCTCGCCGGCGCAAGCGGCGGGCCGGTGGCCGAGGGCAACGTCGGCGGCGGCACCGGGATGGTCTGCTACGAGTTCAAATGCGGCATCGGCACCGCGTCGCGCATCGTCGAGGTGCTCGGCGAAACCTACACCGTCGGCGTCCTGGTCCAGGCCAACTACGGGTTGCGCGACGAGTTGGTGATCGCCGGCGTCCCGGTCGGTCGCCGGCTGCGCGAGCACCGGATCTACTCCGAACCCGACCCGAACGCCGCCGGCACCGGGTCGATCATCGTCGTCGTCGCCACCGACGCACCGCTGCTGCCGCACCAGCTCAAGCGCGTGGCCCGGCGGCCGGCGCTCGGCGTCGGCCGTCTCGGTTCCATCGCCCACAACGGCTCGGGGGACATCTTTGTCGCCTTCTCCACCGCCGACGGCTCCCTCGGTCGCAGCGACCGTCTCTTGACCCATCACTCCCTGCCCAACGACGTCCTCGACCCGCTCTTCGGCGCCGCCGTCGAGGCGGTCGAGGAGGCGGTGGTCAACGCCCTGGTGGCGGCCCGCGACATGGTTGGCGACCAGGGCCGCTACGCCAAGGCGATGCCGCACGAGGAGCTCATCGAGGTGATCGCCCGACCCGAGCACTGACAGAAAAACCGGGCGGCGAGTGGCTCGCCGCCCGGTGGAGAAGACCGATCAGGTGCGTCGTCAGCGCACCGTCAGAACTCGATCCCGATGTGAAGCTGGAGTCGCCGCGGCTTCACCCAGGTGTTGGGGATGAACGATTCGCCCTCATCGAGCACCACGGTCTCGAACCAGTCGGTGGGGGTGCTGTTGAGCACGTTGAGAATCTGAAGGTCAACCACCAGCCCGACGCCGCCGCCCAGCTTGAACGTCTTGCCGATGCCGATGTCCCACAGGTACTGGAAGTCATGCCGGCCCGGGTCGCCCGCCGGCGCCATGATGGCCGCGGGTCCGCCGGTGGTCGGCAGACGGTACTGCCGGCTGTACGGCCGGCCGCTCTGCAGGTTGACCAGAGTGTTGGCGTTCATGCCCCAGGGCAGGACGAAGTTCGCCTGGACCCGGAACATGTGCGGCCGGTCGCCCTGCAATCGCTGGCCGCTGGCGTTGAGGAACGAGTTGGGATCGGAGCCGGTGTGGCTGCCGTAGAGCGGGTTGGACTGGTACTGGGAGAGGTAGGCGGCGATGAGGCCGGTCGACTGCGAATAGGTGTACGACGCCTGCATGCTCCAGAAGTCGGTGAACCGCCGGTTGAAGGTCAGGGTCACTCCCCAGTACTTCTGCCAGTAGCTGTCGGCGTCGGGATCGATGGTGAAGCCCGGCGTGTTGCCCTTGCGCACCGTGGGATACACGATCGGGTCGAGCAGGGTGTACTGGTTGCCGGTGAACGGGTCGGTGAACTGCAGCTCCTCGTAGACCCCGTCATCCATCACCTGCCAGCCGATCAGATCCTTGGTGTCCTTGTAGACCCCGGTGACGCCGAATGAGTATTTCCCGCCGATCGCCTGCTCAAAACCGAGCGAGTACTGCAGGGTCCTCGGCGCCTTGAGATTGGGGTCGACCGTCGTCGCCCCGGGACTCCAGGTCCAGCCGGGTTCATCATCCCAGGGACCGTCCCAGGACTCACCGTAGTAGGCGTTGATCGACGGCGCCTGAGGCGCGGGCGCGTTCCAGTTGCCGCCCACGTTGCCGTCGTAGTAGACCCCGAAGGAACCGCGGAGCACG
This sequence comes from Acidobacteriota bacterium, assembly GCA_024641545.1. Classification (GTDB taxonomy): domain Bacteria; phylum Acidobacteriota; class Thermoanaerobaculia; order Thermoanaerobaculales; family Sulfomarinibacteraceae; genus JAHECW01. Next base: position 13,936 of record JAHECW010000101.1, read on the forward strand.
GTCTTGTCCTCTTCGCCGAGGGAGTAGGCGAAACCGAGGCGCGGCGAGAAGTTGTCCCAGGTGAAGACCGGGTCGACGCCCGGGATCACCTCGCCGGTCGGGTTGCCGTCCAGATCGAGACGGTTGAAGGACGGAATGGAGCCCACGTGGTGGTCGTAGCGGACCCCGATGTTGAGAGTCAACCGGTCGTTGACACGCCATGAGTCGTCGGCGAAGGCCGAGATCGAGTCCTGCTGATTGCCGTAGAAGTACGGCGTCTGGACGGCCTTGTAGTAGTAGTCGTAGGTGGTGCCGTAGTAATCGTAACTGTAGTGAACATAGTAGGTGCCGCCGTACGCGACCTGGGATTGGGTGATGGATTCGCCGCGGCTCGCCTGGATGCCGAACTTGAAGTCGTGGTCGCCCGCGATGAAATCATCGGCGAAGGTCGAGACCGAGACGCTCGCCTGATCGAGGGAGGTGTCGTAGGTCCAGGGGTACCACACCCCGCCGGAATAGAGGGTCGGTCCACCTCCCGGCGGCGAGTAGTCGATATAGGCGGGTTCCATGCTGCCGGTCTGCGAGAGGTTGTCGTCGTTGCTCTTCCAGCCGGTGTACCGGGCCTCCAAGAAGGTGCGGTCCGAGAAGATCGACTGGTAGTTGAGCCCCCACATCACGTCATCACCGATCTCGCCCGCGCTCGCCGACGGTGTCGTGTACGGGCTCGATGCGGCCGGGTAGCCCCACTCGGAGATGTAGCCCTTGGCGTCGATGAGATTGGCGTCGTTGATCCGCCACGAAACCTTGAGGTCGTAGCGATCCTGGTACTGGGTCGGGTTGGTGTCGGGGTTGCTGCCCGGGAAAGTGTGATTGTCGCGCCAGTACTCGTAAGCCGCGAAGAACCACACCCGGTCCTTGACGATAGGTCCGCCGAGGATGGCGGTCACGTCCCAGAACTCCTTTTGAACGAACTCGGGGTATTCCGAGTCGAAGTCGATTTTCGAGTCGACCAGGGAGTCGTCGAACCAGTAGAGATTGACGGCGCCCTCGAACTTGTTCGAGCCCGACTTGGTGACGATGTTCATTGCCGCGCCGAGCATGTTGCCGTACTCGGCCGGGGCACCGATACCCATCACCTGGACTTCCTGGATCGAGTCCGGGTTGACGCCGATCCATGACGTTCCGGTTTCCGGCGCGGTGGTCTCGATGCCGTCGATGAACCAGTTGTTGGACTGGACGTTGGAGCCCGCGGCGACCATGCGATCCGAATCTTCGGTCGCGAGACTGACATCGGGCGCGACCGCGATGATGTCGTAGAAGTTCCGGGTGGTCGGGAGGTTCTTGAGAAAGTCGGCGGTGTAGAGGGCGCTGGGGCTCGAGCTGGTGGCGTCCAGCAAGGGCCGTTCAGAGGTGACGATCACCTCCTGCGAGAACTCCGGCTGCAAGGTGAAGTCGGCGGTTCCGGTGGTGCCGAGACCGACGCTGACTTCTTCGATCGTCTGGGATCGAAAGCCGTTGAGATCCGCCCGCACGGAGTAGACGCCGGGCGGCATCGCGGCGAACCGGAAGGCTCCCGTGTCGCCCGTGACCGCGGTCCGCGATCCGCCCATCAGAGCATCGCTGCTGGCCGTGATCGTCACGCCGGGTATCGGCAGACCCTCGACATCGATGACCTGACCGAGGATGCGGCCGGTTCTGGTTTGCGCCGAGGCCGACAGGCTGAAAAGGAGCAACACCCCGACAATCATCAAAACAGAAAATTCACGTCTTCCCATGCACTCCTCCCTTCACATCAAAAACAGTCCGGGAGTCGGGGGACCGGCGTCGGTGACACGGTCCCCTTTCTCGTGTGACGCATGCCGATGGCGGGGCCGCACCGAGTGCGCCCGATTTCAGGATTCAGACGGTGTTTTGAGTGGATTGCCGGCTGCACCGCGGTCGTGACCTGCGGCCGAGCCGGTTGATGGATCGGATCGCCCGCCGCCGAACGAGTCGTCATGATCACGAGCATCGCCCACATCTCGACAACGGTGGGGTTGACACACTCGAAAAATCCGGCGGGCAATTCACATGATGGTTCCTAAACCCATATTGTGGAGCTGACAGCCATGATAGTACAGATCACGAGATTGTGCTGAAACAAGAACTACTCCCTCCGTCCCGAAGATGAGGGGCCTGTGTTCCACCCCGGGGCCGGACGCCCTCACGCCCCCGCTCCCCTGCTATCATCGGCCGACTCGGCGCGGGAGGGATCGTGCACGACACCATCGACTACGCCGAGGTCGGCCTCAGGGTCGGCCTCGAGGTCCACCAGCAGCTGCTCACCGAAAAGAAGATGTTCTGCCACTGCCCGGCCGGGCTCTACACCACCGAGCACGACGGATCGATGCTGCGCCACATGCGGCCGACCCTGTCCGAGCTCGGTGAGTACGACGGCACGGCCCTGATGGAGTTCAAGACCAGGAAGAACATCATCTACCTCCTTCACCGCTCCAACACCTGCACCTACGAGATGGACGACACCCCCCCCTTCCTGGTCAACCAGCAATCGCTCGATGTCGCCATCGAGCAGTGCCTCATGCTCGGCTGCGACATCGTCGACGAGGTCCACATCGCCCGCAAGCAGTACCTCGACGGCTCGATCCCCACCGGTTTCCAGCGCACCGCCATCGTCGGCGTCAACGGGCGGCTGCCGTTTCGCGGCCGCGAAATCTCGATCACCCAGGTTTCGGTCGAGGAGGATTCGTGCCGCGAGGTCTCGGATCGCGGCCACCTCATCGTCTGGCGCACCGACCGGCTCGGAATGCCCCTCATCGAGACCGTCACCGGTCCGGACCTGGCGACCCCTGACGAGGTCGAAGAGGCGATCCTCCTCGTCGGCCGGGTCTGCCGCTCCACCGGCCATGTCCGGGTCGGGATCGGCGCCAGCCGTCAGGATGTCAACGTCTCGGTCCGAGGCGGCCGCCGGGTCGAGATCAAAGGCGTACCCAAGGCCGGCTGGGCGCCGCGGCTGGTCCACGGCGAGGCCGTCCGCCAGGTCAATCTCCTCGAGCTGCGCGACGAACTGCACCGGCGTGGTTTCTCCGAACCGGACGATGTCCGCACCGAGCATCGAGACGTCACCGGGCTGGTGTCGGGCTCGCCCGCAAAGGCGCTCAACCGCGCCGCCTGGGAGCTCTTCCTCGCCGGCGACGACCGCCGGCCCGGATTCGAGTGCGGTTCGGGCGCCTTCTGCGTTCGCGCGGTCAAGCTCAAGGGCCTCGCCGGCACCCTGGCGTGGCCGACCCAACCCGGCAGGACCTTCGCCGACGAGCTGCGAGGCAGGGTGCGGGTCATCGCCGGTCTCGACCAACAGCCCATCCTGCTCCACTCGGAGGACTGGCCGGCGGGAGCGGCCGGAGATCTCGAGCGAGTCCGTGCCGACCTCGGCTGCACCGACGCCGACTCGCTGGTCGTCGTCTGGGGCGCCGAGCAGGACACCGTCACCGCGGCCGAGGAGATTCGGCTGCGCTATGTCGACGCCGTCGACGGCATCCCCAACGAGACCCGCCAGCCCTTCGAGGACGGCGCCACCGACTTCGAACGGATCCTGCCGGGACCCGATCGGATGTACCCCGACACCGACAGCCCGCCGCAAAGACTGACCCGTGAGCGGGTCGAACGGCTCCAGGCGCCTCTGCCCGAGCCGCCCTGGGTCCGCGAGGACCGGTACGCCGCCGCCGGTGTCCCCCGTCCGGTGATTCACTACCTGATCCGCCGCGGCGGCGCCCGGCTGGTCGACGCGGTGGTGGAATCGGGCGCCGCCGATCTCCGCCGGGCGTGTTTCTTCTTCGGCGAACGGCTCAAGGGGTTGCGGCGGGCCGGGGTCGACGTGGATGCGGTCTCGACCCACAGCTGGATCGATCTCTACGAACTCGCCGGTCGCCTGCCGGTGATCTGGGAGGCCGTCAACGAGCTTGTGGCCTGGATGGCGGAGAACCCCGAGCACGAGGTCGCGAGCTATGTCCGCGACATCGG
>JAHECW010000006.1:0-23131 GCA_024641545.1 Acidobacteriota bacterium
CCTTCGGCGTCCCGGCGTCGCGCGATCAGCGTGGTCGGAGAGCAGAACGGGAAGGGCTGCGACCACGCTGATCGCGCGCCGGCGGCCTGTTTCGCTGCCGGGGGAGATGCACCGGGAGGTTGTGCCGCGGGGGTTGCCCGGCAGCGCCATTGTGCTCGGGGCTCGGCGTCGCCGGATGGCTGTCGTTGTGCACAATGCCGTGCCCGGCACGCCCCGGTGGAGGTTTGTTCCCGGGTGCTCGGATCATTCAGGGTTTCGGGTGTAGGGTGGGCCTGGGCCCACCTTCAGAGGCCTCGATGGAGCCGAAACGTTCCACGCGAGTCCACGGGAGGAGTCGTTGTTGATGTGGCCGTTGCCCCGGCCGCTGCCGCTGGCCCGGTCGCTGACGCTGTCGCGGTGTCCCGGAGCTCCGGCCTTCGGTGTCGCGCATTGTGGTGCGGGCGTCCCGCCCGCAGGATGCCGTTGCGTCTTGGCACCAACGAGCACTGGCGCGGGGAGGGCACGCGGCTTCCTTCGGCTCCGGCCTTCCGGGCCGCCTTCGGCGTCCCGGCGTCGCGCGATCAGCGTGGTCGGAGAGCAGAACGGGAAGGGCTGCGACCACGCTGATCGCGCGCCGGCGGCCTGTTTCGCTGCCGGGGGAGATGCACCGGGAGGTTTCACCGCGGGGGTTGCCCGGCGTCGGCATTGTGCTCGGGGTTCCGGGTTGCTGGAGGGGTTGTCGTTGGGCACAATGCCGCGCCCGGCACGCCCCGGTGGAGGTTGGCCGCTGCCCCGGGCGCTGTCGCGGTCTCGGTTCTACTTCACCCCGGTTCCGGGCGGGACCTCGTCGTCGGCGGACAGCAGATACGGGGCGCCGTCGATGGATGCGGCGAGGAGCATTCCGCGCGACTCGACACCCATGAGTTTGGTCGGCTGGAGGTTGGCGACCACGACGATGCGCCTGCCGACGAGGTCCGCGGGCGAGTAGCGTTCGCCGATGCCGGCCACCAGCTGCCTGGGTTCGCCTTCGCCGATGTCGACCATCACCTTCATGAGTTTCTTCGACTTGGGGACCGGTTCGGCTGACTTGACCAGACCCACCTTGAGCTTGACCTTGGCGAAATCGTCGATGGTGATGAGATCACCTGCGGCGATGGCGGCAGCCTCGGCCTTCTTCTCGTTCTCCTGCTCGGCCTCCTTGAGATAGGCCTTGATGTCGACCCGCGGAAAGAGCGGTTGGGCCTCGCCGAGCCTGGTGCCGGCGGGCAGCCCGCCCCACCTGGTGGCGCCGTTCATGTCGAGAGGGAGTTCGCCGGCGCCGAGCTGGGCGCGCAGTTCGGCGGCGATGCCGGGGATGAAGGGCTCGGCGAGAATCGATGCGATCCGGAGCCCCTCGAGGGCGGCGTAGAGAACCGAATCGAGCTCGGCCTTGCCGTCGTCGCCGTTCTTGGCGAGGTTCCAGGGTTGTCGCTCCTGGAGAAAGACGTCGATGGTGGCGAGCAGCTGCCAGGCCGCCTCCAGTGCCCGGTTGGGTTCGAGGGCGTCCATGTGTTGGATGTACTTCTCGACCGCGACGGCGGCGGCTTCGGGCACCGGGCCTTCGTCGGTCGGCTGCGGAACCAAGCCGCCGAGGTACCGGGTCATCATGGCGGTCGTACGTGAGGCGGTGTTGCCGAGAGAGTTGGCGAGGTCGGCGTTGTAGCGCTCCAGGAACGCCTCGTCGGAGAAGTTGGCGTCCTGGCCGAACGACATCTCGCGCGCCACGAAGAAGCGCAGCGCGTCGGCCCCGAACCGGTGGATGAGGTGATCGGGTCGAACCACGTTGCCCACCGATTTCGACATCTTGGCATCGTCCTGGAGCCACCACCCGTGACCGAAGACCTGGTCGGGCAGAGGCAGGCCGGCGGACATGAGAAACGCCGGCCAGTAGACGCAGTGGAAGCGGAGAATGTCCTTGCCGACAAGGTGGAGGCTCGCCGGCCAGAACTCGTCGTACCGGGTTTCGTCATCGCTGCCGAAGCCGAGCGCCGAGATGTAGTTGGTCAGGGCGTCGAGCCAGACGTAGACCACGTGGTCCTCGTCGCCCGGGTAGGGGACGCCCCAGCTGAGCGAGGTGCGCGAGATCGACAGGTCCTTCAGCCCACCTTCGACAAAACGGAGGACTTCGTTGTAGCGGCTCTTGGGGCGGATGCACTCCGGGTTGGCCCGGTACCACTCGAGGAGTCGATCCTGGAACGCCGACAGGCGGAAGAAGTAGCTCGACTCCGACAACCGTTCGACCGGGTTGCCGCTCTCGGTGTCGACCCCGTCCTTGACCTGGGAATCCGGGACGAAGGCCTCGTCGCGGGAGTCGTACCAGCCCTCGTATTCACCCTTGTAGATGTCACCGGCCGCGGTGATGCGCTCGATGATCGCGGCGACCGCCTTCTTGTGCCGGTCTTCCGAGGTGCGGATGAAGTCGTCGTGGGAGATGTTCAACAGCTTCCACAGATCGTGGTACCTGGCCACCACCCGATCGGCGAGTTCGATGGGCCGAATGCCCTGGCTCGAGGCTGCCTTCTCGATCTTCTGACCGTGCTCGTCGGTCCCGGTCAGGAAGGTGACCTTCTTGCCCTTGAGCCTTTGATAGCGGGCAAACGCATCGGCCATCACCGTTGTGTAGATGTGGCCGATGTGGGGCATGTCGTTGACATAGTAGATCGGGGTGGTGATGTAGAAAGTATCGGACACGATGCCTCCGGAACCCTGGGCGGGGGCACAGGATAGCAGCACTCCGGCGGGAGACGGTAGGATGTGAGGTATGAAAGCTCGTTTATGGTGGTGGTGGCCGTACCAGGTCTGGAAGTACCTGGTGGTGTGCCCGGTGGCTGTATTGACGACCCTCGTCGGATCCGCCGCGATCGTCGTCCTCAGCCCCTTCGTCAACCCGAGCGTGCTCAGCCGGGTGATCGCCGGCAGTTGGGCACGCATCAACGCCTGGGCCACCCCCATGCCGGTTGAGGTGATCGGGCGCGAAAACATCGATCCCGAGCAGTCCTACGTCGTGGTCTCCAATCACCAGAGCCCCTTCGATATCCTCGTCCTCTACGGCTGGCTGGGGATCGATTTTCGTTGGGTGATGAAACAGGAGCTGCGGTCGGTCCCGGGCCTCGGCGCGGCCTGTGCGGCTCTCGGCCACATCTATATCGACCGCTCGGATCACCAGGCTGCGGTTCAGTCCATCAACGCGGCCAGGGAACGGATCAGCGGCGGCACATCCGTGGTTTTCTTCCCCGAAGGGACCCGCAGCGAAGACGGCCGGTTGCGCGGGTTCAAGAAGGGCGCGTTTCGTTTTGCCATCGACACCGGTCTGCCGATCCTCCCGGTGACCGTGGTCGGAGTCGGCGGCGTCCTGCCGGCCCGCCGATTCGATCTCAGACCGGGCCGCGCGAAATTGGTGATCCACCCGCCGGTCGCAATCGATGACCCGGCCGGCGTCGATCTGACCGGGCTCAGCAACCGGGTCAAAGAGATCATCGGGTCGGCTCTGCCCGAGGCTGTCGAACCGGAGCAATGACGCCACCGGTGCGGGCGTTGGCGGTGGGTCTCTGCCTGATGGTCCCGGCGACCCCGGCGATGACGGCTGGTCCCTCGCCCGAACTGTTGGTTGAAGCCCCCGCGAATCTCGCAGCCGTTGCCGACGAGGTTCGGTCCATCGGCAGGGGCGATTTCAGCGGCGTCCTCGTGATGACGGGCCTCATGGGGTTCAGCTCTCCCATGCGCGTCGTCCTGGCCCCGCCCGACAGCGCCGTGGCGCAACAGACCCCCGGGTGGGTCAGCGGGTTCGCCGACGGCGCCTCGCGATCCATCGTGCTCTTTCCCGACCGGGTTTCGCGCTACCCGGATGACAGCATGCGCACCCTGGTCCATCACGAAGTTGCGCATGTCCTGGTCGCGGAGGCGGCGCGGGGGCGGCCGGTTCCCCGCTGGTTCAACGAAGGCGTGGCGACCGTGGTCGCGAGGGAGTGGGGGATCGAGGATCGAGCCCGGTACGCGGCCGCTGTGGTCGGTCGCGGACCGCGGACCGCGGATGCCCTCGACCGGGGGTTCGCCGAGGGCGGTCGACGAGCGACCAGATCGTACGCGCTCTCCGCGGCCTTTGTCCGCTGGCTGCGAGCGGAGTACGGCGAATTCGTGACCGCGAGGATCCTCGAACTGCTCGGTCGCGACATGTCCTTCCGAGAGGCCTTTGTGCGCGCCACCGGCGACACCCTCGAGCGCGCCGAGCACCGGTTCTTCGTCCGCGAGGCACTGTGGCACACCTGGGTGCCGTTCTTGACGTCGTCGGGTGTCCTCTGGGCGGCGATCACCGCCCTGGCGATGATCGCCATCCGGCGTCGCCGCGCGAAGAGCGCCGCGATGAGGGAACGGTGGGAGGCGGAAGAGGAGTTGCAGGCGTTACGCGGCCGCCTGGAGTCTCCTCAAACCATCGACTTCACGCAAAGCACATCACTGGAAGATGTCGACGACGACGTCGTCAACTGACGTGGAGAAATCAACCGAGAGTCGGCCAAGAACCGAGGGACGGCGCGCTGACCGGAGGTGCCTGGCTCTGACTTTGTGAGCCGCGAACAAAGTTACGTGCCTGGCATCCTCTCGCGGCACGACGTCTGGAGAATCACGTTCAGCGAGGCGCGTCCGGATCGGTTTGAAAGTCGACCCTGTCGACCTACCCGAACCGGGTCTGCGACCGCATCACCGCCGCCCGTACCGCCGACAGCATCTGCCTGCGTTCGAGATCGGAGGGTTCCGGTCCGCGGCCGGTGATCATGGGTTGGCCCTGTTCCTCGCATGTCCGCTTGTGCACGTTGAAGAGTTGATCGAGAAGGTCCGGTGCGACGTGTTTGGCCTGCAGGTAGATGGCGTTCGTATTTTCCGGAGGACTGAAACCACCATAGGCAACGCTTGAAGCGCTGACCTTTTGGTGGAGCTTGTCACTGATAGTGCGGCGAAGGCTCTCGAGCAGCCTGAGCCGTCGTGATCTGGCGCTTCCCATCGTCCTCATCCCCGCTTTCTCCGGCGCCCGCCGGTACGGTTGCGGTTGACATTGAGCCCGCCATCTTCTCCACCGGTCACCAGGGGCCGGTGCCGGAGGGACTGCCGCTGACCTCGCAACGGACCCCGGCGAGAATGGCGCTCTGGCCGTATCTTCATTTCTGGTAAGAGGATCGCGCAGCACAGGATGCGGATCTGTGCCCGGGGTCACAAACACTCGGGGAGCGCGCTGCCGAGATCCACGGCACGATTCGTCCTGTGCGGTTCGGCCGCCGGTATGATCGTCGAGTTCAGAATGGTCGGTATTGCAGTCGCAATCGAGAATGGAGCATCGAGAGTTGACGATTTTCTGGAATCGTGAACCCTTCTCGATCGGACTCGTAGAACTTTGTGAGCGAGATGACGAAAGATAACTGGTTTCAGCGAGCCGAGCGTTTTGTCCGCGACTACACCGGTGGCGTCGGTGCGGGGGATCTGCGGCGGTTGTTCGACCGCGATGCCGCGCATGCATTCGGGGTCGTGACCAGAGAGCACGACGGCGAAGAGCCCAAGGGCAAGGTCAAGCGGTTTTTTCACCGGGCGAAGATCCTGTTCCTCGGTCTGTCTTTCAAACTGTCGCCGCCGCGGCGGGTTCTCTTCGGTATCAGCATCATTCTTTCGCTGCTCGCGTTGCAGAATTTCGATTCGACCATGGCGGCCGGCGGGCAGTTCGCCTTCTTCCACCTCGCCGGCATCGCCGGTCTGGTCTTTCTCATTCTCCTCGAGCTCGCCGATCGAATCGTGGTTCGAGATGAACTCGAGGTAGCGCGCGAACTGCAGCACGACCTTCTGCCCAAAGACCCCCCTCGGGTCGAGGACTGGGAGTTCGTCTTCTCCTACCGGACCGCCAACACCATCGGTGGCGACTACTATGACTTCATTCCCCTGGAGGATGGCAGGCTGGCGGTGGTCATCGGCGACGCGAGCGGACACGGCATCGCGGCCGGCCTGCTCATGGCCATCGCGAGCTCTGCGCTCAAGCTCGCCATCGATGTCGATCCGAAGCCCGCTTCGGTGGCGCGCTTCGTCAACCGCGCACTGTGCCGGAGCGGGACCAATCGCGCGTTCATGACGCTCTTCTACGGTCTCCTGGACCCGGCGACCGGCAGCATGGACTATGTGGTCTCAGGCCACCCCTATCCCATGCTTCGCCGGTGCGACGGCGGGATCGTCGAGCTCGGGGAGGGCGGGTTGCCGCTCGGGATCCGCGGGGAGCTGTCCTCGCCCACGGGCTCGATCTCGATCGACCGGGGAGACCAGCTGCTGCTCTACACCGACGGAGTCGTCGAGACCGTCGATCCGTCCGGGGCCGATTTCGGATACGATCGTCTTCGCCGCGCGTTGGCGTTCGGTGGGTCGTCCGCGGCGATCCATGATCGGATCGTCCGCGAAGTGGTGTCTTTCCAGGGAGACGCCGTGACCCTCGATGACCGGAGTCTCGTGGTCGTGAAGAGATTGCCGGCGTTGCCGCCGGTTCCGGGGTCAGCGTGATCCGTGCCCGTTTCCGTATCTGTGACCGGCACCCCCAAAAAATACCTCGAACGCGATGACTGTAGGGGCAGGCTTCAAGCTTGCTTTCCAGACACCTCCCGGTCGAGAAAGTGCCGCCACGCAGTCAGAAAACCTCAATTCGAGTTCAACTCTGCGGTGCTCGTTTCCAAGATCGACCATTGAAGACAAGAAAAAGCCCGGGCGTGAGCCCGGGCTTGGTTGTGATCTGTGATGGGTTTCTTACGAAGCGGTCTTGTCGCTGGCGACTTCGAGCTCGGCCGAAGCCTGCATGGCCTGGTCGTAGGCGGCCTGCGAGGTCTCCGCGCAGCTGGTCTTCGCATAGGTCTCGTTGTAGGCGGCCTGGGCCACGGCGTGGCGGGCGGCGCTGGCCGCGGTCTTCGCGCAGCCGGTGTCGGCGAGGACCGTGTCGTAGGCGGCCTTGGTGGCGGTCTTCGAGCAGCTGGTCGAGGTGTACGCGTTGGCATAGCTCTGCTCGGCGAGGGCGTTCACGTAGGCGGCCTTGGCCGACTTCTCGCAGCCGGTCTCGGCGAGGGTGGCGTCGTAGGCGGTCTTGGCGGCGGTCTTCGCGCAGCTGGAACCCTCATTGCCCGCGGTCTTCACGGCGGACTTGTCGCAGCCGGCGCCGTCGTTGCTTGCGGTCTTCACGGCGGACTTGTCGCAGCCGGCGCCGTCGTTGCTCGCGGTCTTGTCACAGCCGCCGCAATCGGCAGCAGCGATCCCGGCAAAAGCCAGCGCAATCACGAATACTCCACAAATGGCCATCAGCTTTTTCATTTCAACTCTCCCTTTTGCTGTTTCGTGGTCTTGATCACCAACGAAAATGATTCACGATCTCGATACCAAGCCTAACACAACTTAGTACGAAGAAAATCCCGATGAGGTTACGGTTGGCTCCAAAAAATTTCATCCGCAGGCTAACGACGGCGGATCACGGGCGTTTGATCGGGTAGGCTGGGAACGTCAACGCGTGAAGAACGGGGGCGGTGTGTCGGAATCATCGGGACAGTGGCTCAAGGGTTGTGCGCTGGGCTGTGGCGGTCTTGCGGTCCTCTTCGTCCTGCTGATCGTCGGGATGTCGTTTTCGATGCGAGCGGGGTTTGACGACGCCCACGCCGATCGGGAGATCCTCGATCGGGAGTTCGGTGAAATCGACATCTTCACGCCGGCGATCGACGGGTCGGTGGCGGACGATCGAGTTTCGGCCTTTCTGACGGTTCGAGAGGCGCTCACCGCGGCACACGCGGAGATCGAAGAAGCGGACAACGAGATGGGCGACTTCGAGAAGCTCGCCGAGGGAGAAGAACCGCCGCTCCGGCAAACCCTGCCGGCGGTTTTCCGGATGACGAGGACGATGATGGGTCTGCCCTGGATCTTCGGGGAGATCGAACGGACCAGGAACCGCGCTCTTGTCGAGGCAGGGATGGGGCTCGGAGAGTACACCTACATCTACTCGATGGCGTATCACGATGAGATGGTCGCCCCGGAATCCGCGCCGAACCTCTTCGCCGCATCGGCGGTCAACAGCAGGGTTCGGGCCGATCTGCGCGGGATGATCGAGCGTCAACTGGCGGCCGCGAGGGCCGAGGGCGCCGAGGAGGAGCTGGTGGCGGTCCTCGCCGCCGAGCGCGACGCCCTTGAAGCCGACGACAGGAGAATTCCCTGGCAGGACGGAGTCCCCGACCAGATCTCGGCGTCGTTCGCCGCCCATCGAGAGCGGCTCGACGCCACCTATTCGGCTGCGGCTGCCGAGTTCGAGCTCCTCAACAGCACCATCCGCCGCGGCGGGATGAGCATCCAGATGGACTAGAAACCGTAGCGCAGGCCGACAAGAAATCGGCGGCCGGGCGCCGGGTAACCGAGCACCTCCTGGTAGTCGGCGTCGAGGATATTGAGGCCGCGGGCGGTGATGGTGATCCGCTGCCACGCCTCCCAGGCGACGGCGAGATTGACGGTGGTGTGACTCTTGGCGGTGCTGCGTTCAAAGGTCTCCGGGTCCACGTCGTCGCGTGAATCCACCCACAATACGGTCACATCGCCGCTCCATTTGCGGCCGATGTCGCCGTTGAGGGTCCACGACGCGCTCCACTGCGGGCGCCGAAGCAGCGGCATGCCGTCTTCACCCTCGGTGTCGAGATACGTCGCCTGGAGATACCACCGGATGACATCGAGGGCGCCCTGCTCCCAGACAAACTCGGCGCCCTTGATCCTGGCTTTGCCCGAGTTGACGTTTTCGTAGCCCGCAAAGTCGAACTCGATAAGGTTGTCGATATCGGTGGTGAAAACGTTCAACTGCCACCTCGAGTGCCCGTTGAGTGGGGTGTAGACCACGCCGAGCTCGCCGGAGTCGGAAGTCTCGGGTTCGAGGGCGGGGTTGCCGCCGACGGGTGCGTAGAGCTCACCGAGCGACGGAGCTCGGTAGGCCTGGCCGTAGCCGCCGCGAAGCTCGAAGGTGTCGGCCAGCCGCCAGCCGAAGTCGACCCGTCCGGTGGTCTTCGACCCCCATGCATCGGTGTCGTCCCAACGGACGCCGAAGAGCAGTCGGAACTTCTTCCAGATCTGCCAGTTGTCTTGGGCGAAGGCGCTCCAGGTCTGGTCCGACGCCGCGTCGAGGGTCGTGCCGAAGGAGTTGACGTCGGTGACAACGTCCTCGCGCCACTCACCACCCCAGCTGATGGTGTGGCCGCCCAGCGTGTGGTGGCTCGCCAGCCGAGCCTGGTCGGTGTCGGCCTTGGTGTTGCCGAAGACATAGCCCCACGCGTCGTCGGGATCGGAGAAGTCGAACGTCCGCTGAACCCGCGACGCCACGACATCGAGGCTCCACTTCTCGGCGATCTGCCACTTCAGCGGAATTGCCATCAGACGCTGATTTGTCTCCTGGCGGCGGTCGGGAGTCGGTGAGTTCGGGGTCACGAACGGGATGCCGATGTCGTTCGACAGGTCCTGGTAGACCAGGCCGATTCGGCTGCCCGGGCCCCAGCTGAATCCCGCGGTGGTGAGACCCTGCTGGTTCTTGAAGTCGTTGTTTTCGAGGGTCCCGTCGCCGCTCCACCGATAACCGGAAACATGAACGTCGAATTTCGTGCTGGCATAGCCCGCGGAAACCTCCCACCGCTGCCAACCGTCCTCACCCCCCTCGGCCAGGAGGCGGCCGCCGACCTTGTTCTGCGCGCGGTACGGGATGAGATTGATGACTCCGCCGACCGCGTCGGCTCCCCACAGGGCCGAGTAGGGGCCACGTGCAACCTCGATGCGTTCGAGGGCGGTGGTGGAGGGGAGACTCCAATCGAAGCCGCCGTAGTAGGGCGAGTTGAGGCGGACCCCGTCGAAGAGGACCAGCGTGTGGTTGGAATTGGTGCCGCGGGTGAAGACCGAGGTCAGCGCACCGAAGTCGCCCGACTGGGCCACCGACAGACCCGGAACCCGGCGCAGCACCTCGGTGACCGAAGCGGCCTGGCTGTCGTCCATCTGCTTTCGGGTGATGACCGTGGTCGCCACCGGGACCTCGGAAACCTCGGACTCGACACCGGTCGCGGTGACGGTGATCTCCGAACCGAATTCAGCATCGAGCGGACGCGGTTGTTGCGGAATGACCTGGGCAACCGCCGGGAAGGAGAGCAGCACGATGAGAAGACCTGCAAATAGGGTGAGAGCGCACGATCGATCGGACATCCGAAACCTCCCGTTTCTTGTCGGCGTGGCAGGTCTCCTGACTCCCGGATCGTCCGCTCCCGTTCGCCTTCCCAGTGGTCGATCCACCAGTGGCCGGATCATCGATCCCCGAACGGTTCGTCCCCGGTTACAGTGGCGGGGGCCGCGCCGGATTCTCACCGGCTTCCCTGATCACTCCGTTGGATGAACAGTACCCGCGCGGGGTGAGTGCGTCAACTGCCCGGACCCACCGCCGCCGTCGGACGGCGGCTCCGCGGATTCGGCCATCGCCGTCATCGAGAGCGGCTCTCGCTGCCGTCGAGCGGCCGATTCCGCGCCGCGCCTACGGCGCGCCTGTGGGTCCTGCGCTTGCGGTTGCAGGTTCGAATTTTCCGCGCCGCCTCCACCCCCCACCCGCCCGCCCTCAGAAATCCCCGTGGAAGGTCGCTGCGCTCCTTCCCCGAAGATTTCCGAGGGCTGGAGTCACCGAGTCATCGCAGGGCAGCCGGGAGTCTTCTGAAGAGAACGTTGGGTCCTCAGTTCTTGAAGGTTTCGGTTGAAGGAATCCGCTGCGGTTGGGCGGCAGGGGGTCGTGAGGACCCAACGGAATACTGTGTTGAACGGGGAGCCGTTTGTTGCACTGTTCGGGGGTGAATCTACCGGCTCGGAACCGCGTGCGGTCCGAACAGTGCACCGGGTGGATCCCTCGGCCTCCGGCGATGGGTGCATCATGCTCCGACGAGCGTTCCGCCTCGAAGAAACCGAAGGCAGGCCTCGAAGGACCTGCCCACGGTGATTTTCGGGTCCACCCTCGAGGCGATGGTGCGATGGGTCAATGACGCGATGTCTTGGCGCGTCTTTGCGATGGATGGTCTTTGCGACCTTTGCGATGCGACCCTGCGGTGGCTTTGCCATGTTCCGGCGTCCATCGCGTCCTTGCGGATGAACCCTGCGATGTACGCCGCTATTCGCCGACCCGCTCCAATCCCTCGCGCGCAAACTCGATGCGGCCATCCATCCCGAGCGCTCTGCGGTACATTTCGGCAGCGCGTTCGTCTTCGCCGAGACGCTCCAGGTTGACGCCGATGTTGGCCCAGTCGATGGCGGAGCCGGGATCGGCTGCGACGGCGCGCTCGAAGCACGCCGTCGCCTCGGCGTGGCGGCCGAGCTTGAAGAGGCAGAAACCGAGGCTGTTGTGGTGGGCGAGCTCGGGCTCCTCGAGCTCGATGGACCGCCGGAGATCCTCGACGGCCTCCTCGAATCGTCCGAGCTCCTTGAGGCAGAAACCGCGGAAAAAACGGATGCGACCCAGGTCCTCCTCAGCAGGGCCGAGCTCGAGGGCGCGGTCGAAGTGAACCAGGGCGCGCTCGGCCCGCCCGTCATTGACATCGCAGACGCCGAGGTTGAAGGCGATGGTCGCGGTCGGTCGGCCCGCCTGCTCGAGGTGGGTGCGGGCGTCGGCCCACTCCTCGAGCCGGATGTGGCTCATGGCCATCTCGAAGTGGAGATCCTCGGCCGACAACGAGTCGGGACCGAGATCGAGCGCTTCGGAGAAGCGGTCGAGCGCCTCGATGTCGTCGCGCCACGCGACCTGGACGTGGGCCCGGTGGTAGGCGACGAGATTCGCGGGCGCGCCGTTGACGCGCGCTTCGAGCAACGCTCGGTCCGCCCCTTCGAGCTGCCCGGCGGCGAGCCGGCAGAGCGCCGTCTGGATCAGCGCGTCGGCGCGCTCCTCGGGTGTCTGTGAGAGCTCGACCGCGGTCACGGCGGCCTCGGCTGCGGCGAGGTGCGCCCCGGTGTCGACCAGGGCGGAGCTGGTGCGGAGGGCGAGCTCGCGGCCTTCGCGTTTGCGCTGGTTGGCAACCATCGACGGCCCTGTACCGGCGACGGTGTCGGCGATGCAGCCGGCGCAGAGGGAGGCGTCGGGCTGCCACACCGGAGCTCGATCGTCGGCGAGCCCGCCCCGGGATCGACCGCGTCGCCACTGGCGGCCGCAATCGAAGACCCTGCCCCCGGCGATGACGTTGTGGGCCCGGCAGGGGTCGAGCAGCCTGCCGGCGCAATCCAACCGGGCCATGGTGCTGTCGAGGACGTGGGCGGCGGTGAGGATCTCCAGAAGGGAGGAGTCCCGAGTATTTGATCCGAGGTAGAGGCGGAGACCGAGCGCCGCGGCGGCGGCGATCATCGCCTCGTCGGGCGCGTCCCGGAGCAGCAGGCTCGGCTTGGCGAGCCGGGCTGCGAGCTCGCCGGCGGTCCCGAGCGCCGGGCCCGGATCGGCGCCCGGGGCGACCTCGAGGATCGGCAGCGGGACCAACCGGGCGCCGGTGCGCTCCCGGTAGGCCTGGTCCTGGAATCGCGCCGCCGCGTCCATCAGGTCGGCGACCTCGGGCGCAGGTCCGAAGCTCCCGTCCGCGACGAGGTGGAAGTAGACGAGGGCGACCTCCTCGCGCTCGAGATGGTCGACGACCGTTCCGAGCAACCGGCCCTCACCGTCACTCCCGGCGACGACCACGTGGCAGCTCCATGCGCAGTGCTCGAGCGCGTCGGCAAGCCAGCTCGAAAGCGGTCCGACCGGGGCGTCGGCGTCGAGGAAGAGCCACTCGACGGGCGCCCGAGAGAGCGTCACGACACGATCCTCTTGCCGCCGTCGGCCGAGGCCGCGCTCCATGCCGCGCGGACCTCGTCCATGTCCCTGCGTGACATCCACTCGGTTTCGAACTCGTCGCCGAGCGCGAGATAGGGCGGCAGATCGTCGCGCAGCGGGCGGATCCCGTGCGCCTCCGGGCGCCCGATGATGGCCGAACCGAAATAGAGCTGCATCTGCTGGGCGTTGGAGTTGCCGCGCACCGCGACGCCGCAGTCCTGAACGAACCGCAGCGTCTGCAGCGCATCCTCCCTGGTCTCGCCGGGAAGCCCGTACTGCGAAAACAGCTCGACATCGAGACCGGCTGCGAGGGCGGTGACGGCGGCGGCTCGGATGGCCTCGGGTTCGATAGCCTTGCCCGATCGTTCGAGCACCCGGGGCACGGCGCTCTCGAGACCGAGGGCCAGGGTGTGGACCCCGGCGCGGGCGAGGAGCCGGAGCAGATCCGAGTCGAGCATGTCGGCGCGGGTCTCGATCCACATCTCCACCGCGAGGCCCCGGTGTGCGATGCCCTCGAGGATGGCGTGGACCCGTTCGGCGTCGTAGGAGAAGTTGGGGTCGGCGAACCACAGCCGCCCCCTGCCGCGCCTGGAGACCACCGAGATGTCCTCGAGTACGCGTTCGACCGAGTGGGCCCGGGTCGTCGGTCCGAAGGCGGCCGGGGTGACGCAGAAGGCGCAGTGGTGCGGGCAGCCGCGCGAGGTCAGCATGATCGCCTCGTCCCAGTCGGCCGGGTCGAGGACGCCGTCGAGCCAGGGCGACGGGTAGGCGTCGAGATCGTCGGCCGGCGCCACCGGATCCCCGCGCAGCCAGCTGCCGTCGCTGACTCGAGTGCTGGTGCCGGGGACGGCGTCGTCGATGGACCCGCCGTCGATCGCCTCGGCCACCGCCCGGATGACCAGCTCGCCCTCGCCGCGACAGACGAAGTCGAGCTCGGGGAGGTCGGTCAGGGCGTGCTCGGGCATGAAGGTCGCCTGGGGCCCGCCGATGATCACCCGACACCCGGGTGAGGCCTGTTTGGCCATCCGGGCGATCGCCCTGACCTGAAAAAAATTGCGCTGGTAAGCGGTAAAGCCCACCAGGCGAGGTTGTTTTTCGTGCAGGTGGTTCCGCAGTGCCGCCGGGCTGAACGGTCGGCCCGAGCTCAGGGACAGGAGGTCGGTGGCGTGGCCCTGTCGGCGCAGCACCGCCGCAAGATTGGCGAGCGAGATCGGCGTCACCGGGTCCGAGTGCGGGTGGAGATCGATGAGGACGACGTTCATCTCGGGTCCATTGTCGCAGATGCACTCCGGTTGAGCGGGCACATTGTAAGGCGCGCTTCTCGCGCGAGAGGGTCAGCAATTCGAAACCAACTTCGTGGGAGCTTCCTGATCTTCGTGTTTCAACACCTCGACCGTGATGACGAGATGGGAGCGGCGCCTGGTGACAGGGTGGGACGGTTTTTGCTCTGCGTCCGATCACGATTGATGTGTCGGGCTCAACTGTCAACTGTCGACTGTCGACTGTCGACTGTGGACCTACCCCTTCACCACCCAGCCCTTGGCCTTCAGCAGCTCTCTCAGCCGATCCCGGTGGTCTCCCTGGATCTCGATCCGGTCCTCGATGGCCTTGCCGCCGGTGGCGCAGGTCCGCTTGAGTTCGGTGGCGAGCTCCTTGAGAAACGCTTTGTTGCGCGGCAGGCTCTCGACGACGGTCACGGTCTTGCCGTGCCGTCCGGCCTTTTCGATCCGGAGCCGGGCGATGATCCGATCGGGCACCGGCTGGTCGCCGGCCACCGAGCACCGGCAGGCGGCCGCGGGCCAGCCGCACTTCGGGCAGGTCCGGCCGCCTGCGGTGGAGTAGACCGTCCTGGCACTCACGGCACGGTCAGCGACCAGGCGCCGGTATGACCCGTCTCGAAGCCGTCGCCGAAGAGCGGCGGCTCGCTGGGGACACACGACTGGACCTTGACGTCGTCGATGTACCAGCCCTCGCGGCTGACCGACGAGTCGGAACCGAGGCGGAACCGGAAGCGGGCGGTCTGGCCGGCGTAGGCGTCGATCTCCGCCACCGAGTTGAGCCAGTCCTGCGGGTCGCCGCACCAGCCGTCGAGGCCTGCCAGTCCGGTGACCTGACCGTCGTAGGGATCGGTGAGCAGGACCGAGGTCGGCAGAGGGGTCCAGGTGGAGCCGTCGTCGGTGGAGATCTCCACCACACCGCCGTCCCAGCATCCGCTGAAGCTGCTCTCCATGGTCTGCCAGTTCCAGAACTGCAGGGTCAGGGCCGAACCCGCGGCGGGCAGGACCACCGCCGGGGAAACCAGACGCTGGTCGCTGGTCGTGGACGGGTCGTTGGCGTGGAACGCCTGCGCCCCGCTGTGGACCCGGGCCGCCGACAGCGCCCAGCTGTCCCCGGGCCCGCTGTGGGTCCAACCCGGGCCACCGGACTCGAAGTCGTCGGCGAACCGGACCGCGGGCGCGGTGCCCAAGCCGCAGTCGCCGGGGAGGGCGACGGTGGCGAAATCGAAGGTCGGCGACCAGGCGCCGGAGCCGCAGCCGTTGGTCGCCCGGACGCGCCAGAAGAACCGGGTGTTCGAGGGCAGGTCGGCGGCGGGCGTGGAGGTGGTGGAGAGAATCCCGGTCCGGTCGAGAACGAGGTTGGAAAAGGCGGCATCCGTCGCCACCTGGAGGTCGTAGGTTGCGGCCTGGGCGGCCGAGGTCCAGACAAAGCTCGGGCGCAGCGGCTGGTTGACGGCGCCGCTTCCGGGAGCGGTCAGGCTGACGCTGCCGGCGGCCTGGCTCGAGACGTTCATCGTCACCGTCACGGTGTGGGACACCGGGTTCGAGACCGGGGTGCCGACCACGGTGATCGGGTGGCTGCCCACGGCCACACTGCCGGTGCCGCTGATCGTGAGCTGGCTCGATCCCGGCGGGGTCACCGGGTTGACGCTGAAGGCGGCCGAGGCGCCGGCGGGGATCCCGGTGGCGCTCACGGTCACCGCCTCGGAGAAGCCGGCGTCGGGTTCGAGTGTCAGATCGAAAACCGCGTCCGCGGGGGCGCAGACGGAGCGAACCGACGGCAGCGCGGTGAGCGTGAATGGGTAGCGGTTCGCCGCCCAGGCGTCGATCCGCCCCCAGCCGTAGGTGTTGTTGGGTACCGCGTTGCTGGGGTCGCCGCCGCACCCTTCGGTGGTGAACCGCGGAACCGCCGTCGCGGCAATGATCTCCTCGATCAGGTCGACGTTGCCGGCCAGACCCGGGTTGCCCGAGATCAGCAGACCCACCAGCCCGGCGACGTGGGGGCCGGCCATGCTGGTGCCGTCCCACCCCCCCTGGTAACCGCCGTCGCGGGTGGAGGAGCGGATGTTGACGCCGGGGGCGGAGATGTCGGGCTTGCGCCGGTTGCTGCCGTCGATCGTCACCGGCCCGCGGCTCGAGAACGAGGCGATGCCGTCGCTCGAGTTGGTGGCGCCGACGGAGAAGCTCTCGTCGTAGATCGCCGAGGGGGTGGTGACGCTCGAACAGCCGGAGCCGTCGTTGCCGGCCGAGTGGACGGTGACGATGCCGGCGGCCCGCACGTTCTGGACCACGGTCAGGAGTACGTTGGGATCGGTGCAGCCCTCGCTCGGTGGGCAGCCCCAGGAGTTGTTGATGACATCGGGCGCCTTGCTCGGGTCGGGGTTCAGGTTGTTGAGGTCGGTGGGGGCGATGAAGAACTGGTAGCACTCGGCATATGTTGCCGGCGTCCCGACCCCCTGATTCATGTTGCGGCAGCCGATCCACTGCGCCGTCGGCGCCATCCCGACCTGGTTGCCGAGGCCGTCGTCGCCGACCATGGTGCCCATGGTGTGGGTGCCGTGGCCGTGGTCGTCGCACGGTTCCGGGGAGTCGGGGCCGCAGCTGCCGCCACCCGAGTGGATGGCGTCGTGCCAGTTGTAGTCGTGGTCGCCGGGGCCGCCGCGGTACTGGTTGACGAGCGCCGGGTGGCTCCAGAGATAACCGGTGTCCTGGCCGGCGACCACGGCGCCGCTGCCGGTGATGCCGAGGGACCAGACGTCGTCGGCGTTGACGAGGGCGATGTTCCACTCGACGTTTTCGGGTGACCCGGGGTCGTCGCCGGGCAGGCGAGGGAGCTCATCCACCCGAACCGCGGGGTTGGCGTAGATGTGCGCGACATCGTTCCGCTCGGCCATCGCCTGAACCGTGTCGATCCCGCCGCGGACCCAGATCATATTGGCGATCCAGTAGGCGCGGTGGTCGACGCCGCGCGAGCTGAGGTCGGCGATGACCGGAGCTTGGGTCCGCCCGGCGATTTCGGTGAGGGTGCGAAAGACATAGGCGCCCTTGGCCTCTTTGTCGGGCAGACCTTCGGCCGCGCTCAGGTCGGCCTGTTCGTCGAGAGCGACGAGGAACTCGGTTGCCTGCGAGCGGCCGCTGTCGAGAACCCAGGGATCGACCTTGGCCTGCCATTCGTCGCCGGGCAGACCGGCAGCGGCCGGTGCGGCGGTCGCGGCGATGATGAGGGTGAGCGTCAGGATTGGGGCGGAACGAAAATGCATGAATCCTCCGACCTGGGTCTGTGGAGCGCATCGTACTGGCCTCGAACGACTCGCTGAAATCGATCCGCCATCCATGAACCACGCACTCCAGGGAGAGGATATCATCGGTGGAGCGATCCATGAGTGATGCAACCTGGAGGTCGAGGATGAACAACTGCCGATCGCGGCTGCGCAGTGGGAATCGGGCCGGCTTGGCCCTGGCCGTCGTAATCTTGATCGGGTGCGGGCCGTCGACCCGTGCGCAGTTTCCGGGCGAGGAGCTCGGCGCCGTCGAGTCCGCCTTCGCCGCAACGATGGCGAATCGCGATCTCGACGCGTTCGCGGATTTCCTCGATGAGGAGGCGGTCTTCTTCTCCGGGCCCGTCGAAATCCGCGGCGCCGAGGCCGTCAAGCAGGCGTGGGCCCCGTTCTTCAGCGCCGAGCCGGCCCCGTTCTCGTGGCGGCCCGAGACGGTCGCGGTGCTCGATTCCGGCATGCTCGGGCTGACCTCGGGCCCGGTCTTCGACCCGGAAGGCAATCGCATCGGGACCTTCAACTCGATTTGGCGGCTCGACGCCGACGGTGTCTGGAAGATCGTCTTCGATCGCGGGTGCCCTTGAACCCCAACATTCAGTATTTTTCCGACGTACACTCAGCAGATGCTGGGGAGGATGTGTTGAAGCTCTTCCGGATCCTGACGGTGGTGGTGATTCTTGGGCTCGCAGCTCGGCCCGGATTCTGTGGTGAACCGGGTGTGGCCTTCGATATCGCGTTCGCGAATCTCAGCCCGTCCGTCCCCTCCGGTGCGGACTGGGGTTGGTGGAACCCGGGAAAGTACGACGAGTGGGCCTTTGACGACGGCGCCGATTTTGCGATCGCGGACGCCCGCCTTCTGGTCGCCGGCAAGACCTACACCGCCATTCTCGGTGGAGAGTGGTTCCCGACCCTGAACGCCGTGGGAACCGCCGCTCCCGGAGGAGAGGAGGACGACATCGTCCAGCCCCTCAGCCTGGCGAACTCGGCCTACGATCTCGGGATCGGCCAGTGGTTCGGCGGCGATCATCGAACCGGAATCATGCCGTGGGTCGGTGTGAGCTACATGCGGATCAGCGAGGACCGGACGACGGCGCCGCCGCCGGGTTCGAGCGATGATTCGATCACCGAAAACGCCGCCGCCGATCTCTGGGGGGTGGTCGTCGGCGCCGACGGGTCCTACCGGATCTGGTCGACCCTGGATGTCACCGGCCGGGTGCTCGTCCGGTGGGCCACGGGCACCAGAACCGCCAGGGTGAGCCCGCAGGATCCGGGAACCGGAACGGTGGAGGTGAGCGACTCCATCGACACCGGGATGTGGGGAATCGACCTCGGGCTTCGCTGGAACGCGACGAGGTCCTTCTGGCTCGAAATCGGGTGGCGCTACCGAGATCAATCCTATGACGGCGGGCCGGCGACCTACGGTGGCCCGCAGGTCAAGGCAGCCTATGTGTTCACGAGATAGGTCCGCCCGATGAACCATCGCATCTCAAAAGGTTGCGTGCTTGTCGCGTTCGCGCTGGCACCGATCTGCGGGTGGTCGGCCGGTTCGGCCGGACCCCAGGCCTCCGAATCGGCCGCCGCTCCCGTCATCGTCGGTGCCGGTACAACCAAGGTCCTGCTCGAAACCTCCTTCGAGGGCGTCTTCCCCCAGTTGCCGTGGCGGGTCAGTCGACCGCCGGGAGCGGCGGAGGTGAATTGGGGCCGCACGGCCTACCGGGCGTCGGAGGGTCGCAACAGCATCTACTGTGCGGGGATGGGCCCGGCGGCGCCGGGGGATGGCGGGCCGGCCCCGGTCAACACCGCGAGCTGGGCCATCGTCGGCCCCTATGACCTTTCCGAGACCACCGCGGGTACGCTGACCTTCGACCTGTGGTTGCGCACCGAGCCGTATCAGGACGTCTTCATGTGGTTGGTCTCCACCGATGGAGAGAGCTTCAGCGGCAGCGCCAGATCCACCGACACCAACGACTGGCGGACCGTGACCGTCGACCTGCAGAACTGGGGAGCTGCGGGAAACGTCATCGGTGAGTCGCAGGTGTGGATCGCCTTCGTGTACCAGTCCGACCGCAACAACGCATTCGAGGGCGCCTACCTCGACAGCGTCAGGCTGACCGTGGATGTCGGCGCGCCCGCCGACGAGGGGAAGACCTACACAACCAACGCCGATTTCGCTCTGGGCACGATGGTCGGTCTGAAGAGCACCAGCGACCGGCTCGAGTTTTCCGACCATTGGGACACCCTGCCCTATCTGTGGGTGCCGAACTCGGCGACCGGGACGGTCTCCAAGGTCGATGCCGTCGTCGGGAAGGAGCGCGGACGGTACCGGGTCGGCCCGAACAGCACGGTCGACCCGGGAGTCGCGGCGGTCGATCTCGAGGGATCCTGCTGGGTCGGTAATCGCGGTGCGGGTACGGTCGTCAAGATCGGGCTTTTCGAGAACGGCGGATGCGCCGATCGCGACGGCAGCGGGGCGATCGACACCTCCAGGGATCGCAACTCCGACGGCGACATCAGCGGCAACGAGATCCTCGCCTGGGGTGACGACGAGTGCGTCCTGATCGAAACCGTGTTGGCGGAGGGCGTCGAGGGACCGCACGTGCCCGGCGACGGCCACGACGACTACGAGAGCAACAACCTGCAGGCCGTCGCGGTGGACGCCGACGGCGATGTCTGGGTCGGTGTCTACGACAGCAACATCCTCTACCATCTCGACGGCGGCAGCGGTGAGGTCCTCGGCCGGGTCGATGTGTCGGATGAATCCACCTCGCCGACCTCGGCGGTGGTCGACGGGAGCGGGACCGTGTGGGTTTCGAGCTGGCCGGATCGGTGGGTCCTGGGTGTCGAGCCCGCGACGGGCGCCACCAGCCGAGTCGACCTCCCGCACCTGAGCCGAGGTCTGGCCATCGACCGGAGCGATGGGCTCTTCGTCTCCGGCGGCGAGCAGCAGGGGTTGACCAAGATCGACACCGAGCTCGAGGAGGTCGAGTGGACCCAGGTCGCCGGCTACCTCGCCAACGGCGTCGCGACGACCGAGGGCGGCCAGCTCTGGGTCGCCGCCGCCGGCGACGGCACCCTGAGCCGGTACTCCTCCGACGGCTTCCTGACGAATTCCATCACCATCCCGGGCGGACCGATGGGCGTCGCCGTCGACCAGGCCGGAAAGATCTGGGTTGTGGGGAGCGTTTCGGGCATCATCTACCGCGTCGATCCGAATACCGTCCGTTCGGATCTTCAGAAATCCCTCCTCGGCACCGTCAGTCATGCCGCCACCGGCGACATGACGGGGGTTGTCGTCCGCAACCTGACCACGCGCTTCGGAACCTGGACCGTGGTTCACGACAGCCGGGTCGCCGGCACGCCGTGGGGCGTCGTCTCGTGGCAGGCGCAACAATCGGTCGGGACATCGGTTGCGGTTCGGGTGCGGAGTTCCGAGGACACCACGAACTGGTCGGCGTGGGAGCCCGCGGCCAATGGGGTCGATCTCTCCCTCACCCCGGCCGGACGCTATCTCGAGATTCAGGTCTCGCTGCAGAAGACCGGCGGCAATGAGTTTCCCCGGATCGAAGAGCTCACCGTGGTTCCGGCGACGGTGATCGAGGTCCCGGTGGCAAGCTTCACGTGGTCGCCCGCAACGCCGGCGGCGGGCCTTCCGGTCCAGTTCACCGACACCTCGTCCGGGGCGCCGACCTCGTGGGTCTGGGACTTCGGCGACGGCGCGACCAGCGTCGAACAGAACCCCGCGCACACCTTCGTGAGCGCGGGAAGCTTCGAGGTCGCCCTGACGGCGACGAACGGTGCGGGTTCCCACACCGTGTCCTTCCCCTTCGACGTGGGGCCGGGAACCGGATGTGTCCTGACCTGTTCCGCAACCGCGCCCGCCACGGCCGATCTGGGTGTTCCGGTGTCGTTCCAGGCCGTCGCCGAAGCCTCGAACTGCTCGGGGTCCATCGGCTACTCGTGGTCTTTTGGCGACGGAGCGACCAGCGGCGAACGGCAACCGACCAGGACCTTCACCTCCACCGGGACCTTCCGGTGGGGGATGACGGCCACCGCCGACAACGCGAGCTGCGTGCGGTCGGGCGACATCACGGTCTCCGGCGCCGGGCCCGAAAGCTGCGCAGCGGTCTACTGGGTTCCCGTCGTCAGCCGTGCCGACGGCGCCAACGCCAGCGTCTGGCGATCCGATCTCGGTCTCCTCGGAGCGGACCCGGCCGGGGCCGCCGCGGAGCTCAGGTTCCACGCCCACGGTTCGAGCGCGGCCCGGGTCGTGACCGTGGCTCCTGACGCCATGGTGAATCTCGTCGACGTGGTGGCCTGGCTCGATCCGGGGTTCAGTGGGTCCGGCGCCCTCGAGATCTGTTCCGACGGCGAATTGGTCGTCGACTCACGGACCTACAACGTGCTTGCGTCCGATCACGGCTGCTTCCCGGGAGGGACCTTCGGCCAGCATCTCACCGGCGACCTCCCGAACGCAGGGCTGGCGGCGGGCGGGTCCGCCCGCATGGGCCAGCTCAGAGAATCGGCGAAGTTCCGCACCAACCTCGGTTTCGTCAACACCGGAACCGAGGCGGCGACGGTCGGGGTCTCCCTCCTCGACGCCACCGGGGCAGAGCTCACGAACTACGAGCTCGTGCTGGAGTCCGAACGGTGGCTCCAGGACAACCGGCCGTTTTCGAGGCGGGCGGGCCGTGAGGACCTCGATGCCGCGTCCGCCAAGGTGACGGTGATCAGCGGAAGTGGCGTCTTCGCCTACGCCTCGGTCATCGACAATCTCACCAACGACGCGACCACGGTGCCCATGCGCTAGCGTTTTTGTAGATTATTTCAAGAAATTCGAAAATCCAGCAAGTTGTTTTAAAACAAACGTTTAATGTTATATTGATGATGTTTCTGTTCTCACTGTGAAGGAAATTTATATAATTTTTCTGGAATACTGGATAAAACCTTGACGGTTGTCCGGGCGAATCACACAGGGGGCTCGGCAAGAGCCACCGACAGGAGGACAGAAATGAAAGGTTTTGTTGGAACGTGTCTCGCAGGCCTCGCTGCCTTGGTTTTTACCGGTCCGGTTCAGGCGGCTGCGCCGCTCAACGCCGTGGCGTTGGCCGATGCGCCCGAGGGGAACAATGGAGGCGCACGGGTGCGGGTTCTCCACGCCTCGCCCGATGCTCCTGCCGTCGATGTCTGGGTGAACGGATCCAAGGTCTTCTCCGATATCGGGTTCGAGGAGGGCACCCGCTTCGTCGAGGTTCCGGCCGGAACCTACAATGTCCAGGTCGTACCCGCCGGGCTGACCGAGCCGGTGGTCATCGAGGCCGATCTCGACCTCATGGCCGAGATCGACTACACGGTCGTGGCGACCGATGTTCTCGCCGAGATCACTCCGGTGGTGCTGACGGCTGACGGATCGGCCCCGGACGCGGGCAACGGGTGGGTGCGGTTCCTGCACGCGTCGCCTGATGCACCTGCCGTGGACATCGCGGTTGCCGACGGTGGTCCGGTGCTCTTCGAGAATGTGGCATTCCAGGAGAGCGGATCGTATCTCCAGGTTCCTGCCGGCGTGTATGACCTCGAGGCCCGCCTCGCCGGGACGGGCACCGTCGTGCTCGGTCTGCGGGTGATGGTCGAGGACGGCAGCGTCGCGACCGCCGTGGCCACCGGCCTGGCCGCCGACATCGGCAGGCAGGCCGTGGCCACCGGCCTGGCCGCCGACATCGGCAGGC
>JAHECW010000006.1:23141-65854 GCA_024641545.1 Acidobacteriota bacterium
TATGTTGATGATGTTACTGTTACTTCATTCCGGCCGCCGCCCGCGCTGATGGTGTCGGTGACTCGTTCTTCGTCACCGACGTCGACGTCAACAACGGCGGTATCGCCACCGCCACCTATCAGGTGCTCTGGCTGCCCCGCGACACCGACAACTCGAGCCCCGCAGCCAGCGCCCCGGTGAGTGTCGCGTCAGGTCGCACCGAACGCTGGGAAGATGTCCTGGGTGCGGTCTTCAACGTCAAGGAAGGGGAGACCGCCCTCGGCGCGTTGGCCTTCATCTCCGATCGCAAGGACCTCAAGCTCTTTTCGCGCACCTTCAATCTGAGTGACACCGGGACTTTCGGTCAGGCCATTCCCGGGATCGCCAGCGGTGACCTCATCCCCGCCGGTGAGATGAAGCGGATCCTCTTCTTCACCGAAAACAGCGACTACCGCTCCAACATCGGTATCCTCAACGGCACCGGTTCGCCGATGACCATCAAGTGGCGCCGCTACACCGAGGACGGCATGATGGTCGACCAGTCCATGGCCGATCTTCCCGCCTGGGGCAACGTCCAGCTCAACCGCGTCTTCAGCGCCGAAGCGCCGGTCAAGGGCGGCTACATCGATGTCTGGACCGAGACCGAGGGCGCAGCCTTCGCCGCCTATGGTTCGGTTCTCGACAACGCGACCTCCGACCCGACGACCGTGCTGCCGCAGTAACGTCGATCGGACTCACGCAACCACCAACGGGGGGGCTTCGGCCCCCTCGTATTTTTGGTCAAACCCGCAGCCGCAGTGCGACGAAGCTCAGGTCGTCGTCGAGGCGGTCGAGGTGGTGAAAGTCGCTCACGGCGTCGGTGAGAGCGGAGAAGACTCCACACGGGCTTCCGTCGGACGCGGCGAGACTCTTGGCGGTGTGTTCGATACCGAAGACCTCGCCATCGGCATTCTCCAGCTCGAACAGGCCATCGGTGCAGATGAGCAGGGTGTCTTCCCCACCGAGTTCGAAGGATGCGGACGCCGTCTCCATTTCCGGAAACAGCACGAGTGGAACCGAGGTCGCCTCGAATAGGTCCACTGCGCCCTCCCGGCGCCGGACGAGAATCGGCGGATGACCGGCCGACAGATAGTCGACGGTTCCGTCGCGAGCGATTCTGACGAGAACGCCGGTCGCGTAGATGCAACCGGGGTCGTCCGGGTTTCTGGTTTCGATGAATCGTCTCTCGATTTCTTTCGCCAGCTCGGTGAGCGGCAGCCCCGGATCGGTGTCACCGAGAATGAGCTTGAGGACCACCGCCGCGAAACCGGCCCGGACCCCGTGGCCGGAGACATCGAGCACCCAGATGGTGAGTTCGTCCGCTCCGGTGGACCTCCAGCCGAAGAGATCGCCGGAAAGGTGACAGTAGGATTCGAGCATGGCCGCGACCTCGACCGGCGCGTTCGGCGGGAGTTCCCGCGGCAGCAGGGAGTACTGCACGAGGTGGCCGAGGTGCAGGGCGGGGTCCATGCCGGGGAAGAGGTGGGGCCGATATTGAAAGGTCATCACGCCTTCTGAGCTGCGCGAGAGCTCGGCGCCTTCCCCCGGCGTGCCGAACTCGATGAGCTCGGCGGCCGCGGCTTCGCGAATGATGTCCTCGAGGCGTTTGCCGAGAGAACGGCCGCCGAACGGTCGATCCAACCGGAAGCTCGATCCGAGGTTTTTTACCAGATCAGCGACCGTCCGGTCGAGGTCAATCGAGTTCATATTCGGCGATTCTACCCGCTTACCAAAATTGGATCGGCGCGAAGCTGAAACACAGGACGAAGACGGCGATGGCGATCCAGCCGATGATCTTCCGTCCGCGGTCGAGGGGTTCGCGCTCGTCGAGGATCGGTGGGTGCTCAGGGCCGACCAGCACCAGGATCGCCGCCCACAGCGCCCAGCCGGGCCACAGGGCGATCATGATGACGAAGACGGCCAGCAACCGGCGCGCCCAGCGCCGGTGCCCCGCGCCGAAGAGAGCGTAGGCGATGTGGCCGCCGTCGAGCTGGAAGAAGGGGAGGAGGTTGAGCGCCGTGACCAGCAGCCCCCACCACGCCGCCCACGCCATCGGGTGCAGCATGATGTCCTCGGCGCCGGTGAGACCGGGAAAGAACACGACCCGAGCCAGGAACTTGAAGAGGATCGGTTCGGAGAAGTAGACCAGTGGACCCTCGTGCGGGAACTCCCGGACCTGGGACATGGCGAGCCCGGCGACCAGGGTGGGGACGGCGACGATGAAACCGGCGAGGGGACCCCAGGCGCCGATGTCCATGAGTTGGTTGCGGGTGGTGATGGGTTGCTTGATCCGCATCACCGCGCCGAGGGTGCCCGGACTGAAAGGCATCGGCACCGGCATCGGAAGAAAGAACGGCGGCGTGGTCAGGAGGCCGTGACGCCGGGCGGCGATGAAGTGGCCCATCTCGTGCGCCAGAAGGATGAGCAGCAGGGGAACGGCGAACTTGAGTCCCTCGCCGACAAAGGTCGGGTGGACCATGAGATCGAGCCAACCGAGGCGAGCGAGTTCGACCGGGGTCCAGCCGTAGAAGATCGCCCCCATGAAGGTCGAGGTGCCCAGCGTCAGGACAAAGAGCAGGACGTGCAGCCACCACCGCGGCCGGTACTCCGGTTGTTCAAACGGAAAGGCCCCGGCGGTCTGACCGTCGGGGCCGATGGATCCGAAGATCTCGCGTGAACTCAAGATCAACTCATGTTGCGCAACGACTTCCCGGGTTTGAAGCGGATGGTCTTTCCGGGCGGAATCTCGACCTCTTTCCCCGTCTTCGGGTTGCGGCCGATACCACGCTTGCGGTCCTTGACCTGGAAGACGCCGAAGCCTCGGAGCTCGATGCGGTCGCCTCGCAGAAGCGCTTCTTTCATGCCTTCAAAAAGCGCATTGACGGCGTCAGTGGCCTTCGGTTTCGCAAGGTCCGTGGCCTCCATCACCTTTTCTACGAGATCCGACTTGATCATCCACTCCTCCTTCAAGCGACAGGAATTGCGAAGATACCGGGAAGCTCTAACTGTGTCAAGGGTTAGCTCGTCGTTGGATACGGAAAACGCCCCCCAGGCGAGGACCGGGGGGGCGGTTCGGGCGTTTGCTCGGTCGGTCTAGAACGGAACGTCGTCGGAGTCGTCGGGGAAGCCGCCGGATGGACCCTGGTCGCGGAACCCGCCGTCATTGGATGACGGCCGGCCGCCGAGAAGTTCCATCTCCCGGACGTGAATCTCGGTCGAGTACTTTTTCTGCCCGTCCTGGTCCCAGCTCCGGGTTCGGATCTGGCCCTCGATGTAGAGCTGCTTGCCCTTGCTGACGTACTGCTCGACGATGTCCACCATGCGGTCCCAGAAGACCAGTCGGTGCCACTCGGTGCGGGGGTTACCGCTCTCGTCCTTGGACCGGCGGTCGGTGGTTGCGAGGGAAACGGTGGCGAGACGGATGCCGCTCGGAAGCGATTTGATTTCCGGATCCCGGCCGACGTTGCCGACAAGGATGACTTTGTTGATCCCCATGGGAGTCTCCTTCCTGCGTGGACAGGGTAGGGGGAGTTTACTAGGCCCGGAGGGGGAGGGCAACACCCCGCACCCTTCCCCTTTCCCTCTCCCGCTCTCGCGTCCGTATCCGTTTCGGTTTCCGTCTTCCGCACCACAGTGTCAGTTGGATAAGGTCACTTTTCAGAGATTGATCGCTGTTCAAACGGGAACGGGAGAAGGAGAGGGAGAGGGAGAGGGAGAGGGAAAGGGAAATCGGCCCCGAACCGGCCGCATTCCCGCCACACTCCGGTGGTACTCTCTGCTCGTGAGCCAGGAACAGCGTCTGCTCAGGCACGCCTCGCGGATGGCGGTGGTCACCCTCTTCTGTCGGGTGTCGGGCTACCTCCGCGACAAGGCGCTGTACTCGGTGATCGGCGCCGGGTTCCTCAACGACGCCTACCGGACCGCCAACCGGATTCCCAACGCCTTCCGCGGGCTCTTCGCCGAGGGCACCCTGCACGCCGCCTTTGTCCCGACCTTTTCGCAGCTCGTCGGTCGTGACCCCGAGAACCGGGAAGCCCGCGAGCTCTTCCGCGGCCTCCTCGCGGTGCTGCTGCTGGTTGTCGGCGCCGTGGTGGCGGTCGGCATCGTCGCCTCGCCGTGGCTGGTGCGGCTCTTCGCCGCGGGCTTTTCCGATGTCGCCGGGAAGCTCGAGACCACCGTGCTCATGAACCGGATCATGTTCCCGTATCTGCTGCTGATCTCGTTGGCGGCGCTGCTCCAGGCGGTGCTCAACAGCCACGAGCGCTTCCTCCTTGCGGCCTCGACTCCGCTGTTCTTCAACCTGACCCTCGCCGTGGTCGCCTGGGCGGTGGTGCCGAGAGTCGACGACCCGACGCTGGTGCTTTCGGGCGCGGTTCTCGTCGGCGGTGTGTTCCAGTTCGCCGTTCAGCTGCCGGCGGTCCGACGGCTCGGTTTTTCGATCCGCCCGCTGTGGTCGTGCTTTCGCAGCGCCCGCGTTCGACAGGTTCTCCTGCTGATGCTGCCGGGGATCCCGGTGCTCGGAATCAACCAGCTCAACCAGCTCATCTCGAACCGTTTCGCATCGTTCATCGACGGCGGCGTGAGCTACACCTACGGCGCCTACCGGGTGACCGAGCTGCTCTTCGGCGCGGTGGTGGTGCAGATGACGACGGTTCTGCTGCCGCTGCTGTCCAAGGAACTCCGCGAAGACCCCGAACAGGCCTCGACCACGCTGCTGAGGACCGTCAGCCTGGTCAGCTTCGTCACCCTGCCGACGGCGGTGGTGATGGCGGTGCTGTCGCAACCCATCATCGGCCTGCTCTTCGGCGGCGGCCGGTTCAACCCGGCCGACGTGGCGATCACCGGCACCACCCTGACGGCCTATGCGTTTTCGCTCGTCGGCACCGGCCACGTCAAGGTCATGGCGAGCGCATTTTTCGCCCAGCGGAACACCAAAACGCCGATGTGGGGAAGTCTGGTCGCGCTGCTGGTCTTCACCGTGGTGTGCTGGCGGCTCGTCGGGCCGTACGGAACGCCGGGCTTGGGCTGGGCGAACACCGCCGCGATGATCTGCTTCGCCGGCTTCCTGACCGCGCTCTACCACCGCCGCTACGGTCTCGCGGGGCCCGCCGTCGGTCCGACCCTCAAGGCTCTTGCCCGTCAGGTCGTGGCGAGCGCGGTGGTCGCGGCCGGTCTCCTGGAACTGCGCTGGTGGCTGGTCGGAATCGACCACACCTCTCTCGCCGGCGCGCTCCGCCTGGCCGCGGTCCTGACGCCCACCATCGTGGCATACGTCGGGCTGGTGACGCTGCTCGGGGGGCGGGAACTGGCCAACCTCATGGCAACCTTCAAGAAGGAGACCGCCGGGTGAAGCTCGTGATCCAGCGGGTGTCCCGGGCGTCGGTTCGGGTCGGCGCCGAGATCGTCGGCGCGATCGGGCCCGGTCTGCTGGTGCTGGTCGGTCTCGAGCACGACGACGGTGAGGGCGAGGTCGACAAGGCGGCCCGGCGGATCGCCACGCTGCGGGTCTTCGAGGACGACGGCGGCAGGATGAATCGCGGGCTCGACGAAGTCGGGGGCAGGGTCCTCGCGGTCTCGCAGTTCACCCTCGCGGGCTCCATCCGCAAGGGCCGTCGGCCGAGCTTCGACGGCGCCATGCCGGGTGAACGGGCCGAGCCGCTCTTCGATCGCTTCGTCGAACTCCTGCGCGGCCTCGGAGTCGAAGTGGAGACCGGGAAATTCGGCGCGATGATGGAGGTCGAACTCGTCAACGACGGACCGGTGACGCTGATCTGGGAAAGCGACGCCGGCTGACGCCGACGAATTCTCAGTTATTGATTATGAATTATGAATTTTCCATCGCATCGATTCTCGCAGAGAGAATCCAATAGTTCGACGATTGAATCGTCAC
Organism: Acidobacteriota bacterium; assembly: GCA_024641545.1. GTDB lineage: Bacteria > Acidobacteriota > Thermoanaerobaculia > Thermoanaerobaculales > Sulfomarinibacteraceae > JAHECW01. Next base: position 29,050 of record JAHECW010000006.1, read on the forward strand.
TGAATTTTCCATTACTTTGCGAAATTGACTTCGATGTCATTAAGAATTAAGAATTTAAAATTGAGAATCATGAGTGAATTTACACAATGTCAGCAGCGCTTCGAGCTGCGTCCATCATTCATAATTCATCATTCATAATTCATAATTCATAATTCATAATTATTTCTTCCGTTCTTCGATAAAAGCATCCCAGAATTCCGCGGCCTCGCCGAAGTGGTCGATGGCGGCGGCCATCTGATCGTCGCCCTCGAGCGCCTTCCGATAGCCGGCGGTCAAACCGATGGTGGCGTTGTAGACCTCGACCGTGATGCTTCTCATGATATCGGCGGACTCGGCCTCGTCCTCCTGGAGGCTCTCGATGACCCCGGGCTCGAGGATCTCCTCCTCGACAACCCAGCTCCAGAACTTCTCGGCGATCTCGCCGTCGGGCTCGAAGCTCTCGGCGAACGCGGCATAGTCGGTCTCCGGAACGTCGGCCAGGAGTTCCACCGCGAACCGGAAGAACGCCGAGACGCTGAAGAGCCGCACCATGGACTCCGACAACGTCCGATTCTCGACGGTGATGTCCGGGGTGATGCCGCCTCCGCCCATGACCGTCCGCCCGGCGTCGGTCTCGTAGATCTCGGCCGTCGATTCGTCGGTTCCATTCCGGTGGGTGACATAGTCGATGAAAGACTCGTAGTCGCGTTGGATGCAGCGACCCGAGGGCGTGTAGTAACGGGCGGTGGTGAGCGCGAGCCCGGTGTCGCGCACCGTGAACACGGTCTGGACGAGGCCTTTGCCCCAGGTCACCTCACCCAGCACCAGACCGCGATCGTGGTCCTGGACGGCGCCGGCGACGATCTCGGAGGCCGATGCCGAGCCCTCGTTGACCAGGACCACCAGGGGCCCGTTGAAGCCGCCGGGGTTGCCGGGGGCGCGGAAAGTCGTGTTGTTCTCGGGTGTCCGGCCGCGGGTCGACGTGATGAACTGATCGGGCTTGAGGAAGAGATCGGAGACCCCCACCGCGGCGTCCAGAGGGCCTCCCGGGTTGTTTCGGAGATCGAAGATCAACCGTTTCATCCCCTGGGCCGAGAGGGTGGCGATGGCGTCCGTGACCTCACGCGTACTGGTGTTGGAGAACTCGGAGAGCCTGATGTAGCCGATATCGGGCTCGATGAGGAAGGAGTATCGAACCGAGGTCTGGGGAATCCTCGTGCGTTCGATCTCCACATCGAAGGGCTCCTTGAAGCCCGGACGGGCGATGGTGAGGACCACGGTGGTCCCTTCGGGACCCCGGACCAGATCGACGACCTCATCGAGGCTGAGGTCTTCGGTCTCATCGCCGGCCACCTTGGCGATGACATCGCCGGCGCGCAGGCCCCGCGAGGCGGCCGGGGTGCCCGCGATGGGAGAGATGACGGTGACGTTGCCGTTGCGGCGGGAGATGATGATCCCGACGCCGAAGAACGAACCCTCCTGGCGCGCCCGCATCTGGCGAAAGGAGCGCGGATCGAGGTAGCTCGAATGGGGGTCGAGAACCTGGAGCATCCCGCCGATCCCGTCATAGACGATGTCTTCCGGCTGGTGCTCTTCGGGCAGCCACTCGAGAAGGGTCGTAACGATCTCCGAAGCCCGCAGGACGAGCTCCTGCTCGTTTTCTGGAACCGATCGTTCACCGAAGATGACGCCGCTGGCGGCGCCGATCATCAGCGTGCAGGCGACGAAGATCAGGGCGAATGGACGATGTGTGGTTTGGCTCATGGTCCTTCAACGTGTACAACCCGAGATGGTTGCGCTTCCCAGCTCACGATACAGGAAACCGGCTGGAGACCAAAATCGTTCCCGGCGGTGCCGATCCGTCGTTGCGAAGCTATACTGTCCCCCGGAGGTGCGCGGTGTTCGGTCCTCTCGGGATGCCCGAGATCATCATGATCTTCATCGTCGGTCTGCTCTTGTTCGGACCGAGAAAGATGCCCCAGCTCGGCCGCTCCATCGGTCGTGCCCTGGGCGAGTTCCGCCGCGCTTCCAACGAATTCAAGCGAACTGTCGAGGACGAGGTCGCGGCGGAGGAGATTCGATCGGTCGAGAAGGAGATCCGCGACATCAAGAGCACGGGCACCGAGTTCGTCAAGACCACCGTCGACGACGCCGAAAAAGCGCCGGCGACCCCCGAGGAGCAGACCCAAAAGTGACCGGCGTCAATCCGGAACTTCCGGACGAGCTCGAGGAGGGGACCGAAGATCTCCCGCGCATGACCCTGCTCGACCACCTGGATGAGCTCAGGAAACGCCTCTTCGCCAGCGTGGTCGCGGTCTTCATCGCATTTATGGCTTGTTGGTACTTCTCACCGGCCATCTTCCACTGGCTGCAGCTGCCGATCCTCGAGGTGCTTCCACCGGACGACAAGCTCGCCTTTACCGATCTTGCCGGCCCCTTCATGCTCTACATCAAGGTCGCCCTGCTGTCGGCGATCTTCGTCGCCTCGCCCTTCTTGCTGCTCCAACTCTGGCTCTTCCTCAAACCCGGCCTCTACAAGCGAGAGCGGCGGCTTGCGGTGCCGTTTATCGTGTTCACCACGCTCTTCTTTGTCGCCGGCGGTCTCTTCGGCTACTACGTGGCTTTCCCCATGGTGGTCGATTTTCTCCTTGGAATCGGCAAGGACTTCAAACAGGTCGTCACCATCCAGGCCTACTTCGGCATGATGTCCAAGATCCTTCTCGGACTCGGCCTGGTTTTTGAAATGCCCATGCTGATGTTCTTCCTCGCCCGGATCGGAGTCGTCAACGCGCGGCAGCTGATCAAGGGTTTCCGCTGGGCGGTGTTGGGCATCTTCGTGACCGCGGCGGTGATCACGCCGACGCCGGATATCGCCACTCAGACCGTCTTCGCGGTGCCGATGATTCTTCTTTATCTACTGGGTGTGGTTGTGGCTGCGATCTTCGGCAAGCGACGAGCGACCGACGACTGACTTGAATGATGGGTGTTGAATTCTCAGTTTTAAGTTGCATTGCGGGGGCGCCGTGATGACCAGCGATGGACAATTGTCACTTCAAGATTGAGAATTGAGAATCGAGGAGGTGCCATGGCGACCTGGAATACCGGTTGGGAGATTGAGTTTCCGGCAACGAACGCCGACGAGATCCTGCTTGCGTTGGTGGTCCGCGACCTGATTCATGGCGCCTCCTTCGACGTCGAGGCGGAAGAGACGGGCGCCGAGTTCGCTGTCGACTACACCGCCGGCGACGAGCTCGAAGGCGGAGAGTACCGGCTGCTGTTGATGGCCGAGGTCGACGGGCCCGAGGACGCCGCTCTGCTTCAGGCCTTCACCGAGCAGGCCCTGGAGGAACTCATCGAAGAGGCCGAAGCCGCCATCGCCGAGCGTTCCCCGGTGCAGGAGGCGCCGCTGGCGCGGTTGCGGTTTGCGGTCGTTCCGGAGGATGAGGAGCGTTGGGACCTGGTGATCCCGGACTGGCTTGCCCCCGACGGCGCCGAGGTGCCTTTTGGATTCAGGAGTTTCGACGATGCCTCCGGAGAGCCGTTTCCCGACAACGCGACGCTCGATGCGCATGGCCGCGTGATCGCGGTTCCATTCGAGGACAAGGTCATCTTCGTCGGGATCCCGGCCCCCGAGGAACACGACCACGAGGACGACGAGGCGTAATCCGTTTCTGCTCGCCGGGGACCCGGTTGCCGGCGAGCAGAAATGGTGTATACTCCGCGTCCCCGAGGGTCCGAGACCGGTCCCTTGTGTTCCCGCATGGAGGCATACGGTGGACCTCATCAGAGAAGTCACGCAACAGTATCTCAAGACCGACATCCCGGATTTTCGTCCCGGCGACAGCCTTAAAGTCCACGTGCGGCTCAAAGAAGGCGAAAAAGAGCGCATTCAGATCTTCGAGGGTCTGGTGGTTGCACGCAAGCACGGTGGAGTGTCCGAGACGTTCACCGTCAGGAAGATCTCGTCGGGGATCGGCGTCGAGCGGACCTTCCCGCTCAACTCGCCCTCGGTTGCCAAGGTCGAGGTGACGCGCCGCGGACGAGTCCGCCGCGCCAAGCTCTACTACATCCGCGGACTCCGCGGTAAGGCCGCGCGCATCCGGGAGCGTTCGCAGGTCCGCTGACCCGGGCTCCGCAGCTCGCGCGACGTCGAGATGGCAACCCCGAGGAGACGAGTTCCCCCAACCACGTTGGGGGAACTTGATCGTGGGATTCTTCGTCGAGCTCGAGCGGTGGTGGGCGTGGATGAGGTCGGACGAGGATCTCTCGCCGGGCCGGTGGTGGTGTGCGCCGCGAAATTCGACCATGTCCCCGTTTCGCCGCTGATCCAGGACTCCAAACGCCTGACCCCGGGACGGCGGCGGGAAGCCGCGATCTTGGTGCGTGAGCACTGCATGGCATGGGTAGCGGTGGAGATCTGGCAGGAGCTCATCGATCGCATCAATATCCTCGAAGCAACGCGTCTCGCCATGAGGGCTGCAGTTCGAACCCTCGTGGAGCCGGGGATCGAGGTGGTGGTGGACCATGTCGAACTCGGCGATCTGGGCGTCCCTGTACAGTCGTTGAAGCGGGCCGACGATTCGTTTTTCTCGGTGGCGGCGGCGTCGATCCTGGCCAAGGTTCACCGCGACGGAATCATGAGGGAATTGGGCGCCCTGGACGACCGTTGGGACTGGTTGAGGAACATGGGTTACCCGACCCTCAAACACCGTCGCGGTATCGGTCGTTATGGTCGCAGCCACCTGCATCGTCGGAGCTTTCAGGTATCTCCTGTGCTACGATGAAAGCCGCGGACTAAAAGCGTTAAGGGATAGAGTTAACGGATGGCCATCAAACGGGACAAGATCCTGAAGACTGCTGAAAAGCTTGTCCAGAAGGGGAAGCTCGAGCAAGCCATCAAAGAGTACGAAAAACTCCTCGGCGCGAGTCCGAATGACACCAACACCATCAACCGGCTCGGCGACCTCTACGGCAGGGTCGGAGAGATCGATCAGGCGGTCGAGCGCTACGAACAGGTTGCCGATCGGTTCGCGGAACAGGGTTTTCTGCCCAAGGCCATTGCGATCTTCAAAAAGATCAACCGGCTCGCGCCGCAGCGGCTCGATATTTTCGAACGACTCGGCGAGCTGTATGTCGAGCAGGGACTCATGGTCGAGGCCAAGGGTCAGTTCAGGATGCTCGCCGAGCACTATGCGAAGAACAACGACATGGAGAGCGCCGTTCGCGCCCACCAACGTCTGAATGACCTCGATCCGAACGATTCCACATCGAGGCTGAAGTTCGCCGACATGCTGCTCGAATCGGGAAATACCGAGGCGGCGATGGAGGCCTACGGCGCCCTCGGCGCAAGCCTCCTCCGGCGCGACCAGCTCGACGAAGCCGAACGGCTGTTTCGGCGGCTGCTCGATCATGAACTCCCCGACGGCGAGATCATGGCGCCGGTCTGCGATCGACTGCTCGACGCCGGGCGAACCACCTCCGCGCAAGAGCTGCTCACCGCCGGTCTCGAGGTTTCTCCGGAAAGCGTTTCCCTCCGTACGCTCCAGGTTCGAGCCTTCATGGCGTTGGGTGAGACCGGGCCGGCGACCGAGCTCGCGAGAGCGGTCCTCAAGGTCGAGCCCGAAAACCCGACCGTCCGCGGTCTGGTCGGCCACCTCCTGATGTCGGAAGGCGATGATGTCGAAGCGACCGAGATGATGATCCCGGCTGCCGAGGCCCTCCTCGAAAAGGCCGATTACTCGAGGGCGCAGAAGATGCTCCGCGAGCTCGTCGGGATTGCACCGACCGACGAACGCATTCTGCGGTTGGCGATCCGTGCGTTCCGTCCGTCCGGCGACCAGGAGATGATCACCCGCCTCACGGCGTCGTTGGCCGATGTGTGCTTCACCGGCGGCCAGGAAGATCAGGCCAAACGGTTTTATCTCGAGTTGGTTGCATCCGATCCGACCAATCAGCTGTACCGGGAGCGGTTGGCGCAACTCGATGGTGCGGTGATCGAAATCGAGGACGAGGACGAAGCGGTCACCCTCGACGATGACCTGCCCTCGGAGATCACCTTCGCCATCGACGGCGACGAGATCATCGACGCCATCGGTGAATCCGATCCGGTCGCTCGAGATTCACCGGCTTTCGATCCCAGCGAACGGATCAATGAAGCCGCGGTCTTTGCCAAGTACGGACTCAACGACAAGGCGGTCAAACACCTCGAAGAAGTGATCGAGCATCTGCCCGATCACGCCGAGGCTCGGACCGCGCTGGCCAAGATGTATGTCGCGGTGGGCGATGGCGAGGCAGCCGCCACGACCATTCGACCGGTCGTCGAACGACTTCGCAAATCGGGCAGGTACGACGAGGCGGCGGAACTCGAGAACCTGTATGGAACGCCGTCTCCCGACGTCGAGGAAGAGGACGACGACATCATCATCGTCGAGATCGAGGACGACGTTGAAATCTCGGATTCGACCGCCCGGGACGCCCTTCCGCTGGAGGTCGATTTCAGCGATACCAACGTCGAGGAGATGGTGGCCGCAGCCATCGGCGATCTCGATTTCAACCGCGGCCCCGGCGCCGCAACCCCGGCGCCCGCGACTCCGTCAATCGACACTCGGTTCGCAGACGAGGTCGACCTCTCGTTCGAAGAGGCCTCGCTACCGGTCGCCGAGGCCGAGGTCGTCGAGGAGGAGCTGGTCGAGATCAGCGCCGGCGTCGACGGCCCGTCATTCAACGAGCTCGCTCAGCTCGACCTCTTCATCGATCAGGAACTCTTCGACGACGCGGTCGGGATCCTCGGCCGACTCGAGGACAGTTACCCCGGCGATCCGGATCTCGCTCTGCGGCGGCAGACGCTCGAGGACCGCGGTGTGACGGGAGGTTCTGCGGCCGCAGCCGCGGTCGAGGCGCCCCCGGCGGTTATGTCGCGCGCCAGGCCCGTCGAGCCCGTGCGGCCGCCGGCTCCGGTTGCGTTCGAGCCCAAACCGTCATCCGATGACATCTTCGACGATGCGCCCGATGGGGATTACATCGACCTCGCAAAGGAACTCGAGGAAGAACTTGCCGAAGAGGAGGCCATGGTCGAAGAGGCCACCGGGCGCGGCAAGGGCGAGGCGCTGCTCGACGAGGTCTTCAGAGAATTTCAGAAGGGCGTGGCCGAACAGCTCTCCGATGAGGATTCCGACACCCACTTCAATCTCGGAATCGCCTACAAGGAAATGGGACTCCTCGAAGAGGCCATCGGTGAGTTCCGAATCTCGTCCCACGATCCGAGCTTCTTCGTCGAGGCCTGCTCCATGATCGGTGTCTGCGCCAACGAACTCGGAAAGCACGACGATGCGGCCGAGTGGTATCAGAAGGCCCTGGTCGCTCCCGATCTCTCCGCCGACGCCCGTACCGCCCTCCGCTACGAGTTGGCGTTCTCCTTCGAAATGACCGGCGAGATCGACCAGGCCGTCGGCCTTTTCGCGGATATTCAGAGAATCGACCCATCCTATCGCGACGTCAGCGCACGCCTCGCCGCGCTGACCCAGCAGCGACAGGTGAACTAGCCCGGGTCTCGCCCTCGATCCGAGGTCGCTCCGTGCGACGGTGCGATGAGTCAATCATGGGGCGCCTCTGCGCACCTTTGCGATGGGTGCTCGTGGCGGCCTTTGCGACTCAACCCTGAGATGTGCGATGTCGTCCGTGTGATGTGCGGGCTGCAGCGAATCCCGGCGGTGCAGCGATCCGGCGCCCGTCTGCGTCGTGACGGGTCCAGCGGTCCGCGTACACTGATGGCGTGACTGAAGCCAAGACCCGCCCATCCGATTCCCGCTGGTCGTTTCACGTGGCCACGGTTCGCGGCATCCCGGTCAGCGTTCACGCCAGCTTCCTGCTGTTGATGCTGTTTCTCGGGTGGCGGACCTTTTCGACGTCGGGTCTGCGAACCGCGCTCATCCAACAGGTTTTCGTGCTCGCGGTCTTTGTCTGTGTCGCCCTGCACGAGTTCGGCCACGCCATCGCGGCGATCCGCAGCGGGGTGCCGATGAGCGGGATCACGCTCTATCCCTTCGGCGGCGTTGCGCGGATGGCTCGTCGTCCGCCGCAGGGTGCGGTCGAGGTCGTCATCGCCTCCGCCGGACCCGCGGTCAACCTGGCGATTGCCGGCGTCCTCTTCGTCGTCAGTGGCGGCGGCGTCGTGGGGCCCGGCGACAGCTTCGGGCTGAGGATGCTGTCGCTGCTGTTCTGGACCAACCTCATTCTCGCCGGCTTCAACCTCCTGCCGGCCTTTCCCCTTGACGGCGGGCGGATTCTGAGGGGACTCCTGACCACCCGGTTCGGCTGGGCCCGGGCCACGGTGTGGGCGGCATCGATCGGTCAGGTCGCCGCCGTGCTCCTGATCCTGATCGGTTTGATGCAGGATTTCTGGCTTGTCCTGGCCGGCCTGCTCGTCCTGCCGGCGGCCAACGCCGAGCTCCGGTACGCCCTGGCCGTGAGGCAGTTCGCCAACCGCCTGGTCGGGGAGGTGGCGCGGACCGAGGTCGTGGCCGTGGATGCGACGACCACCATCACCGAGGCGGCCGATCTCTCGGTCGCGACCCCCATCGCGGACTTCCTGGTCATGGACCGCCGCCGGCCGGTGGCCTATCTGTCGGCGCCGCGGCTCTGGGCCAGGGTGCGCTCCGACGAGCCCGGAACCCAGCCGGTGATCGCCATCGCCGAACCTCTTGCGGATTCGATCCCGAGCGAGACACCGGTCGAAGACGCCATCGCGTTCTTCCGTCCGGACGGTCCGGAGATCGCCGCGGTCGTCGACAACCGGGGCAACTCCGTCGGCGTCATCGCTCGGGGAGACCTCATCCGGGCCGCCCAGCTCGCCCGCCACGCCACATCGCGCTGACGCGGTTGCCTCGCCTGGGAGGAATCGACGATGTGGATCGATGGTGACGGCTTGATCGTCATTATTGAAACACAAAGGGCACGAAGGGCCACAAAGAGGGCCACACAGCATCGCTTCTGAAAGTGGAACCTCGGTTCCGGAGCGCCATGCGACTTTGGAGCCGACGGTTGCGGCTTCAACGGCATTTTCTGCAAGGCAAAGAACGCTACGACCGCTATGGCCATCGCAAAGGTCGGTTATCGACTCATACTGAGGCCCTGTGTGCCTTCAAGGTCGGGGTCTATTGATGCGATGCCTTGTGGCTCCCTCGCGGTTCTTGGTGATCTTCGCGTTTCAAATGAAATGGCCTACCGGTGCCGGGTGACGCCGATTCTGGGACAGAGATCATCGAGCGGGCAACCGGTGCACTTCGGCGATGTCGGGTGGCAGCGGTTCTGGCCGAAGGTCACGAGGAGATCGTTGATGTCGATCCACAGGTCCTCGGGCAGGACGGGCTGGAGCGCCCTTTCAGTTGCGTCGGGGTTGTTGCTGTCCACCATGCCGAGTCGGTTCGAGATCCGGTGGACATGGGTGTCGACGCAGATCGCCGGGATCCCGAAACCGAGACCGAGGACGAGGTTGGCGGTCTTTCGGCCGACCCCGGGCAGATCGAGCAGCGCGTCCCGGTCCGTCGGGACCTCACCGCCGTGGTGGCGCGCCAGGATCGCTCCGATCCCGCGGAGCTGACCCGCCTTGGTGTTGTAGAAGCCCGCGGGATAGATGGCGCCGGCGATGACCTCCTCCTCGAGGGCAGCGAGTTCGGCAGGCGTGTTCGCCAGCCGGTAGAGCCGGCGGCTGGCGCCGTGGGTCACTTCGTCTTTTGTCCGCAGCGAGATGATGCACGAGACGAGCAGGTGGAACGGCGATTCTCTCGAGCTCTGGACCTCGGCCAGGGTCGTCACGCGGCAGGTTGATCGGAAGGCGTTGAGGCGTCTTTCGAGATCGCGGACTTTTGCGAGCGGCCAGAGCGGACTGCCGGGGTGGGACCGTCGGGTGGTCATCCGACGATGATGAGTGGCGGCGCCGTCAAGGTCAAGAATCGATGGGACCGCGATATCGCGATGCGTTCGCATTGACCGAGGTCCGCCGGGCTGGTAGTGTTGGCGCCCTATTTGGAGGATGCATGGCGCCCAATGGAAAATACGTTTTCACTTCGGAATCGGTGACCGAAGGCCACCCGGACAAGATCGCGGACCAGATCTCCGATGCCGTCCTGGATGCGGTCCTCGCCGGGGACCCGAACGGACGAGTCGCCTGCGAGACCCTGGTGACGACCGGGCTCGCGTTTATCGCGGGTGAGATCACCACCGATGTCTATGTCGAGTTCCCGACCCTGGTGCGCGAGACCATCCGGGAGATCGGCTACACCCGCGCCAAGTTCGGCTTCGACTGCGAGACCTGCGCGGTGATCTCCTCCATCGACCCGCAGACCAGCGACATCGCCATGGGTGTCGACACCGGCGGCGCCGGCGATCAGGGACTGATGTTCGGCTACGCCACCAACGAGACCAAGGCGCTCATGCCCATGCCGATCTCGCTCGCCCACAAGCTGACCATGAAGCTGAGTGCCACGCGGCGGACGGGAGAACTCGAGTGGCTCCGTCCCGATGGCAAGAGCCAGGTGTCGGTGGAGTACGACGGCACCACGCCAAAACGCATCGAGGCGGTGGTCGTGTCCTGCCAGCACGCGGAAGAAATCGCGACCGAGGATCTCCGGGCGCAGATCACCGAGCGGGTGATTCGACCGACGCTGCCCGTCGAGATGTTCGACGAAAGAACCAAGATCTACATCAACCCGACCGGGCGCTTCGTCACCGGCGGTCCGCAGGCCGACTGCGGTCTCACCGGACGGAAGATCATCGTCGACACCTACGGCGGGGTCGGCTCGCACGGTGGCGGCGCCTTTTCCGGCAAGGACCCGTCCAAGGTCGACCGGTCGGCTTCCTACATGGCCCGCCACGTCGCCAAGAACATCGTCGCTGCGGGTCTTGCCGGCAGAGTCGAGGTTCAGGTGGCCTACGCCATCGGCGTCGTCGATCCGGTTTCGGTCATGGTCGACACCTTCGGCACCGAGGAGGTCCCGGTCGAACGCATCGCCGCGGCGGTTCGCGAGGTCTTCGATTTGACCCCGCGGGGCATCATCAAATACCTCGATCTGCTGCGCCCGATCTACAAAAAGACCGCGGCGTTCGGGCATTTCGGTCGCAACGACCCCGACTTCACCTGGGAATCGACTCACCGGACGGGCGATCTGCGGACGGCCTGCGGCGTCTGACACCCGGCGCGATTCGACCGGCGGACTGGCACGCCGCCTGCATGGAGGTCTCGACGGATCGTTCGATTCGAGGGATTCGAGCGCGTTGATGCGTCGATAGGGGGTTGTGGACGTCAGGATGGCGCGTTTTGAAGGCATCTTCGGCACAAGAGGGTCGCTCCAACGGCACTACGCAACCGCGACCGCGGTCTTTCTCGTGCTCGTCATCGGGATCATCTTTCTCTTCGGCCACCTGATCTCGCGGTCGCTCTCTCGGCGGTACATCGACGACATGCTCGTCGGCGGGCGCGAGGATGCGCGCCGGATCGCCGACGAGCTCGAAGGCGGCGGCATCCAGGATCTCCAGGTCCTGGAGCAGCGGCGAGAGCACCTTTTCCGCAGCTTCGAAGGAATCCCGCGGCGACGGGTCTACGAGTCCATCGTCGTCACCGATCGTGAAGGCAAGATCGTCTGGCGATCCGAGTTCAACTCCATGGAGGATCTTCCGGACGACCTCCGCGATGATCTCGAAATCGGCGGGGAGATCCCCGATCAGGAGACCATCGAAACCGAAACCCCGTATCGGATCATGGTCCCTCTCGGGGACGACGTCGGGGAGGTCGTGCTCAATGTGAGCCGCGCGCGCGTCAACCAGCGGGTGGGCCGGCTGCAACGTGAGCTCATGACTCAGACCGTCGCCGCCGCGGTGTTGACGCTTGCCACCCTGATCGTCGCTTTTGTCCTGGTCTGGCTCCTCGTCCAGCGGACGCGGAGGCTCGAGGCCAAACAACACGACGCGGAAGAGCTCGCGGCCCTTGGGACCCTCGCGGCCAACCTCGCGCACGAGATCAGAAACCCGCTCAACTCCATCAATCTCAACCTGGAGCTGCTCGACGAAGACCTCGGCGATCAGGACTCCGCCGCACGGACGTCGCTGGCGACCACCCGGCGCGAGGTCGGTCGGTTGGCCAAGCTCGTGAGCGATTTCCTGACCTATGCGAGACCCGCCGAGCCGCACAAGGAGGAGATCATTGTTCCGGCTCTCTTGACCGATGTGTGCCGGTTTCTCCACGCCGAGGCGACGAGCATGGCTGTCCACATCAGGGTCGCTCCGGAGATCCCCGATGTGACCGTTGTGGCTGACGAGGGTCGGCTCAGGCAGGTGATTCTGAATTTGGTGCTCAACGCGATTCAATCCGTGGCCGACCTCAAGGCGGAACGCCGCGTGGTCGAGTTGTCGGCCGTCGTGACCGAGCCCGAAGTCGCCATCGTCGTCACCGATCGCGGCGACGGGATCGCCGCCGACGATCTCTCCCGGGTGCGTGAGGCATTTTTCACCAAGCGGCGGGGCGGTTCGGGTCTCGGTCTCGCCATCGCCGAGCGTTTTGCCGAGGCCCACGGCGGCCGGGTCGAGCTCGAAAACATGGAACCTCATGGATTTACTGCACGGATCGTCTTGCCCGTGGGCGATGATGCTGGCAAGATGAGCGAGTGACCGGTCGCGTGGTAGACCGGCAAGGAGGATTTTGATGGATCGACGACTCGTGATCGGAGCGGTGGTGCTGGCTCTTTTGGCCACCGGTTCGGTCCTTGCTGGATTCGGCGCGTCTGAACTGCTCTACGTTCCGGTGGTCTCGTACAGCCCCGGTGCGGTGGGATCGCTTTGGAAGACCGACCTCTACATCACAAACGTGGATGATGTCGCCATCGACGTGGCGCTCGTGTATCTCCCTTCCGGGCTTGTCAGCAACGGGCCGGTCTTCTACAACCGCCAGACCTGGCTCGGCGGTCGCGAGGACGACGAGTTCGGCATGATCAACGAGGAGCTCGCCGACATTCCGCCCAACGGAACCGTCGTGTTGCGCAACATCGTCGGTGAGTACTGGGTCGACCGGCTTGGTCTGAACGGCAACGGAGCGTTGGTCATCACCGCCTACGAGGCCGATTCCCTCGATCCCGACGGGACGAACGTGGCCGCGCTCGCCATCGCCAACGCGAGGATCTACAACGCCACCACGATCTGGGTGCCGGATCCGGACAATGAGGACGAGTTCCTCGAAAAGAACGGACAGTACGGTCAGACCATGCCCGGTGTCCCGTGGTACAACTTCGCCGACGGCGGTGCAGTCGATGAGACCATCGATTTCAGCTTCGAAGAACTCACCGGCGGCGAGGAAAACGCCAGGCTGAGGTACAACGTCGGGATGGTCAACGCCTCCGACCCCCTGACCAGCCTGACGGTGCGGTTCCAGCCCTATCAACCCAACGGCGAGCCCTATCTCGATGACAACGGCGACGAAATCAGGACCATCGTCCCGGTCCCGCCGGCCGCACATCTCCAGTTCTTCCGGCCGTTCCGTGAGGATTGGGGTATCGAAGAGGTCGAGGGTGCGACGGTTCAGGTCGCCATCGAGGGGTGGTCGTCCCAGGGAGAGAATCCCATCCCGATGATGACGAGCTACGGTTCCGTGGTCAACAACAACGCCAACGATCCGACGTCGATTCTGCCGTCCTTCGCCTATCCGTACGATGTCGACTGCATGTGGGGCGGCGGCACGCCTCAGGGAGCAGGCAAGGGCGCCCTGCTCAAACGCCGCCCGGTGGAGATTCCGCCCGTCCGTTGAGATTGTCCGTTGAGATTGACAGGCATCGGGCCTGTGGTAGCATGCGAAACGTTGCGGGAAGAACCCGCCGGAAGGAGACTGATCATGGCCGATCCTGATGACAAACTCCCGGACCAGGCGTCTGGTAAGTACTACGTCGATTCGAGTTGTATCGATTGCGACGTGTGCCGTACGACCGCCCCGAACAACTTCGAAGCCAACGAGGACGAGGGTTATTCCTTCGTGGTCAAACAGCCGGAAGGCGACGAGGAAGAGGCCCAGTGCGAAGAGGCGCTCGAGTCGTGTCCGGTCGAAGCCATCGGTAACGACGGCTGATAACCGTTCGCACACGAATGCATGCCGACCGGCGCACCGCGCCGGTCGTTTTGTTTTGGTCGCAGGTAACCGGCCGGCCGCGACCTGCAACCTGGAGTGCTATCATCCGCCCGCGAAGGAGCCTTCATGCGTGTTCTGTCCGGAGTCCAACCCTCGGGAACTCTCCATATCGGAAACTTCTTCGGTGCCATCCGGCAGTTCGTGGCGCTGCAGAGTGAGCACGAGTGCTACTACTTCCTCGCCGACATGCACGCGCTCACGACCGTCCAGGACGCCGGCCGGATGCGGTCGCTGGTGCGCGAACTCGCCGCCGGCTATCTCGCCCTCGGTCTCGACCCGGCTCGAAGCGTCCTCTACCGCCAGTCCGATCTGCCCGAGATTCCGGAGCTCACCTGGTACCTCTCGACCGTCACCTCCATGGGGCTGCTCCAGCGCTGCCATTCCTTCAAAGACAAGGTCGCCCAGGGCGTGGTTCCCAACCACGGGCTCTTCGCCTACCCGGTGCTGATGGCCGCGGATATTCTCATCGTCCGCAGCGATCTGGTGCCGGTCGGCAAGGACCAGAAACAGCACCTCGAGGTGACCCGCGACATCGCCGCCTCGTTCCACGCCGTCTACGGTCGCGAGATCTTCACCCTGCCCGAGCCCCTGATTCAGGATGACGTTGCGGTGGTCCCCGGCATCGACGGTCTGAAGATGTCCAAGTCGTACGGCAACACCATCGACATCTTCGGTCCCGAGAAGCCCATCCGCAAGCGGATCATGTCCTTGGTGACGGATTCGACGCCGGTCGAAGATCCAAAGCCCAGGGAGGGCAGCGCGCTCTATCAGCTTCTCAAGATCTTCGCTCCGGTCGAGGAGCGGCCGTGGGTGGAAGGTGCGTTCGACAACGGCGGCGTCGGCTACGGCGAGATGAAGAAGAAGCTCTTCGAGTATTTTCTCGCCACCTTCGGCGCTGCGCGATCCCGCTATGACGAGCTCATGGCCGACCCGGCCGAGGTCGATCGGATCCTCCTCGCCGGCGCCGCGCGCGCCCGAGAGACCGTCGCGCCCCTCATGGACGACGTCCGCCGCGCGGTGGGGATTCGATAAGGCTGTCCGCCAGCTAAATTGTGTTTCAAGAGATGATGCCCGATTGTGGAGCAGGCATCCTGCCTGCTCATGGAATCATCAGGAGAAGATCGACATTGACGCCGACCGGAGAGTCGCTGAAGAACAGCCAGGATGCCTGTCTGACACCGGACAACCCTCCTCCTGTCGGACGAACCCGGGTGCAAGCACACGATCTGTCCGGATTCCGCTGACTCTTTTACCCGGGATCGGCTAAGCTGGCCCCACCATGGCGCGCCATCCACAGGACGACGACACCGATCCCCACGGGGGCCCGGTCGACGACGTGTTTTTTGACGACCCCGCGCCCGGGTGGGACCGCTACGCAGTCGTCGATTTTGTCGGCGAGGGAGGGATGGGGGTGGTCTACCGGGCCATCGACCGTCAGCTCCGACGGACCGTGGCGATCAAGTTCCTCCGCTCGCGCGATCCCACCGAGATTGCACGCTTCCAGCGCGAGGCGCGCGCTCAAGCGAGGATCGATCACGAGCACGTCTGTCGGGTCTTCGAGGTCGGCGAGGTCGGCGGCCGCGGTTTCCTCGCCATGCAGTTCATCGATGGCGAGACCCTGCGCAGCCCCGTCGACGAGCTCGATCTCGAAGAGAAGCTCGAATTGATGGAACAGGTCGCGCGAGCGGTCCAGGCGGCCCACACCGGCGGCGTCGTCCACCGCGATCTCAAGCCCGGCAACATCATGGTCGAGAGGCGGCACGACGGCCGCCTCCACGCCTACGTGCTCGATTTCGGCATTGCCCGCGATTCGAGCGGGCCCGATGAGGACGCGGCCACCGTACCGACGGGGACCGCGGCCTTCATGGCGCCGGAGCGGATCAGCAGCGACGGCCGCCCGCTCGACCACCGGGTCGATGTCTACGGCCTCGGCGCCACCCTCTATGCGCTGCTTGCCGAACAGACGCCGTTCTACGGAGCGACCCGCGCCGAGGTCAGGGAGAAGGTCCTGAATGAAGAGCCCCTCCGGCTCGGTTTGGTCGTTCCCGGGATGTCGGAAGATCTCGAAACCATGGTCGCGGTCGCCATGGACAAGGATCCGTCCCGCCGCTACCCGAGTGCGCGGGCGTTTGCCGATGATCTCCGCCGTTGGCTCGAGGGCAAGCCGATTCGGACCCGGAAAGCCGGCCCTCTCTACCACCTCAGAACTTGGGTCCGCACTCGACGGGTGGCCGCCGCGGCGCTGGCGCTGGTGCTGCTGGTGGCGGTCGCTGCTGCGGCGGCTGCGCTGCGGCTCCGCTATCGCGAAAACCAGCGCCGGGCGCTGATTACCTGGCACCAGAACGAGATCGAGCAGATCGACAGTCTGTTGCGGCGGGCCCGGATGATGCCGTTGCACGACACGACCGCTGCCCAAGTCGCGGTGAGGCAGCGGTTGGCCGAGGTTGAGGCGAGCCTGCTCGCGACCGGACCGCTGGCGCGCGGTCCCGCTCATTACGCCCTCGGCTTCGGCCATCTGGTGCTGCGGGAATTCGATCAGGCGGAGGTGTGGCTCCAGGCCGCGGTCGACGACGGATTCGACCGCCCCGAAGTGGAGTCGGCGCTGGGGGTCGCCCAGGCGATGCAGATCCTCGCCAACCGCAGGCTCGAAGGCATGGCCTCTCAAGAGAGCGGTTCTCGGGTGGCTGAGGCGGTCCGCCACCTGAACCACCGCGGGCCGCAGACCGCCGATCGCGACGGGTTCCACGACGCCCTCGGGTTCTTCATCGCCGGCCGACTGGACGAGGCCCTCAACCGCGCACGCCAGGCGTCGGCGCGGGTGCCGTGGCTGTATGAGGCGCTCCAGCTCGAAGGTGACGTCCTGGTGGCGAGATCAGAGGTGAGGGCGAGCGGGGGAGACCTCGACGGCGCTGAAACCGATCTCCTGTCCGCCGGTGAGGCCTACGCCCGCGCCATCACGGTCGCGCGCAGCGACGCCTGGCTCTACGAGGCCGAGGCGGCGAGGTTGTTGCGGCTCATCGAGTTTCGACCCGACGAAATCGACCGCCTGCCGGAGCTCTTCGATCGGGCCATCGGGGCTGCCCAAGCCGCCGGCACCGCTCTACCGCAACGCGCGCTGCCGCTGGTGCTCGCCTCCCGGGTCTACCTCCTCAAAGCGGCGAACGTCGAAAAGCACGGCGGCGATCCTGAATTCGAGCTCGCCGAGGCGCTGCGGTTGGCGCGCGGCGCGCTGGAACTCGATCCCGAGAACGATGAACAGACGGATCTCCGGACCCGCACGGAGGCCCTGCTTTCGGAATCGCGTGGCGCCGGCAGCGGTTGATAGGCGATAATGCCCACCGGCGCCGCCGGAGGCCGAGAAGGAATCATGGACAACGTACGCAGTTTTTGCATCATCGCCCACATCGATCACGGCAAGTCGACGCTTGCCGACCGCCTCATCCAGTTCTGCGGTGGGGTGGAGGAACGTGATTTCCGCGACCAGATCCTCGACTCCATGGACATCGAGCGCGAACGCGGCATCACCATCAAATCCAACACCGTGACCCTGAGCTACACGGCGAAAAACGGCGAGACCTACCAGCTCAACCTCATCGACACCCCCGGGCACGTCGATTTCTCGCACGAGGTCCGGCGCTCGCTGATGTCGTGCGAGGGTGCGCTGTTGCTGGTGGACGCCTCCCAGGGCGTCGAGGCCCAGACCGTGGCCAACATGTACCTCGCCATCGAGCACAACCTCGAGCTGGTGCCGGTGATCAACAAGATCGACCTGCCGGCGGCCGATGTCGAACGGGTCAAGGAGGAGATCGAAGAAGACCTCGGTCTCGATGCCGAACACGCAATCCTGTGCTCGGCCAAGAAGGGCATCGGGATCGAAGGTGTCCTCGAAGCCATCGTGGCCCGGCTGCCGGCGCCGACGGGCGACCCGAAGGCGCCGCTCCAGGCGCTCATCTTCGACGCCCAGTACGATCCCTACCGCGGCGCGGTGCTGCTGGTTCGGGTCATGCAGGGCACGCTGCGTCCGGGCCAGAGGTTGGTGCTCATGCACACCGAAATCGAGCATGAGCTCGAAGAGGTCGGCCTGCTCCAGCTCAAGAAGGTCAAGGTACCCAAGCTCGAGGCGGGTTCGGTGGGCTACGTCATCGCGGGGATCAGATCGGTATCGGACATCAACGTCGGCGACACCATCACCGATGCGGACAACCCGGCCGAGAAACCGCTGCCGGGCTACAAGGAGGCCAAACCGGTGGTCTTCTCCTCGGTCTATCCCATGTCCACCGAGGAGTACCCCGAGCTCGTCAAGGCACTCGAGAAGCTCAAGCTCAACGACGCCGCTCTGACCTATGAGAAGGACTCCTCCGCGGCGCTCGGTTTCGGGTTCCGCTGCGGTTTTCTCGGCCTGCTCCACCTCGAAGTCGTGCAGGAGAGGCTGCGCCGCGAGTACGATCTCTCGCTCATCCTCTCGGCGCCGTCGGTGCGCTATCGGGTGACCACCACCGACGGCAACACCACCTGGGTCGACAACCCGAGCTACTTTCCCAATCCGGCCGAGATCGAACGCACCGAGGAGCCGTTCATCAAGGCCGCGGTGATGATGCCGGAACGGTATGTCGGCGCGGTGATGGAGCTCTGCCGGGAACGCCGCGGTGAGAAGACGACCTTCACCTACCTCGCGGTAGGCCGGGTCGAGCTGACCTCCGAGATGCCCCTCGCCGAGGTCGTCTTCGACTTCAACGACCGGCTCAAGTCGACCACCCAGGGCTATGGCTCGTTCGACTACGAAATGCTCGACTACCGCGACACCGATCTGGTCAAGGTCGACATCCTGGTCAACGCCGAGCCGGTTGACGCCCTGTCCCAGCTCGTCCACCGCGACCGCGCCCGGATGCGCGCCCTGCACTACTGCGAACGCCTCGAAGACACCATCCCGCGGCAGCAGTTCAAGATCGCGATCCAGGGCGCCATCGGCGGCGAGATCGTTGCGAGAAAGACCATCAACGCCTACCGCAAGGACGTCACCGCCAAGTGCTACGGCGGCGACATTTCGAGAAAGCGAAAGCTCCTCGAGAAGCAGAAGAAGGGCAAGAAGCGGATGAAGATGGTCGGCAGCGTCGAGATCCCGCAGTCCGCCTTCGTTGCGGTGCTCAAGACCGATCGCGAGAAGTGACAGGCAGCGGCAACCGCCGCCTGTCATCCTGAGCCAGCGAAGCGAGTCGAAGGATCTCCCGAGGGGAGGACGATCCCTGTCCGCTCTTTCAACTCACTCGTCGGTCTCGTTCGCTCAGGGTGACAGGGTGGGGGAGAGGGAGTGGACTCGGGATGATTCTGTGATAATCAGGGAGGTGAAACCCGCCGGCCTCTACATCCACGTTCCGTTCTGCTCGTCGGTCTGTCCCTACTGTGATTTCGCGGTCACCATCGCGGGTGCTGACCGGCGCAGCGCCTACCTCGACGCCCTTGACCGCGAGGTCGCCGGCTCCGCCGACCACGGGCTCCGCTTCGACACCGTCTACTTCGGCGGCGGGACGCCATCGAGCCTGGCCCCGGATCAGCTGGCCCGGATCCTCGCGACGATCAACGCCAGGCTCGATCTCGCACCCGATGCGACCCGCCACATCGAGATCAACCCGGACGATGTCAGCCGCGCCGCGGCAGCCGCATGGCGCGAGCTTGATTTCACCTTCGCCAGTCTCGGCGTCCAGAGCTTCAGCGACGAGGTTCTCGGTTTCCTGGGCCGCAGGCACGGCGCCGCGGATGCTCGGCGGGCCGCCGGAACGCTCCTCGAGGCCGGTTTCACCACGGTCTCCGTCGACCTCATCTTCGGTCTTCCGGGGCAAACCGCCGATGACTGGCGGCGGCAGCTCGAAACCGTCCTCGAGCTCGGGGTCCACCACCTCTCGTGCTACCAACTCACCATCCACGACGGAACCGTTTTCGGGCGCCGGCACGCCCTCGGCGAGCTCCGTGAGCTTGACGAAGACGGTCAGGCCGACCTCTATCTGATGACCCACGAGATTCTCGGCGGCGCCGGTTGGGAGGGTTACGAGGTCTCCAATTTTGCCGCCGGCGCCGATCACCGGTCGAGACACAACCGCAAGTACTGGGACCACACCCCGTACCTCGGGCTCGGCCCGTCGGCGCATAGCTTCGTCGGCCGCAGACGGTGGTGGAATCAGCGCAAGTCGAGGCTCTGGACCGCCGCCATCGAAGAAGACCGTTCCCCGATCGAGGGGCGGGAGACCCTGAGCGACGCCGAGCTTTTCTTCGAGGCGGTGATGTTGGGTCTGAGAACCGCCGACGGCATCGACCGGGACGCACTCCAGCGGCGTTTCGGCGACGAGGTTGCCGCTTTCGACGAGCCCGCGGTCGAACGCCTCGCCGAATCGGGGCACCTCCTCGTCGATGGCGCTCGAATCCGACCCAGCTCCAAGGGGATGGCGGTCGCCGAGGGCCTCGTCCGCACTGTCCTTCCGTGACGAGCGTGGAACGCTCGTCTCGTCCAATTCGTGGTGCAGATTTCCGCCCGTCCGACGGGTGGAAATGGGCGCCGCGAATTGGAAGCTCAACGGAACCGCCATCCAGTACGTACTATCATCGACCCATGGGCGAACTGATTCCAGACCCCGAGCTCGAACGGATCATCCTCGAGATGAACCGCGCAGCGAGCGCCGAACGCGGCGAGCCGGACGAGGCGCCGGCGTGGGACGGTCCTGATCTTCGAGAGGTCCACGGCGACGAAGCCCTCGACGTGATTCTCCGCGAGATGGTGCAGCGTCAGGCATCGGATCTCCTGCTCGTGCCGGATTCACGGCCGGTCGTCCGGATCGACGGCCGGCTCGAGACCCTGGCGCTCGCCGAGGTCACCGATGAGGCGATACGGGGGCACTTCACACCGCACCTCGGCCGCCGCGCTCAACGCGCCCTCGCCGAGCTGGGTTCGACCGATTTTTCGCTTCACCTCGCAGGTTCGAGCGAGCGGAAGTCCTGGCGCCTGCGGGTCAATCTCCAACGCCAGGGCGGCCGGCTGGCGGCGGCGATCCGCGCGTTGCCGCGGCGCGTTCCAAGCCTCGGAGAGCTCGCCCTTCCGCCGGCGCTGGGCGATCTGGCAACCAGCGCCAACGGCCTCGTTCTCGTCTGTGGTCCCACCGGTTCCGGCAAGTCGACGACCCTTGCCGCCATCCTCGATCGACTCAACCAGACCGAGTTCCGACACATCATCACGATCGAGGATCCGGTTGAGTACGAGCACCGCAACACGCGCTCGGTCTTCGAGCAGGTCGAGGTCGGGAGCGACGCCCCCGAGTTCGCCCTCGCCTTGAGGGCGGCCCTCCGGCGCGACCCGGATGTGATCCTGGTGGGGGAGATGCGCGATCTCGAGACGATCTCGACCGCCCTCACCGCGGCCGAGACCGGCCACCTGGTCCTCTCGACGCTGCACACCGCCGACAGCGCCCAGGCCATCCACCGGATCATCGACGTCTTCCCGGGGACGCAGCAGGAGCAGATCCGCCATCAACTCGCCCTTTCGCTGCGGGCGGTCGTGAGCCAACAGCTGGTTCCCTCGGCGGCCGGCAGCGGGCGTGTGCCGGCGGTCGAGATCCTGCTCGCGACCTACCCGGTGCGCAACCACATCCGCCGCGGCAACATCGACCGGCTCTACAACGAGATCATGGCGGGCCGCAGCCGCGGCATGCAGACCATGGAGCAGGCGCTCACCGATCTCGTGCGCACCGGTGTGATCTCGGTCGATGAGGCGCAGGCCCGCTCGAGCCGCCCGGACGAGCTCAGCCGGATGCTCGGCTGATCCCGTTCGTTCAATCCGTCGAGCGCAATAACGAGCGACGCTCCACCTTCCCCCTGCTATCCTGACGGGGTGCGGGAAACCGACCTCTTTGAGACGTTTGCCGGCCGCGGCCTGTATGGTGAAATCGCCCGCTTTCACCGCCCCGACGATGTCGTCGCCGAGATCGAAAGGCTGATCGACCCCGCATCCGCAACGGCCACCATCCACTGGGGTCGCAACTACCTTTACACGGCCGACATGACGACACCGGACGGCGTCGTTCCGGTGGTGGTCAAACAGTTCCGCAACCAGGGCTGGCGGAAGAAGCTCGAGCGCCGTTTCCGCGGCAGCAAGGCGACCCGCAGCTGGCGGGTGGCGAAGGAGCTGCTGCGGACCGGGATCGAGACCCCGGAGCCCATCGCCCTCGTCGAGTCCGACCGCCTCGACGGCCCCTCGTTCTTCATCGCCCGCCTGCTCGAGAGCCCGTGCGAGGTCCGCCAGTTCTTCCGCCGTCTCAACCACGAACCCGACCCGGGGCGGTTTCCCGACGTCGAGCCGCTCGCCTTTCTCGAGCAGCTCGGGCGCCACGCGCGCAGCCTCCACGACGCCGGCATTGTCTACCGCGATCTTTCGATGGGCAATGTTCTTGCGATCTCCGACGGTCCGGAGCCCGTGCTCTCGGTCGTCGATTTCAACCGCGCCCGGATCCACCAGCAACCCGGGGTCTACCGCCGGACCCGCGACATCTGCCGCCAGCCCGTGGTCGAGCCCGAACACCGGGCCGCATTCCTCAAGGGTTACTGGGGAAAGGTGCCGTCCCGCCGGTCACTCAAGTGGCGGCTCTTCGGCCTCAGCGTCGATGCGTACATCACCAAGCACGTGGTCAAGAGGTGGTTGCGGAGCCACAGGCTGCGCCGCCAACACGCTCACCGGGACGGCCACCACGACCACATCCCGCCGGCCCCCGAGCGCGCCGGGAAGCGTGACCTCGCGGTCTGGGACCATCTCTCGGATCAGCCCCACCAACACGCCGGCCGCTGGTCCAAGCTTGGAATCCGGTTGATGGACAGTCCGCATCACGCCGCCGATTTCGCCGTGGTGGCCGCGTCGACGCCGAGGATCTGGACCCGCTTTCGAAAGCTGCAACGCGAGCTCCACGCCGATCCTGTGGTCATCGACGGCATCGGGATCTGTCTGCGCCCGTGGGACGACAACCCCGAAGCACACCTCAGCGCGGTCGAGGCGCTGGGATTGAAGAAGATCCTCATCCGTCTCCACCCGTGGCAGACAAACCACGACACCGAGGAGGCTCTTGCGGCGGAGCTTCACAGCCGGGGCTACGACCTCACGTTCGCCCTGCCGCAGATCCGCGACCTGGTCACCGATCTGCCGCGCTGGCGCGCTGCGGTCGAGGAGCTCGGCGCGCGCTTCGCACCTTACGGAACCCGCTTCCAGATCGGCCAGGCCGTCAACCGCAGCAAGTGGGGGATCTGGAGTCGAAACGAGTACGTCCGCCTCTTCCGGACCGCGGCCGAGGTCCTGCGCCGGATCGACGGCATCGAACTGCTCGGTCCGGCGGTCATCGACTTCGAGTTCCAGATCACCGCCGCCGTCGCCAACCACCGGGCCGAGGGCCTCGACTTCGATATCCTGGCAAGCCTGCTCTATGTCGACCGCCGCGGGGCTCCGGAAAACCGCCAGCTCGGTTTTAATACCATCGACAAGGTCCTGTTGCTCAAGGCCATCGCCGAGACCTCCCGCAATACGACGAGCCGGAGCTGGATCACCGAGGTCAACTGGCCGTTGGCCGAGGGCCCGCACTCGCCGGCGGGCAAGACCGTCGCCGTCAGCGAGGAGGCCCAGGCCGACTACCTGGTCCGCTACTACCTCGAGACCCTGGCCAGCGGCGCCGTCGAACGGGTCTATTGGTGGCGGATGGTCGCCCGGGGCTATGGCCTCATCGCCCCGGAACCGGACGGCTCCCTGCACCGCCGTCCGTCGTGGCACGCGCTGAAGACCCTCAACGACGAGCTCGACGGCGCGACCTTCACCGGCTGTCTTCCGTCGCCGGAGGACACCTTCCTCTACCGGTTCGCGCGCAAGGGCGAGACCGTGGTCGTCGCCTGGAGCCTCCGGGCGGGCGGCGCCGCCGATCTGCCCGGACCCGTCCGGCGGGCCGTCACCCGAGACGGCGCCGAGATCAAGCCGCCGAAGGGCACCGCGGTCACCACCACACCCTCCCCGGTCTACTACCTCCTCGGGTAGGGCGGGCGGCGGCCCGCCTTGAGGACCTCCCGGCGACTTCGATGCACATCCGGGTCGAACATCACCACACGAAACCCGCCGATCGCGCCTTGCAGGAGGAAACGTTGGTGGGGGGCGCCACCGGCGGGAGCGATCAGGCCGGTACGGATGCCGGACCTTCAGGGCGCCACCCGTCCTCTCGGTCGCCGCGGCGCGGGCGACACCATCGGCTCCCACGTGAAGCTGATTTCCTCGACGACCGGCGATGCTGCCTCGCTCGTCGACTCGAGGAGAATGCGGTACTGCAGATAGCGGGTGCCGCGGGGCAGTCCCGAGCAACCCGCTCCAGACACCACGGGCAACCACGTCCCCATCCGGTCCGGGTCGCGCGACGCACGCGCCTCCACCGTCATCGCCGTCGAACCCGGCATGACAACCCGCCAGTCACAGCCGACCCAGTCCACGGGCCCGCCGCAGTCGAGGATCGACGACGTCAGCGACCCGTGTTCCGCAAAATCCCCGACCCGCCACCAGGCGAGCGCACCGAGATCCCACGATGAGCCCAGCACGTCCTGACTCCCGTTGCCGTCAACGTCGGCCACGTGCACCGAGCTCGACTGGTCGAAGCCGAGGTCGATATTTCGAAATTCCCAGGCCGCACCCCGTCCGTCGAGGTTCTCGAACCAGGCCATGCGCCCGGACCCGTCCCACCCGGCGCCCGCGACGTCGAGATCGCCGTCGCCGTCGAGATCGCCCGCCACGGCCGAGACCGCGCCGGAGAGCGAGGTGGTGATCACGGTTTTCCGCCACGACGTCTGACCCGCCCCGTCGTTGCGCCACCAGGCGACCTGGCGAAGATCCATGGCCGCGCCGATGACGTCGATCCAACCGTCGTCGTCGACATCGGCGGCGTGAACCCAGTGGGCTCCGACGAAACCCTCGCCGATGATTTCGCCGGTCCACTCGATGGGATCGCCGCCGTCGTTGCGCCACCAGGCGACCTGCCGGCCGTGCCACGCCACCCCGAAGACATCGAGATCGCCGTCGAGGTCGACATCGGCGACGGCCACCTTGGTCGGGTAGTCGAAGCCGGAGGCGACGACGAGCTTCTGCCAGGCGGTTCCGGCGCCGCCGTCGTTGCGCCACCAGAGGATCTCGTCGTTTACGAACGACACCCCGATCACGTCCGTGTCGCCGTCGCCGTCGAGATCGGCGGCGGCGAGGTCGTGTGCGCCGGGAACGTCGTCGTCGATGGAAAACCGCGACCACCCGGGCGGGCTGCCGCCGAGATTGCGCCACCACGCCACCTCGGCGCCGGCGGCGCTGCCGCCGAGAATATCGGGTAGCCCGTCGCCGTCGAGATCCGCCACCGACACCGCCAGCGCCTCGTCAAACCCACCGTCGATGACCTGACGCTCCCACGAGGGGGGAGAACCGCCGTCGTTGATGAAGGCGATGAGTTGGTCGCCGTGGTAGGCGTTGCCGAGCACGTCCGTGTCTCCGTCGAGATCGATGTCGGCGGCGTAGACCTTGATCGCGCCCTCCGCTTCACCCGGAAGGGCGGCGCGAGTCGGATTCGCCACCGGCGAGGTCGCCAGGGCGATCTGACCGGGGATCGCGCGCCAGGCGGCGGCGTCGGTGGAATCGAATCCCGCACCCCACTCGATCACGGGTCCTTCGAGCCCCGGCCCGCCCGACCAGTCGCTCTGGGTCGCCGTCACTTCAGTCGCGGCCGCCGCTGGAGCAAGACCGGCAATGATCACCAGCGAAAGAAGTCGACCCTTCATCTCTGCCTCCGATCGGGCGGATCGAGTCCGCCCGCCGCGATTCGGGCTCGGCAACGACTGTGGCGGCATTGTCGGTCGTTCGCGAAGACATTGCTCAGAAACGCCGCGACTTTTGCAAGGTTTGACGTCGTCGGCCGTGGTCCCACACGACCGAGGCC
Source organism: Acidobacteriota bacterium (assembly GCA_024641545.1). Lineage (GTDB taxonomy): Bacteria > Acidobacteriota > Thermoanaerobaculia > Thermoanaerobaculales > Sulfomarinibacteraceae > JAHECW01. Next base: position 55,165 of record JAHECW010000006.1, read on the forward strand.
GCGCTTCGGAAGGCATCGGTAAGGCGCGTGCCGAGCCTCCGGCGGGTTGGCACCTCCAACTCGTGCAGAGAGGAGATTGATCATGGGATCAGCAGGTGATCTGACCCGCGGCGGTTTCAAGTCGAAGCCCTCGATCCGGGACGCGGAGTTCGCAAACCCGGCCCGCTTGACGAATTCTCAGGTCCTGCCAGGATGCTCACTGGACGGAGCATCGAAATGCAGGAGCAACTCGCGGGTGGCCTCGAGCCCCAATTTGTCGCATCAATCGCACGGGAGATCGCGGTCACGGCGCGCCAGGTCGCAGCGGCGGCCGAGTTGCTGGCCGGCGGCGCAACCGTACCGTTCGTCGCGCGCTATCGCAAGGAGGCCACGGGAGGCCTTGACGACGGGGCCCTCGAGACCCTGGCCAAACAGCGGGACTACTTCATCGATCTGGCGGAGCGGCGGGACGCGATTCTGGCCGCGATCGATGAGCAGGGCAGGTTGACCGCCGAGCTCGAACGGGAGATTCGTTCGACCACCACCAAGGCGGAGCTGGAAGATCTCTACCTGCCGTACCGGCCGAAACGCCGAACGCGGGCGTCCGTCGCGCGAGACCGCGGTCTCGAACCGCTTTCGGAGGCGCTGCTCGAGGCGGCCCGCGGCCCGAGAGACCCGGCTGAAGTGGCGGCCGGGTTCGCCGATCACCAAATCGATGTCGAAGCCGCGCTGGCCGGCGCGCGGGACATCCTCGCCGAGCGCTTTGCCGAACATGCTCCCACCCGTACCCGTCTGCGGCGGGTGTTTCAGACCACCGCCGTCTTCGAGGTTCGGGTTCTGGCGGGCAAGGAAGCGGAAGGGGCCACCTACCGCGATTACTTCGAGTATCAGGAGCCCGCCGCCCGGGTGCCGTCGCACCGCATGCTCGCGATTCTGCGCGGCGAGCGTGAAGGTGTACTGGTCAGCAGCCTGCGCATCGACGATGACGATGAAATTGCTCACCTGGGGCGGATTCCCGGTGTGCCTCTGACCACACCGTGCGGGAAACAGGTGGCGTCGGCCGCTGCCGACGGCTACAAGCGGTTGCTCCGGCCGTCGATCGGAAACGAGATCCGGGCCGAGATGCGGGAACGAGCCGAAAACGAGGCGATCAGGGTTTTTCGCGCCAACCTCGGTGAGCTCCTGATGCAGCCCCCCTTCGGCCAACGGGCGGTGATCGGACTCGACCCCGGTCTGCGAACCGGCTGCAAGCTGGCGGTGGTCGATCCCACCGCCACGGTGGTTGCCACCGACGTGATCTATGCCGTCCCGGCCGGGTCGCGGACGACGGCGGCGGCGAGGACGCTGGTGGATTTGTGTCGCCGCCACGAGGTCCGCGCCATCGCGGTCGGCAACGGAACCGCCGGCCGGGAAACCGAGGCCTTCGCGAGGAAATGTCTGCGTGACGCAGGACTGGACGAAATCATGGTCGTCATCGTTCCGGAAACCGGCGCATCGGTCTACTCCGCCTCCGAAGTGGCCCGGCGGGAGTTGCCGGAACTCGATGTCAGTCTCCGCGGCGCGGCTTCCATCGCACGCAGAATGCAGGATCCACTTGCCGAGCTGGTGAAGATCGAACCGAGATCCCTCGGCGTCGGCCAGTACCAGCACGACGTCAACCAGAAAGCGCTGGTCAACGAGCTCGACCGCGAGGTCGAGTCGGTGGTGAACCGGGTCGGTGTGGAGCTGAATTCAGCATCGATCTCATTGCTCGAGCGCGTTTCGGGCATCAGCACCAAGGTGGCCGCCGCCATCGTCAGCGACCGAGAGAAGAAGGGCCGATTCAAGGACCGCCGCCGGTTGCTCGAGGTGCCCGGTCTCGGGCCGAAGGCGTACGAGCTCTGCGCCGGGTTTCTCCGTATCCACGACGGCAGCAACCCGCTGGATCGAACCGCGGTTCACCCCGAAAGATATTCGTTGGTCAAGAAGATGGCCGCGAGCCTCGGGCTCGAGGTCGAAGAACTGATCGGTGAGGCTGCCCGACGCGTCGATCTGGAGAGCTTCGTCGACCCTGGTAACGGCATCGGTCGACCCACCCTGGTGGATATCCAGAAAGAGATCGAGCGGCCCGGGCGCGACATCCGTCCCGAATTCGAAGCTCCGACCTGGCGTGACGACGTCACCTCCATCGACGACCTCGAGCCCGGGCTCGTTCTCGAGGGCAGGGTTTCGAACGTCACCAACTTCGGGGCATTCGTCGATCTCGGGGTGAAACGGGATGGTCTGGTGCACATCTCTCAGCTGAGCGACACGTGGGTCGACGATCCACGAACCGTCCTCCACGTCGGCCAGGTCGTCAAGGTGGCGGTCCTCGAAGTGGATCGCAACCGCGGCAGGATCAGCTTGTCGATGAAGGTTCAAGCGGTCGATCCGAACTGAACCCGCAAAACGCGCTGGGATCGGCGGTCACTTTGACCGCGGTCCTGGGCCGGTCTGAAGCCCTCACGATGTCTCGGCGCTCAGCGCAACGGCGGTCCAGACCGCCGTCGCTGCGTCGATGAGCCCGAACAGGATGAGAACCGGCGGGGCGAAGCCGAGCACGACGAACGCGATGAAGAACAACAACACCGCGAACCTCCCCGCTACAGTGGCTCGAAGAAACGGCGTCAGCCCGTGACGGGCCGCGGTGGAGTAGTAGTACCCGAGGATCACCACGAGCATGCCCACCACCCGGATCCAGACCTCGTCGGTCTCCGGAATCCGGAACAACGAGAGCAGGAGGTTCGGAGCGGAGACGAGCACCAAACCGAGCACGTAGAGATAGATGGAGAAGACAAAGACGCTGAAGGCGGCACTTTTCATGGCTCTGCTCCCGACGAGGTGATGCTCGACTCTCTCACGGATCGGCAAAACGGGTTCCCGCCCGGCTCCGGACTTCCGGCCGGACATCCCGCGACCCGCGCCCGCGGCGGCTCCGTTCGAGCCGTCCTGCGACGCGCCGCAGCAGCGTTTTCCTCACGATGGACTCAGGGAGCGCCGACCACCATCGGGTTGGCGGGGTCCGCCGCCCACTCCTGGAGCGAGGCGGTGTAGACAGCGACATCGGTGTAGCCGAGACGGGTCATGACGAAGGCGGTCGACGAGGCCGCGATCCCCCCGCCGCAGTAGGTGATGGCACGGGCCTCGCGGTCGTCGCCGAAGAGCGCCGCGAGCTCTTCGTTCGGCTTGTAGCGGCCGTTTTCGTCGAGCAGCGCCGTGACGGGGACATTCTCTGCGCTGGGGATGTGGCCGAGCCGGCCATACATGGTCATCTCGCCCCGGAAATGGGGTTCGGGCATGGCGTCGATGATCGCAACCGCGTCGTCGTCGATGGCGGCGAAGACCTCGTCCCGGTCGGCGATCAACTCCGGTCGGGGTGCCGGCGTGAGCGTTCTCACCGGTTCGCCGGCCGGATCGGTTGACAGCGCTCGGCCCTCGGCCGTCCAGGCCCCCAGGCCGCCGTCGAGCACCGCCGCCCGGTCGAACCCGGCCCAGCGCAGCATCCACCAGACCCGCGCCGCCCAGGCCGACATGCTCGCGTCATAGAGCACCACGCGGGTATCGTCACCGACGCCGAGTGCGCCCATGACGGCGGCGAACCTCTCCGGTGTCGGCAGCGCATATTCGTACGGGCTGTCGCCGTCGGCGAGATCGCCCATCAGATCCGCAAACCCGGCGGTCGGGATGTGACCGGCCTCATAGCCGGCCCGACCGCTCTTGATCGCGAGGCCGCCGTCCTCGCCCCGCTCCACGCTGACGGTGCAGTCGAGCACCACCAGATCGGGGTCGTCCAGGTGCTCGCTCAGCCATTGCGCCGTCACCAGCGTGTCCATCGGCGGCGCCGGCTGGACGGCTTCCCGGGTTGTCGTGACGTCGGGCGGCGACTGGGGGCCGGCGCAGCCGATCGTCACCGCCACGAACGCGATCAGAAGAACGACGTTCCGCGAACACTGATGGAAACCCATGATTCCTCCCGGTCTGATGTGAATACGCACTCCAGGCCTTCCAGGTTACCCGATCCGGGTCGGCTCGAAGACCGGTGGCCCGTGTCGTCTTGTCGAACGGAACATCGTTCGAGACGTCCCGATTCAATACACAGAATTCAACACGAGGTTGAGAAGATTGTTTTATTAATGGCATCGGCATTGCATAAAGCATCTGTCGATGTCGGATCTCGACAGCAACGGACCTCGATGGCGGATCGCGTTCGGATTTGCCGGGGGTGCTGCGAGGGTCGGCGAAAGCGCGGGTGCCGCCGACCACGACCCGTCGTCGAGCGTGCCATCGAGGTCACGGTTGTGCGGCCGGCGCCGGCTGTATCGACCACGGGGGAACCCGGAAACCGGCAGACGCGGATGACAAGGGAGTGGATCATGAGGCTTTTTCCGATTTCGTTCTTGATTTCAGCGGTTCTCGTTGCTGTGTGCGCCGCACCGGACACGGTGTTTTCCGGCGACGGGTACTGGAGCCCGGCTCCCGGCATCAGTGACGTGAACGAGTTCGCCGTCTGCGGCACCACCGTGTATGCGGCCACCGAAAACGGCCTCTACCGATCATTCGGTGATCCCGAGGCCTGGACCCGGTTGCGGACCAATTACACCAGCCAGGTCGCCTGCGAGGGTTCCAAGGTCATCTGGGTGGAGATCATCGGGATCGTCGACACGGTCTTCCTGTCGCACGACAACCTGCAGACGGTTGCGGCTGTCAACGGCCTCGACGGGGCGGCCGGAACCGGAATTCGCGATCTGGCGATCGCCGGCGATCTTGCCCTGGCGACCACGCTGTGGGGTGTCTACCGGTCCACGGACGGGGGTTTCAACTTCCCGTCGGCCTATCCGGTGTTGTGGGAATCCAGCGGCGAGTACCAGTTGACCGCTGTGTGGACCAACGGCGCCGACTGCGTGGCGGCGGGATCGGGCGGTTCCGCCGGATGGGGGATCTGGCACTCGCCGTCGGGAGACACGGGCACCTGGGTCAACCTGCTCACCGCCGGCGGGCAGAGCTGGCTCAGCGGCTCAGGCAGCAGCACGATCATCTCCGGCGACAGGTACTCCGGAGCGGGTCCGGTGGGGTATCTCTCGACCGACGCGGGTCTGAGCTGGACCCAGCTGCCCCTGTCCTGGGGAGCGACCGACGGCTCGTATCAACGCCCGTTCATCTCGGAAACGCGGATTCTGAGCAAATATGTGCATGAGATCTTCGATCCCGGTACCGGTCAGTTCATCACGGTCACGGACGGACCGTTCCTGTACGATACGGCCACCGGAATCGGCAACGACCTCGACCCGTCGTTCGCATCGGAGGCGGAGTTCCGAAATCAGGCGATGGTGGAGACGGCGGACCCGCTCATGCTCATCGCCGATCACCAGGGGCCGGTCTACTGGTTCCGGGTTCCCGGCGGTTGGCCGCAGTCGGGATTCGACTTCACGCCCCCGTTTTCGCCGAGGCTGAACGCAACGCCCCGCCTGGCGGCGGCGCCTTCACAGCTCTCGGTCAACCTCTATCCAACCGCCGGAGACGCCACCTGGATGTATCTCATTGAGGTGTTCGACTCGCTGCAGCTGGCGATCGATCCCGGCACCGGCTTTCTCACCGGGTCGTTGACGACGCAGGTCGGGCCGAGCACCAACGGCTGGACGGCTTATTCAACCAGCCTCGCCTGGGACCTCTACCCGGGCAACGGGACCCACACCTTCTACGCGTGGTTTGCCGACGCAGCAGGCAACATGACGGACCCGGCGGTGAGGTCGGGAACGACCACCCTGCCGTCAAACCTCTATCTCGACTCGAACGGGTGTTGGGGCGTCTGGCTCTACGCCGAGACGGGAGAAACCTTCACCATCGGCACCTCGAGCTTCACCGGCGACATCGACATCTATCACTGGAATCCGCCGGGCAGCGGATACTGTGACGACTGGGCGAACGGCGCTTCCAACGACAGCCTGAGCTTTACGGCGGCGAACACCGGGTACCACCTGATTCTTCTCCACAACTACCCCGGCGTCGGTGCGTTCGACGGAACCGTCACGGCGTCGGACACCCTCGAGGCCGCCGGCGGCGGAGCGCACAGCAGGATCAAGGTGGATCCGATTTCCACCGTCGAACCCCGTGCCGACGATCTGCCGCCGTACGCGGAGTCCCCGGCCGCCAGCCTGATCTTCGGGGACGGGTTCGAGTCGGGCGATCTTTCAGCCTGGTAGACGGGCGCCGGTGGAAGGGCGCCGAGCTTTTCCGCGAGCATCTCAACATCAAAGAGCACTCCATCTGGGAGCTCTTCAGCACTGGTGAAACGCAGCTCGGAGGGGTGGGGCGTTCAGGGTTGCCGATTCGTGGTGTGACGGTCCCTTTCGAGAAGCCCGTTGCGGGCCCTCTCCCGGGGTCGGCCGGTCACCCGCCGCGGCTTCCCTCAGTTCCAGTGTTTGAGCCGGGGCCAGAGCTCGGCGAGAGGCATTTTCAACCCGCGGCAGACGAGGATCGGGTGGTTCTCCTCGGCCATGCCCCACGGGTGGAAGTGGTTTCCCGCCTCCTCGACCGATTCGAAGACCTCGGCGAGGTCGTCGGCGTCGACCTGGAGCACGATCACCACCTCGCCGGTGCAACCGCCGGGACCCCACATGGAGTGGGTCTGGTGGCCGCTGATCGCCGCCGGCAACCCATATTGCGATCCGAAGAGGTTGACCGCCCCGGCCTCGCCGTAGTTGCCGGTGAAGACGCAGGCTGCGGCGCGCTCGTCTTCCGGGAGGGCCCGGTAGATCGTTGCGACATCGGCCACCAGCTCCTCCCAGCCGAACTGGTCGCCGAAGATCTGCGGCAGCGGCCCGACGTGGTTGACCTCGGTCTTTCCCGGGGCAATGCCGAGGCGCTCCTGGTAGGCGACCAGATCTGCCGGCGCCAATAGCGGGAGGACCAGCGGCGCCGCCACCGCGCCGAAGACGACGACCACCGCGAGCACGGCGCCGCGCAGCACCAGTCTTGCCCGCGCCCGGGAGAGCGCGTTGATCGCACCCTCGAACGCGACCCCGCCCGCCGCCAGCGCGAGCGGGTAGATCGGCGCGAGGTAGTACGACTTTCCCTTGAGGACGAGCAGGGTGGCGAACAGCACCGCGAAGATCCAACCGATCACCCGAAATCGACGTCCGCGCCCGACAAACAGGAACCACAGCCCGGCAAGCCACACCGGCAGCAGCACGGGGTGGACGATGAAGATCTGTTCGGCGACGAACGCGACCGGGGCGAGCTCGACGTTCTTGCCGGTCTCCTTGACGGTGTGCAGGTCCTCGAGGGTCGGAAAGCCGTTTTGGAATTGCCAGACGATATTGGGCAGGAAGAGCAGCAGCGCCACCCCGGCGCCGAGCCAGATCCAGCGGCGGCCGAGCTCGCGCCGCAACGGCGTGAGGACCACGGCGAGGGCGGTGGCGAAGCCGAAGAACAGCATCGAGTGTTTGTTCTCGAGCCCGATCCCGGCGAGAGCGCCGAAGAGGAGCCACCAGCGGGAGTCGCCGGATCTGATGATGTGGACGACCACCAGGGCGCACCCGGTCCAGATCAGCGGTTCGAACACATTCATCGAGAAGAGGCTCGACACGGCGAGGTTGATCGGGGCGACGATGACGGCGATCCCGGCGAGTGCCTGGGCGAACCGGCCGCCGCCGAGCCGCTGGGCGAGCACCATCGTCAGGGCGACGAGGGCTGCGCCGGCGACCGCGGAGACCAACCGGAGCAGCTCCAGCGAACCCCCGAGATCGAGCACCACGCGCGCGACCCAGGCAATGAGAGGAGCGAGGTCGACGTAGCCCCACGCGAGATGCCGCCCGCAGTCGAGGAAGTAGAGCTCATCGCGGAAGTAGCCGTATCTTCCGAGCAGCGGCAGGTGGATGGCGAGCTTGACCGCCACCAGCGCCAGCAGCGTACCCCGGGCCAGGGGCTGCAAAGGGGGGATTTCCACCGGACCTTCTCGATCGGCTTTCTTTGTGTCCATGACTCAGTCTAGCCCGGATGATTCATGAGACGAAACCCCACGGACAGTCCGCCGGCTCGAACCGCCGGAGATGACTTTGACGGTGTGGGTTCCGCGGTGCTCAGGTCGACGGAAAGGAGCGGCGTTGCAGGTCCAGCGAATCTCGAACGTTGCGGGAGGCTCGCGCGGCAGCGTTTGAAAAAGGGGCCCCGCAGGGCCCCTTCCCGATTGGAGCTTACGGGAATCAGCTGCAGGTGAGCTTCCTCGGGTGGCACCGATTGGAACAGCACTCGCTGTTGCTGGTGCAGGGGTCGTCCTTGGGAAGACACGATCCGCCGCACCCCTCGTCGATCGTGCCGTCGCAGTTGTTGTCGATGCCGTCGCAGATCTCGGGGGCGCCGGGATTGATCGCGAAAACGTTGTCGTTGCAGTCGTTGCCGCCGCAGCTCTCGGCGATGTAGCCGTCGCTGTCGAGATCGTCGCTGCAGCCGGAGCCGCCGCCGAGGAAGGGCGCGACCTGGCTGTAGTAGCTCGCGAAGGCGCCGTCCACCGTTGCGTTTCGCACCGAGTCGCAGGCATCGTTGACGTTGGTTCCGCAGGCGCCCGACAACTGGCCGACGACGAGGCCCCGGCTGTTCACCACCGGCGAGCCGCTCGAACCGCCCTCGGTGGCGCCCAGGGTGTCCCGGCTGTAGATCCAGCTCCCGCGCGGCCACGAGGCGCAGGTCCCCGCCGCCGTGTCGACCCTGTGCTCGGAGTAGGCCTGCGGCGCACCCTTGGGGTGGCTGACCCGGCGGAGGTCGTATCCGTTGCTGAAGGCGACCTCGTCGGTGGTCCAGCCGAGGAAGGCCGCGTCCGAGGGGGCCGAGCCGTCGAGCCGGAGGAGGGTGAAGTCGCCGGTCTTGTTGGTCGCCGCGATCGCCGCGCCGACCGTGTGCTTGGCCACCGGTCCGGAGCAGCTGGCGGAGCTCGTTGTGTAGAAGAAATAGGTCTCGACGGTGTCCGCGACCTTGTCCCGGCTCACACAGTGGTTGGCGGTGAGGAAGTACGGGGTGGTGGACGGGGGGGCGGTCGCGATCAGACCGCCGGTGCAGATGTAGATGTAGGGCCGCTGGACGAAACTGTAGTGGGCGATCGAGTCATCGGTGCCGCTGTTCGCCACGACACAGGGTTCGTTGTAGCTGCAGAACGCCTTCGTGTCCGACCGCTGCCGGTACTGGGCGTAGGCGAAGTCGGAGCCGAAATGTCCGACCTCGGCGAGGGTGAAGAACCCGTCACCGGCGCCGACCGGGGTCCGCGTCTGGATGAGCAGGGTGGTTCCGGTGATGGTGTTCGACCAGAAATCGCCGTTGCCCCGCAGACCCATCCCCGTGTACGGTCCGAACGCCTCGCCGTGTTCGTTGTAGATGTAGAGCTCCGCGCCTTCGGGAAGCGCAAAGTCGGTGAAGTGGATCCTGAGCGCGGAGGCGCCCTCGGAGCGGACGGCGCCGGTCCAGATCCGCACTCCCTTGGCGGCGGCCGTCGCGCCGACCTCGGGGGTCCCGAGATCGACGAAAACACCGAGGTCTTTGGTGACGCCGACGAGCATCTTCGAGACCGCTTCGTTCGCCAGCCCTTTGCTGTCCATGACCGCCAGGTCCTCGGCGGTGACGAAAACGGCGAGTGGTTGTTGCAGCGCCCCGGGCGCCTGCTCGGAGACCAGCCATGCACTGAGCGCGGCCTGTTGCAGCTCGGCGGCCTCGGCGTCGTAGAAGCCCGGCGCGCGGTAGCCCTGAACCTCGATCGCCGACACCGGCGCAGTCGCACCAACCATGCACACAGCCAGGAACACCAAAGATCTCACTACCTTCATCTCGACCCTCCAAAGTGAATTTGCCCGGCAAACGGGCGTGACCAGATTTGATTTCCCCCAGAACTGTCGAAAAATACTGCAGTAGTATAGAAGAACGGGAGACCGAAGAACAGGGGCCGCGAAACCCGGCGTGCAGTGCCTGATCAGTTCGTCTTTTTCCCTCCCGAGGGGTGGCCGGGCGCCCCAAGACGGTAAGTGGAAGCTATCTGTCGTTTCCCGGTATCCTGGAAGACCCGATCTCGCCGGATGCGTGCACGGGACCTGTCGTCTGGGGGTTGTGGCGAAGTGACCGACAAACATCATCATCTGGTCGATGGGAAACACTCCTTCAAGAACATGGTCGAGATCTCTCGACTCGAGGCCATCTTCAAACGCTTCTCCCAGGCGACCGGATTCACCATCGGCCTCATCTCCTATCCAGACCAGGAAACGCTCATCTCCACCGGACTCGGCGATGTCTGCAGCCGATTCCATCGAGTCAATCCCCGGTCGCTGCCGGACTGCCAACGCAGCTGTCTCGAGCGCACGTCCCATCTGACGGCCGATGTGGAGATGACGATCCACCATTGCAGAACCGGAATGATCGACGGTGTGGTCCCGATCGTCATCGAGGGCGCACACCTGGCCAACCTGATGACCGGCCAGGTTCTCTTCGAGGAACCCGACCCGCAGCGCTTCGCACGCCAGGCCGCGGACTACGGATTCGATGTCGACTCCTATCTCGCCGCGATCGGTCGTGTCCCGGTGGTTACCGAAGATGACTTTCGCTCGGCCCTTCAGCTGTTCTCCGACATGGCCCTTCTGCTCGCGGAACTCGGACTCGCCAACTTGAAAACCCGCGAAAGCGTTCTCGCAGCGCGCGAAAGTGAGGCCAAGTACCGGGA
>JAHECW010000102.1 GCA_024641545.1 Acidobacteriota bacterium
CGATGATGTTCTCCTTCAAAGGGTAGATGCCGACGCCCAGCTTTTGGTTGGCGTCGTGGTACTCGCGTCGCAGCCACTCGTTGACTTCCTCGAGATCGGCACGCGTTCCGGCGAGTCTCCTCCGGTCGGGTTGAGGTTCTCCGGAAACCTTGCGGCCATGGCTTCGAAACTGCGGTTCCGCCCGGCGGAGTCCAGGTGGCCGAGGGCCGACACGGGATGACCGGCCTGCCCGAGATCCGGCTCGGTATCGAGGATCTCAGTCAGGCGGTCGGGGTCGGTCCCAAAAACGGCCCGACTTCACGCCGGGGCCGGCCTCCCGGTCGGTCTCGGGAATCTCCTCGACCGCCCGGTTCGGGTGATGAGGAGGACCTCCGGCGGGTCGACTCTCTCGTCTCCTCGTTGGTGCGACGTCCCGGCTTGCGGTCCCGGTTCCGGGAGGTCGAATTCTCCGTTCCGGTGATCAGAGCTCGTCTTCGAACTCGGGTTTCGGACGCCGGTGTTTCTTGGTCGCGGGTTTGCGGCCGCGAGCCCCGCGCTCCTGACCCCACTCCTCCTTCTCATCGAGGTCGAAATCCTCGGCGAGGTCGCGGTCTGACTTGCGCTTGCGGAGAGGAGCCTGCTCCTCGCCCTCGTCCTCTTCGATCCAGTCGTCCATCTTCCTGTCCATTATTCTCTCCGCTGAGAATTTTACCACTCACCGGCGCAGCCGGCGCGGGTCACCCGATCGCCGTCTCGCGGCCGTCTCGAATTCCCGCTCGGGTTCGCGCGGAACCGAACCACGGTCCCCGTCGGCGCGCTCCATCGACTCTTCAGTCGATGCATCCTTATAGCGGATTCGGACCGGTTTCGGGAAGCACCCTTTCGTCGAAAACAACCGGCCGGGAGAAATCAACGATCGATCCGCCGCTCTCATCGCCCTTTTCGAAACGCGGCCCGGGGGCATCCGGCGAACCGTCGCTCACGTCGTCGATCGAAAGCGTCAAACGAACGACATCCCTGCTACCATGCCCCTGCCTTTGGAGGGGCGCCGACATGAGAAAAGCTTCTGTTCTGATTGCATGCGTATTGGTACTGGGCTGCGGTGGTCGGGCTGTCGACCAGCCGCCCGCCGACACCAACCCGTTCTTCGTGGCGTACGGCACGCCGTTCAACGTTCAACCCTTCGATCGGATCGACGAGGCGGATTTCGTGCCCGCCTTCGAAGAGGGGATGAGCCGCCAGAACGCCGAGGTCGCCGCCGTTGTCGACAACCCGGAGCCGCCGACCTTCGACAACACCATCGCCGCGCTGGACCGTTCGGGCGAGCTGCTCGACGAGGTTTCTCGCGTCTTCTTCGCCCTGAGCGGGTCCAACACCAACGACGAGATCGAGGAGATCCAGAAGCAGATCGCGCCGCGGCTGGCCGCTCACACAGATGAGATCCAGATGAACCCCCGGCTCTTCGAAAGAATCAAGACCGTCTACGAGCAGCGCGAGGCCCTCGATCTGAACGCCGAGCAGCTCTTCCTGCTCGAGCATCTCTACAAACGGGCCGTCCGCGACGGCGCCCTGCTCGACGGCGAAGACCAGACCCGGCTCAAGGAGATCAACCAGCGCCTGTCCGCGCTCCAGGTCGAGTTCAGCGCCAATCTTCTCGCGGAGACCAACGCCTTCAAGCTCGTGATCGAGGACGAGGCCGACCTCGCCGGTCTTCCGGATACGGTCATCGAGACCGCCGCCGAAACCGCCGAGCGGGAGGGACTCGAGAACGCCTGGGTCTTCACGACCCACAAACCCAGCATGCTGCCGTTTCTGACCTACGCCGACAACCGCGATCTGAGAAAGCAGCTCTACACCGCCTACACGGTGCGCGGAAACCAGGACAACGAGCACGACAACAAAGCCGTGATCGCCGAGATCGTCAATCTCCGGGTCGAAAAAGCCGGACTTCTGGGTTACGAGACCTTCGCTCACTACACGCTGGAACCGCGGATGGCGGGCACCCCGGACAAGGTCTACGAATTGCTCGACCAGCTGTGGGCGGCGTCCCTGCCGGTCGCCAAACGTGAGGTCGAGGAGATGCAGGCCATCATCGACGCCGAGGGCGGCGGCTTCAAGCTCGCCTCGTCGGACTGGTGGTACTACGCCGAGAAGGTGCGCAAGGCCAAGTACGACCTCGATGACAACGAGTTGCGGCCCTACTTCGAGCTCAACAACGTCCGCGACGGCGTCTTCTATGTCGCCAACCAGCTTTACGGTTTGAAATTCGTCGAGCTTGAAGACATGCCGAAACCCCATCCGGATGCCCAGGTCTTCGAGGTCTTCGAGGCCGATGGCTCGCACGCCGCGGTGATCTACATGGACTACCACCCGCGCGAGAGCAAGCGCGGCGGCGCCTGGTGCGGTCGGTTCCGCAGCCAGAACCGTTCAGCCGGCGTCGAGGTCGATCCGGTGATCAACCTGGTCTGCAACTTCACCACCGCGAGCGAAGACATGCCGGCGCTGCTCAGCCTCGACGAGGTCGAAACGCTCTTCCACGAGTTCGGCCACGGCCTCGACGGCATGCTCTCGAATCTCACCTACCGGACCACGGACAGGTCGCCCGACTTCGGCGAGCTGCCGAGCCAGATCATGGAGCACTGGGCGGTGGCCCCGGAGGTCTTGAAGGTCTACGCCCGGCACTATCGGACCGGCGATCCCATCCCCGACGAGCTCATCGCCAAGATCCAAGACAGCTCGACCTTCAACCAGGGCTTCAACCAGGTGGAGTACCTCGCCGCGAGCCTGCTCGACATGGAGTACCACACCCTGACCGAGCCCGCCGAGCTCGACGTCAACGCGTTCGAAAAGGCGTACTTCGACGAGATCGGGCTGATCCCGGAGATCGTCTCCCGCTACCGCACCACCTACTTCGCGCACATCACCGGCGGCTATGCGGCCGGGTACTACGGCTACATCTGGTCGGGGGTCCTCGACAACGACGCTTTCGCGGCCTTCGAGGAGACCAGCCTCTTTGATCAGGAAACAGCGAATCGCTTCCGCAAGGAGATCCTCGAGGTCAGCGGTTCGAAGGACTACATGGACATGTGGGTCGCCTTCCGCGGCCGCGAACCCGAGATCGGGCCGCTGCTCCGGAACCTCGGGCTGCAGTAGCTTTCGCCTTCTGAATGCAATGAAACGGGCGCCGTCAGGCGCCCGTTTTCTCGAGCCGGTCACGGTTTCGGACTGCGGTTTCCGAAGCGCTCGCCGGGGTCCGGCGCCCGAGACCGTGCATTGAACGTCGAACTCGACCAGGTCACGCTGACTGTGGTCTGTTCGAAAGCGGGTTTGCGCGGATCCGGTGTTCCGAGTGCGCTGAGGAGGTCCTGCTCGCGTTCTCGTGCAGGACGCGGGAGCTGTGCCCGAGTCGAGGCCGTCAAAGGTGCCACAGTAGCGGCGGCAACCAGCAGGGAGACCAGCGTGTTCCGGCTCAGGGCTTCGTTTCCCTCTTCCCGCGGAGGTCGTCGAGGATCTTGTCGATGCGGGCGAGGATGGCGGCCTTCTGCTCGGCGGGGATGTTCGGGTCGCGCTCGAGTTTCTCGCGAGCGGCGCGGTAGTGAGGCTCGGCCTCCTCGAAGGAGCCCTCCGCGAAGTAGGCCTTGCCGAGACCGTAGGAGGCGTCGATCGACGCCGGGAAGATCTCCTCCGCAAGGGTGAAGAGCTCGCGGGCGAGCGCTCCGCGCCCCGCGCCGAGCTCTTCGTAGGCCAGCAGGATGAGCGGCTCTTCGAAGAATGGGAGCCGGTCGGCGTGCTCACTGCGCACCCTCCGCAAGAGGTCCGCACCTTTGAGCGCCCCGTCGCGCCCCACCGTCTCGCGGAAGTCCGCGGGGGTCGGAGGGGCTTTCAGCGCCGGGCGGAAGCTGACCTTGCAGAGGCTCTCGGGCTCCCGGTCGAGCGGACGCTCGAGCCCCAGGAGGCGGTTCTCGAGGAAGCCCAGGATGAGGCGCGCGGCCGCCTCGTAGCTTGCCGTGGCGGAGGTCCAGTCGGTCGTGGGGCTTTGCGCGCGGCGCCGCTGCAGGCTCGACATCGACGAGAAGTCGTGGTGCAGAAGGCCGGGGAAGACCGCCTTGACGAGATCCGCGTAGCGAGCCTGGTCGGGGAAAGAGCCCTCGCCGAATCCCGGCAGCGAGTTGGCCGCAGCGCAGGCGATCCACAGAAGCGAAGCCCTGAGATTGCCGGGCTCAAACTGCGGAAACGCCTCGAGCACAGGCAGGTAGCGGTCGTCCCGCAGCACGCCGTCGAGGCTGATGAACGCCTTGACGCGGGCGTTCCTGAGCGTGAAGAGCGCGGCGCTCGAGCCCCCGAGACTGAAGCCCAT
Organism: Acidobacteriota bacterium; assembly: GCA_024641545.1. GTDB lineage: Bacteria > Acidobacteriota > Thermoanaerobaculia > Thermoanaerobaculales > Sulfomarinibacteraceae > JAHECW01. Next base: position 4,337 of record JAHECW010000102.1, read on the forward strand.
CGCGGCGAGGCGCTCCAGGTCGGCCTGAGGGAGCGTGTGGGCGAAGCCGGCGAGGAACTCGAGGTCGCGCGACCCGGCGTCGATCGCCAACGGGCTGTCCGGCATCTCCCGCGTGTCCGGCCCCGCGGAGGGTGAGGTCAGGACAACGAACCCGTGGCTGGCCAGCAGCTCGGCCAGGACCGAGTTGTCGAAGACCGGGTAGCCCTGGCCGGGGGCGTAGATCAGGACCGGGAACCTGCCCGCGGCGGGCGTCGCGTCCCGCCGGGCCCAGACTCTCTCGCGGTAGAGCGCGTCGAAGGCGGCGCGTGCTTCGGTTGTTACCGGCAGACCGGACATGCGCTCGAACTGCTCTTGCGCCGATCGTCGATCCTCGGCCGCGGTCAGCGGTGGGCCCACCTCCCAGGCGAGGAGGGCGACGTAGTCGTCGTAGGTCATGAACGCTGCGGTCGATCCGGACTCCGCGGGGTACCAGAGCGCGACCTGGAGAGGCCGGTCACCGAACTGCGGGCGCGGGCGGCCCTCGTAGTCGGCGGGCGCGCCGTAGCTGCGCGTTGCGTCGGTCGTCGCGATCGCCCGGAACCCGACGGCGTGCGGGCCGGGCCGGAGGCCCTTCCAGTCGAGGAAGGACTGCGCCTGGAGATCGGGCACCGAGAGAAGCAGCAGCGCGAGGGCGATCGCGGTGGACGCGGGTCTCGACCCGAACAGGGACCTCGCGGTGCGGGCAACAGGGCGGCAAGGAAGGCTCGATCGAGTCATGACGGCAGCTCCCCCTTTTCGAAGGATGACTACGGTGAGCGGGGGCGAAAGTTGCCTCGTGGCGAGGGCAGATCTCCGGCGAAGCGCGTGGCGCAGGTGGCGTGGAGGTCGGCCACAACCCCCGCAAGGGCGCTCAACGCGACAGAGGCGACGTCGGGACGTGCTGAGTCGCGAGGCTTTCGCGAGGAGTTCAGAGCCCTCGATCAGACGCTCGCCGCCCGGGAAGGGCGGGTTGGTTGAAGAGAATCGTCAGATCGTCGGGCCCGGCGCCCACAATCAGTGAGTATTGCGATCGACAACGAGGCCACAATCGGCGCCGCGTCGGGCAACAACTGGATTCGGGGCAACAACGTCGGTCTCCAACACGACGGGACCCAAGCGGTTCTCTTTGCGGAGAACAACTTCTGGGGGGCCGTTGACGGTTCGTCGGGAGTCGGCCCCGGCGTCTTCGTGGTCCGACGATGCGGTACGTGGCGCCGAGCGGACAAAACTCCCATCAGCGGTGGTAATCTCAACAACGAAGCAACGAACTCGGAAGGGAGCGTGGACATGAAGGCGCAGCTGTTCGTTCGCCTCGCTGTGGTGGCCGGCGCGCTCATCACTGCGGCATCGGCTGGCGCGCAGACCGTCGAGTGGTATGTCACGACGGACCGCCTCTTCTTCTGGACCGGGGAGTTCGTGACCTTCCACATGGAGGCGTGCAACCTCGGGCCCGCGGTCGAGACGGTCGACATGAACGTCGCGCCCGTGGTCATCGACGCCGACGACAACCCGATCTTCGCTTTCGCGCTGGTACCGTGGGTCATCAACGTCGACATCCCTCCCGGTGAGTGCCGATTCGCGACCGACAAGGTCTGGAACCAGCAGAAGATCTTCGAGCCGGACCCGGTTGATCAGGTGCCTCCCGGCTGGTACCGGGGCGAGCTGTTCGGCTTCATCTCTGCGCCGTTCGAGATCCGCGCCCAGGCTCCCGTGCCGCTGACAGCGGGCATGGCCCTGCTGTTCGTCGTCGTCCTCGGCATCGCCGGCGCGCTCGCACTTCGCGGCAGATAGAACCAGTGCCGGGTGGGATGGGCGGGCCGGTCTCCCTCATCATTCTCGCAGCAGCCCGAGCCAGCTCGCGAAAGCGACCGGGGAACGCGCGATTCGTGAACGCAATCCCGATCGTAGCCACCAGGAGCGTCACCACCACCATCGACACCATCGATTCACGGTCGATCACCATGACCGAGCAACGACGCGGTCTCCGGTGCCCGACCGAGGTGTGAATCGCTGCCGGATCAGCCGGCCGATGCCTCGCGCAGGGCAGCCGTCAGCGCCGCGATCTGATCCTCGCTGTTGAAGACCGACAGCGAGATCCGGAGACCGTTGAGCCCGTGACTGGTCATGGGGCGGCAGTCGATGCGGTGGTGATCAGCGAGCTCGGAGGCGACCTCGAGGACATCGCGGCCGATGATCTCGACGGTCTGGATCCCGGCCGACAAACGGTCATCGGCGGGAGTCTTGATCTTGAAAGCCGGGTCGCCTTCGAGGCGGCCCCGGAACCGGCGCTTGAGTTCGAGGATCCGGGCGGATCGCCGCTGGGATCCCATGATCTGCTGGAAATCGAAGGCGGTCCCGAGCCCGAGGACCTCGGGCAGATTGCGGGTGTTGTAGTTTTCGAGCCGGCGGATCGAGGTGTCTTCCCAACCGTGGGCGACGATGAGCGGGCGCAGCATGGGCTGGGACTCCTGTCGGGCGTAGAAGATGCCGACGCCCTTGGGGGAGAAGAGCCACTTGTGGGCCGAGGCGGCGTAGAAGTCGCAACCGAGATCGTGGAGATCGACATCGATCTGACCCGGCGCCTGGGCGCCGTCGACGGCGACCGGAATGCCGCGCTCGCGGGCAAGGGCCGAGACCTCCTTGACCGGGAGGATCATACCGTTGGTGTTGACGACGTGGCACATGGAGATGACCCGAGTGCGCGGTGTGATCGCCCGCCGGTAGGCGTCGACGATCTCATCGGGCTCGGTCGGAACCAGGGGCAGGGTGGGGCGCACGAGCCGGACGCCCTTCGGCGCCTGCCAGTACTCCCACGGAATCGTCCCGGACCAATGCTCGTGGTCGGCCGCGATGATCTCGTCGCCGGGTTCGAGCTCCAGGCTGTGGGCGATGAGATTCATGCCCTCGGTGGTGTTGTGGATGAGGGCGATCTCCTCGGCCGACGCGCCGAGCAGGGCCGCTCCACGTCGGCGAACCGATTCCATGTCATCGTTCCATCCACCCCACATCCAGCGCGACGGAAAGGCGTCGAGCGTGCGGCGGTAGTGCTCGGTGGCGTCGGCCACCAACCCCGGCGACGGCCCGAGGGAGGCGTTGTTGAAGTAGAGCAGCCCCGGCTCGAGCCGGAACTGCGCCTGGACCAGGGTCCAGAACGCCCGATCATCCACGGTCGTTTCGAGTTCGGCGGCAAAGGACGTCTGGGCGGACGACCCCAGGTTCGCCAAAACGGCGCCGGCGCCGAGCGCGCCCACGGTCGAGGTCACGAATCCGCGTCGGGTGGTTTCGGTCATGGCATCCCCCTGTCGGTGATCGTACCCCGCGGGGGCGGAAGATTGAACCGCCAGCGAGCACGGGGCGTAAGAGGGGCATCGCACCACCGCGCCGCCGCGGCGACGCCGGCGAACCCCGACACCCCGTCGTGCAGCGACCTGAGCGACCTGACCTGCCCGAAGGCGGAGCTGTCGAGCGGCGTCCCCAAACGTTGCATCGCAGCAACCAACGCCATTGCCGAGGTCCGCAACGGGCGGGCGCGGCTCGATGAGGTCGGCGCGGATCCGGAGTTGGTCGCGGCCACCGCTGAATTCCTCTTCGAGCTCGCGAAGAAGACGGGCGACCGCTGCCGGTCGTCCGGGTTCACCGGTCCCGTTGGCGCTCGCTGCTAGGTGAACCGCGACTCCCGGCCCTTTCTGGTGGTCAGGAACGAGCACATTGCCGGTACGACGAAGAGGGTCAGGAAGGTCCCGATGACCATTCCGCCGATGACCGCGACGCCCATGGGGATCCGGCTCTCGGCGCCGGCGCCGAAGCCGAGGGCGATGGGCAGGATGCCGAGCACCGTCGACAGGCTGGTCATGAGCACCGGTCGGAAGCGCGCGGTGGCGCCGTCGATGATGCTGTCGGTGACCGACGCCCCAGCCGCCTTGCGTTGGTTGGCGAACTCGACGATGAGGATGCCGTTCTTGGTGACCAGGCCGATGAGCATGATCATCCCGATCTGGCTGAAGATGTTGAGGGTCTGGTTGAAGTACCAGAGCGAGAGCAGGGCGCCGGCGAGGGCGAGCGGGACGGTGAACATGATGATGAACGGATCGCGGAAGCTCTCGAACTGGGCGGCCAGCACGAGGTAGACGAGGACCAGCGCCAGCACGAAGACGAAGAGCAGACTGGTGGCGCTCTCGGCGAAGTCGCGCGACTCGCCGGCGAGGGTGGTGGCGAAGCTCTCGTCCAGCACCCTGCCGGCGATGAGATCCATGGCGGCGATGCCGTCGCCGATGGTCTTGCCGGGGGTCAGCGCGGCCGAAACCGTGGCCGATGCGTAGCGGTCGAAGCGGAAGATCTGAGGCGGGCTCGAGGTCTCGGTGACGGTGACGAGCTTGTCGAGCAGCACCGGCGGCCGGCCCTCGGAGGTGACGTAGAGATTGCGCAGATCGACGGTCTCGTCGCGGGCGTCGCGCATGACCTGGCCGATGACCTCGTACTGCTTGCGGTCCATGACGAAATAGCCGAGCCGCTGCTCGCTGAGCGCGAGCTGCATGGTGCTCGCGATGCGGAGCGCCGAGATGCCCTGATCCTGCGCCCGCTCGCGGTCGATGGCGACGCGGAGCTCGGGCTTGTCGAACTTGAGGTCGACATCGACGAAGTCGAAGGTCGGGTCGGCCTCGGCGGCGGCGAGGAAGGGCGGCAGCACCTCCTTCAGTTTGTCCATGTTGGGCGCCTGGATGACGTACTGCACCGGGAGCCCGCGGTGGCGGCCGACGGCGATGGTCGGCGCCTCGGAAAGAAAGGTCCGCGCCTCGGTCAGCAGGTTGATCTTCGGCGCCAGCGCGGCGACGATCTCGGACTGGGTCCGGCGCCGGTCCTCGGGATCGGTCAGGGTGATGCGGCCGAATCCCGAGTTGACCGACGACGCGGCCCCGAAGCCGGGAGCGGTCACCGTGACCACATTGTCGACTTCGGAAACCTCATCGAGGATGAGTGCGTTGAGCCGGTCCATGAAGTGATCCATATAGGCGAAGGTCGCGCCCTCGGGGCCGCGGGCGTTGATGCTGATGGAGCCGCGGTCCTCGAGCGGCGCCAACTCGCGCGGAAGGATCTCGAGGAAGAGGGCCACCAGACCCATGCAGACGATGACGATGGGAAGCGCCAGCCAGCGCCGGCGGAGCATTCCGGTCACGACCTCCCGGTAGCCCTTCGCGAGGGCGGCGAAAAAGGGCTCGGTGGTTCGGTAGAGCCAGGGCTGGCGCGCGCGCCGCTTGAGCAGCCGGCTGGAGAGCATCGGGGTGAGCGTCAGGGCGACGAAGGACGAGATCACCACCGCTCCGGCGAGGGTCAGGCCGAACTCGCGGAAGAGCCGGCCGACCAGCCCGCTGAGAAAGAGGATCGGCATGAAGACCGAGACCAGCGCCACCGTCGTCGCCACCACCGCGAAGAAGATCTCGCGGGTGCCCTCGACCCCGGCCTTCATGGGATCGAGGCCGGCCTCGATCTTGGCGTAGATGACCTCGACGACGACGATCGCGTCGTCCACCACGAGGCCGATGGCGAGCACGAGCGCGAGCAGGGTGAGCACGTTGAGGGTGAAACCGGCGAGATACATGACGAAGAACGAACCGATGAGCGAAACCGGGATTGCCAGCAGCGGGATCAGGGTCGTCCGCCAGTCGCGCAGGAAGAGGAAGATGATGAGCATGACGAGGCAGAAGGCGATGAAGATCGTCTGCTGCACCTCGGCCACCGATTTTCGGACGTAGCGGCTCGCGTCGAAGGCCGAGGCCACCTCGATGTCCGCCGGCAGCGTCCGCTTGATCGTCTCCACCCGGCGGTAGAACTCATCGGTGATGGCGATGTAGTTGGCGCCGGGCTGGGGGCTTGCGACGACCAGGACCATGGGGACGCCGTTGCGTTTGAGGACCGTGCGCTCGTTGCGCGGGCCGAGCTCGGCGGTGCCGATGTCGCGAAAACGGATGATCCGGTCGCCCTCGGACTTGAGGATCAGGTCGTTGAAGGCCTCCGGCGTGTCGAGACGGCTCATGGTCCGCACCGGGAGCTCGACATCGGTGCCTTCGATGCGGCCCGACGGGAGCTCGACGTTCTCCCGCGCCACCGCGTCGCGGACATCCATCGGCGACAGCCGGTAGGCGGCGAGCTTGTGCGGGTCGATCCACAGCCGCATGGCGTAGGTTTTCTCGCCCCAGATGTCGACGCTGGCGACGCTGGGGATGGTCTGCAGCCGCTCGACGAACATCTCCTGGGCGATCCGGCTGAGCTCGAGCAGGTTGCGGCCGTCGCTGCGCACCGACACCCCGACGATGGGCCGCGCGTCGGCGTCGGCCTTGGAAACGATCGGCGGATCGATGTCCGGCGGCAGGTTGGACATGGCTCTGGAGACCTTGTCGCGGACATCGTTGGCGGCGCGTTCGAGATCGGTGCCGAGATCGAACTCGGCCTGGATGGTGCTGCGGCCGTCGCGGCTCGTCGAGGTCAGGGTGCGGATCCCGTCGACGCCGTTGACGGAGGCCTCCAGCGGCTCGGTGACCTGAGACTCGATGACATCCGCCGAGGCGCCGCGGTAGTCGGTCGAGACCGTGATGTTCGGCGGGTCGAGAGACGGGAACTCGCGCACCCCGAGGAACGAAAACCCGAGCAGGCCGAAGAGCACGATGGTGATCGACAGGACGATGGCCAGCACCGGCCGGCGGATGCTGAGGGTGTAGAGGGTCATTGCGCCTCGACGCCTCCGGCGGCGGCCTCGGCGAGCTCGACCTCGAGCCCCGGCTGGAGCTCGAGAATGCCGCTGATGATCACCAGATCGCCCGCCTCGAGACCGCTGGTGATCTGAACCTCGCGCTCGTTGCGGATGCCGGTGGTCACCGGCACGGCTTCGGCCCTGCCGTCACGATAGACGTAGACCTTCTTGCCGCCGAGCTCGGGGATCACGGCGATGGCGGGAACCGTCAGTGCGCCGGCAACCGAGCGAACCGCGAGATCGACGTTGGCGAAGGTCCCCGGGAGCAGGGCGCCGTCGCTGTTCGGGCTCCGGGCGCGCATCCGCAGCGACCGGCTGGCGGCGTCGACGCTCGGCTCGATGGCGTAGACGGTGCCGTTGAAGGCGCGCTCGACGCCCTCGACGGTGAACGAGATGCCGTCGCCGATGTGCAACAGCGCGGCGTACCTTTCGGGGACCGAAAAGTCGAGCTTGACCGGATCGAGATCGTGGAGCGATGCGATTCGGGTCTGGGACGAAAGGTAACTTCCCGGGCTCACCCAGCGGAGACCGATGACGCCTTTGAACGGGGCGCGGATCTCGGTCTTGAGCAGCTGCGCCTCGATCAGCTGGAGCTCGGCTCTGAGCACGTTGAGCTGGCCGAGGGCGACATCATAGGTTTCCGTGGAAATGACGCCGTCATCGAGGAGCTGCTGCTGCCTCGCTTCGGCGCGTTCGGCGAGCTCGACCCGGTAGAGCGCCCGCTGGCGTTCGGCGAGCAGCTCGGAGTCGTCGATCTTGAGCAGGAGGTCGCCCCGGTTGACCCGCGCGCCTTCGTCGAAGTGGATGGCGGCGATCTTGCCGGAGATCTCGGAAACGATCTCGACCGACTCGTTGGCGCGGACGGTGCCGATGGTCGCCAGGCGCTCGGCGAGCTCGACCGGCGCGACCCGGTGGGCCTTGACCCGCAGCTTCTGCTCCGATTCCGGGGTCGCGGCGGACTCGTCGTTGTCGCGGAGCTGCAGGATTTTGGGAACGGCAAGGACCGCGATCAGGGCGAGCGCGATGGTGAGGGCGAGGCCCCATCGTGGAAGAGTCAGCATGGAGTACTCCGCTTCGGCGGGCTCGGCCGGGAACGCCGGCCCGATCGGTCCATCGTTATACCACGGGGACGGCGGTGGTGGCCGCAGCGGTGAAACTCAGCCGCCCGCCGGCACGAGGGTCAGGACGGTGATGGCCTCCCCGGGGAGGAACGGGGTCGGTTCGCCGCTGACCCAGTCCTCGTGTCCGGCGCGGTAGTGCGGCGACAGCGGGTGCCCGCTCTGGCCGCCGGGCATGTGGAAGTAGCCGTCTTCCTCGCGTCCGGGAGAGACCGCAAAGCGCTCGGAGGCGCCGAACCCCGGACTTTGGACCCGCGGCATCATGCTGTCACCGGGGAGTTGGGCGGGGGGCATGTTCAGCCAGCCGGCGAGCTGGGGAACCGCCAGGCTGATGGGATGCCGGATCATGACGGTGTTGCGCGCACCCCAGGTCCAGAGCTCGGGGTCGGGCCCGACTCCGGTTTCCAGGTACGCCATGGTCGTGTCCACCGCCGTCAGCAGGACCTCTTCCCACGAGGCTTCGTCAGGCCCCAGCAAGTGATCCGGGCGCTCGGTGACCATCCGCCACAGCGAGTCCTCCCACTGGCCGAGACGAGTGATGCTGAATCGCTCATCGGCCTCCGACAGGGGCGCCAGCAGACGGCCGTAAACGATCTCGAAGGTCTCGATCCGGAAGGTGCGGACCATTCGGAATGCCTGGGAGTCGATGCTGGCCCGACCGGTCCAGGTGGTCTCGACCAGGTTGCGGAAGGTCTGACGCGAGGGATGACCGGCCACCGCCCCGTCGCTGAGGATCTCGAGCGCCAGCCGCCGCCAGCGATCGAGGAAGACCGCCCGGTCGTCGAGCTGGACCGCGAGCATGTCTTTCTCCTCGGCGTCCGACAGGGCCCTGAGGTCATCGCGGATCTGCTGCGCGCGGGCGCCGAGATCGAAACCGCTGTCGCCGAGGATCTCGAGGAACTCACCGGAGACCTGGCGGTTGTTGGCGGTCCACAGAAGCCCGTCCTCCGGATCGACGATCCGCGGGTAGGCATCGGGTGCGAGCCAGCCGTCCCACGATCGCGAGCCGTCGGCCCACGAGGTCGGCACCAGGCCGCTGAAACCTCGCCGGTTCGGGATGCTGCCGATGATGGTCCAGCCGATCCGCCCGGTCGAATCGGCGCAGACGAAGTTCTGCGGCGGGATGCCGGTCCGGTTGGCCGCCGCCATGGCCTCGTCGATGGTCGAGGCTTCTTCGATCTCGAAGAGCCCCATGTCGGCGCCCTCGGGGGAGTGGGCGATCCAACGCAGGGCGCGCGGACGGCCGAGATAGTCGTCGTCGACGACCGGGCCCCAGATGGTCCAGCGCGTCTCGAAGATCTCGGGTTCGCCGCCGCGGACCTGAATCGTCTCCATGCGGACCTCGAAGTCGCGCGGGCCATCGGGCGTGAGGTACTTTTCGCCGTCGATCTCGAGGATCACCAGATCCGACCAGTCGCCGTAGGAGTTGGTGAAGCCCCAGGCGACGCTGGAGTTGCTGCCGGCGACCAGTGCCGGTGAGCCGGGGAGGGTGACGCCGGTGACGCGGCGGTGCTCTTGGCGACCGTCCCCGGTGGGCCACTCCATCGACGCGCGGTACCAGGTGTTGGGCAGGCTCAGCCCGAGGTGCATGTCATCGGCGAGAATGGCCCTTCCGTCGGCGGTGCGGGATCCGGCGACCGCCCAGTTGTTGCTGCCGACGACTGAAGAAGCGGCAACATCTTCGATGAGCAACGAGGCTGCTGCGGCTGCAGGTGTCTCGGAGTCGTCGGTGAGCGCGGCCGGCATGGTTGGGACCGTCATGGTTCCGCCATCGAGGGCCGCGTCCCAGCTGGTTCCCGAAGGCACCAGGAATGCGGCGAGCTCGGGATCGATGAGATCGGCGAGCAGGCCGTGGGCGGACTCGCGGCTGCCGGTGGAGTCGTTGAGCTCGAAGTACATCGCATCGAGCACGAGGACGGAGTCTTCGTCGAGCCAGGGCTCTGGATCGAGACGGAGCAGCAGGTACTCGAAGGGCGCCCGGTCGAGAGCGGTCAGACCGGCGTTGACTCCTTCGGCATAGGCGGCGAGGAGCCGGCGGTGCTTCTCGGGCAAGCCCTGCACGACCTCGCGGGCCAGGGTTCGAAAGCCGTGCAACCGGGATTCGCGGTCGGCCGCGATCGTGGCCGCGCCGAAGAGCTCGGAGAGCTCGCCGGCCCCCTTGCGGCGCAGGAGGTCCATCTGGAAGAAGCGCTCCTGGGCATGGACGAAGCCGAGCCCTCGGGCGACGTCGGCACGGTTCGCCCCGCGGATGGCCGGCACCCCGAGCGCGTCGCGCTCGATGGTCACCGCCGCGCCGAGCCCGGCAATCGCGACCTCTCCCTCGAGTTGCGGGAGACTGCCGACGACGGCGCGCCGCACCAGTAGAACGGCGGCCAGGGCGAGCAGCAGCACCGCGACCACGACGATTCCGGCGATCTTGACCCAACGGCGCATGCCGACCTCCTCCGCAACGCCAACACACTAGCAAATGAACGGCGGTTGCGGTTCAATCCACGAGTCGGTCTCACTCGGTGAGCGGCAGGCGGAGGATGGTCGGCTCGACGAGTTGATCGACCAGCAGCTTGCCATCAGCGTCAAAGGACCGCCACTGGCTGGCGGCGACATAGATGAGGTCGTCGCCGACGACGGTGCCGAGGGTGGGTTCGCGGTACAGGTGGTGGGCGCGTTCGAGTGTCTCGACGGCGGTGATGGTATCGCCGCCGGGGCCGAGAACGATGCGCACCACCCGCGGCGGCTGGATGCCGTTCTGGATCGCGATGAGGTCGTCGCCGTGGCGCTCGAGACCGTCGATGCCGAGCAGGCACGGTCCGTCGTGCTCGAGGAACCGGACCTCGCCGCTCTCGACGTCCACCGCGGCGACTCCGCGGCCGTAGTCGGCGGCGTAGAGAATGCTGCCGTCGGCCGAGAGCTCGAGCCCCTGTGTCGAGAGGAAGGTGCCCGGCGGGACCATCGCCTCGAGGCGCTTCCCGCCCGGGCGGAGTCGATGGATCGCGCCCGCGCCGCTGTCGGAGACGTAGACGGCGCCGTCGCCGCCGACCGCGAGCGAGTCGAGCGCGGTTCCTTCGATGTCGGAGGGCGCGTCGAACCGTGCGATTTCCGAACCGTCGATCAGCGAAAACTCGACCAGGGCGCTCTGCAACGGCTCATCCTTGGCGGCGTTCTGCATGCGGGGCCCGCCGACGGTGATGCTCCACAGGCGGCTGTTCTCCGAGTCCACCACCATCCCGAGCATGGACCAGAGATCTTTGCTCGGCTCGGTGAAGGCGACCATCTCACCCTCCGGAGTGACCCGGGCGATCCGCCGCAGGTAGAGACTCGAGAGGAAGAGATCGCCGGTTGCAGGGTCGTGGGCGACGCCTTCGACCAGGAACGTCCGGTCGGGGACGGTGAAGGCCACGGCGCTTTTCTCAATCGGCTCGGTGATGGCGGCCATGGCCCGAAGGACACCATCGAACCGGGGCTGGTCGCGCAGCGGCGCCATGCTCGCGCTGGCTTCGAGATCGACGGCGTATTGCATGGCGGCGATGCGCTCGAGTCGGTCGAGGGCGGCTTCGGTGTCGCCGCTGAGGGCCAGGGCGCAGGCGGTGTTGAAGAGCAGGCGGGGGTGGTTGGGGAGCATGGCCTCGGCCTGCAGGCTGAGCTCGACGGCGCGGTCGTAGTCGCCGGCCCGGTGCGCTTCGATGGCGCTCATGACGACCGCGTCCAGATCCTGCACAACCGACGCTTCGACGGCGGCATCGACAGCAGGCGGTTCGGCATCTCCACAGGCGGCAGTTACGACGAGAATCCCGACGAGCACAACCCGCATTGATCTCATTGCTCCCTCCTCCGAGGCAATACGGACGGACGGGCAAAAGGGTGCATGCCTCGTCCGGCCGGGGCCTCTTGGATGGTCGCCGCGTGATGGTCCTTGACATCGCAATGTTTTGAGCATATGTTCGTAATTGGAGGTCCCATGGGACGACCCGAAAAGCTCAGAAAGATCGGTTGTCTGGCCTGGGGCAGGGGTTTCAAACCCGTCGGCCGGCCGGCCAGGGAGCTCGAGGTCGAGACCTTGCGGGTGGACGAGCTCGAGGCGCTGCGACTGGCCGATCTCGAAGGGCTCTACCAGGAGGCTGCCGCCGAGCGGATGGGGGTCTCGCGCCCGACCTTCGCCCGGATCCTGACCAGAGCACGATCGATCGTGGCCCGGGCGCTCATCGAGGAACGGCTCCTCCTGGTCGGTGACGGCCCGGTGACGAGCGGGCCGGAAGACCCCCTGCCCTGCCCCGAACACGGTGTCGGTCGGAGGCGTGGACGAGGCTGCTGTTGCCACCGCGGCAAAGAAAGGAACGAAGATCCATGATCATCGCGGTTCCGCTGTGCGAGGGTAGATTCACGAGTCATTTCGGCGGCGCCGACGCCTTCGCCCTGTACTCGGTCGAGGGCGCCGGCACGGCGATCGACCACCGCGAGGTGGCGGTGCCTCCGGAACACGGCCTCGGCGTCTTCCCCATGTGGCTCCGCAACCGGGGCGTGACCACGGTGCTCGCCGGCGGCATGGGTCCGAGGGCGGCGGAGATCTTTCTCGGGCAGGGCATCGGGGTCGTTCTCGGCGCCGAGGGCGACGATCCGGAAGCCATGGCGCGCGCCTACCTCGAGGGCACGCTCTCGACCAGCGGCGAGCGTTGCCACGACCACGGATTCCACGATTGCGGACACGACCATGGACCGGGTGGGCACGGCGCCTGCCGACACTGAGATCGGACGGCGGCGGACACGGACTCCGCCGGGGAGGACACGATGACCGGCCGGAATGGAAATGGTGGACAGAGGCGCGCCAGGGGCCCGGGTGGCGCTGGTGATTTTGTCGGGGCGCGCGGGGCGGGCAGCCGCGGCTGTGGAGGCCTCATGGGCGCGGGTGGGGCCTGCCTGTGCCTCAGATGCGGTCATCGACGGCCCCACCGAAAAGGCGTTCCATGCCTCCAGGAGCGGTGTCCGGAGTGCGGTGCGGTGCTGGTCCGAGAAGGATCGATCCACCACCAGGAGGTGACCTCCCGCCGCCAAACCGCCGCCGACGCCAAGAACGAGGGATGAGCGGGGCGAAGGGCCGGAGAAGATGACGGAGCTCGGCATCATCACCCGTGCTCTGCACCCGGGCGGTTCCGCAGAACACCTTTGAGACCCGCGGGGCGCGCGGAACCTGGACCGCAGCGAATGGCGGAATCGCGGGCAACCGGCCCCCGGGGCGAGGATGCCCGGCCGGCTTACGACTGATCTGAGTTCATGTCGTAGCGGTCGACGCGCATGACTTCGGCGTGGGCTTTCTCCACCCAGTCGCGCATGGTCGGCAGCGCCCAAACGGCATCCATGTACTCCGCGGCTACACCGGCCGTTTCGACGCCGTAGGTTCGGAAGCGGCTGACGATGGGCGCGAAGAAGGCATCCGCGATGGTGAAACTCCCGAAGAGGAGGTAGCCCCCGGCGCCGTATCCGCGTCGACAGGCCTCCCACACCGTGGTGATCCTCTGAACGTCCTCGTCGACACCCGGGCCGCGGCCGGCGCCCGGGTACGAGGCGCGGATGTTCATCGGCATGTTGCCGCGCACCCCGGTGAAGCTCGAGTGCATCTCTGCGACCACCGAGCGCGCGACGGCGCGAACCCGCCGATCGGCC
>JAHECW010000103.1 GCA_024641545.1 Acidobacteriota bacterium
GCCAGCTCTCGGTGTGACGATGAGATCGGTTCTGGTCATCCGATGCCGTTCAGCTGATCGGCACCCCCCGGATCGATAATAGCAACTAATGTGCCAATTGTGATCGCAGATCTGGGCTGAATTCTTCGTGTGTTTGTTTCAAACCGGGACACTCACCAATCGCTTCGGTCGGATTCGACTGCGCCCCATCTACCCGTGCCGCAATTCGAATCGGGACAGCACCGGCGTTCTCATCGACGAGCGTGATGATACCTGGTCGCGATATTTTCCGCGTTTCTCTGCAGGGCCGATCCGGATTGCCGAGGCAGCCGGGTCGTTCCTTACCGCGGATCCCGGGTATGCGATCCGCGGTCGGACCGTCACGTGACAGGAGAATTCAACATGTCGATTCGATATCAGCGGTCGTCCTCCCCTTCAACTTGCTTATCGCCGGACCATCTGCGAACCTTCGCGGCGGGCGCCGTCGCGGCGGCCGCTCTGCTCATCGCATCGCCGCGGGCGGGCGCCGCCAGCCAGCCGCTGACCGCACAGTTCCAGATCAACACCTCAATCGGGAGCTACCAGGAGCTGCCGTCGGTGGCGACCGACGCGGCCGGCAACTTCATCGTCGTCTGGGAGAGCTACGACTCGAGCGGCACCGATCATGACGCCCGCTCCGTCCAGGCTCGTCGCCATACCGCCAACGGCGACCCCGCCGGGCCCGAGTTCCAGGTCAACACCTCGATCGCGAACCAGCAGAAGGGACCTGCGGTGGCCATGAGCTCGGGCGGCGCCTTTGTCGTGGTCTGGGAGAGCGACCACCAGCAGTCGACGGACTTCGACATCATCGCCCAGCGCTACAACGCCGCCGGCGCCAAGGTCGGATCCGAAATTCTGGTCAACAGCGCCCATACCGCCGGGATCCAGAAAACGCCGGCGGTCGCGATGGCGGCGAACGGCGACTTCGTCGTCGTCTGGCAGAGTGCCGGGAGCGCCGGCGGGGACCCCGACGGCAGCATCGAGGGCCGGCGGTGGAGAGCGTCGAACGGGACTTTCTTCGACCAGTTCCTGGTCAACGACGTCACCGGCGGCGACCAGAGCGAACCGGTGATCGCCACCGATGGAGGATCGTCGTTCCTCATCGCGTGGACCCACCCCGGCAGCAGCAACGACATCGCCGTCCGCAGTTTCACGGTCGACAACCTGACCGCCGCGGGGTTGACCCCCGACAGCCCGCAGCAGATTGCGAACACTTTCCCGAGCGGGTCACAGACCGCTCCCGCGGTCGCCATGAACCTCGAGGGCCGCGCCGTCGTCGCCTGGGAGAGCTTCGGCGCGTCGTTCGGCAACGACAATCAGCGGATCTCGATCCAGGCCCGCCGCCTCGGCGCCGACGGTGAGTTCATCGACGGCAACGACGTCCAGATCAACACCTATGTCAATGACGATCAACGCTTCCCCTCGGCGACCATCGCGCCGAACGGCGACTGGGCGGTCGCCTGGCAGAGCTACGGCTCGTCCGGCAATGACCAGTCCGACTACAGCATCCAGTTCCGGGCCTTCGAACCGGACGGTCGGGCTCTCGACCCGGCCGACGTCCAAGCCAACACGTACACCATGAACGCCCAGACCTACCCGGCACTGGCGCTCGCTCCGACCGGCAAGCTGCTCGTGACCTGGGAGAGCAGCGGCAGCGCGGGAAGCGACACCAACGGCTACAGCATCCAGGGTCGGCTCTATCGCGTCTTCACGCCGGCCAGCAGCGGCACGGTCGCCATCCCCGCGGTGGCCCGCGTGGCGGGCAGCGGCGCCTTCTTCACCTCGCGGATTGTGCTCTTGCACTCCGGCGCCGGCGACCGGAAGGTCACCGTCACCTACATTCCGCGCGCCGACATCGGCGGCCCGACCCGCACCGCGGTGGTGCCCCTGCCGGCGAACACTCAGCTCGCCGTCACCGACCCTCTCGCGGCGTGGTTCGGCTTCGGCACCGGCGACACCGCGGTCGGGAGCCTGTTGCTCGAACTCACCGAGGTCAACGGACAGCCGAGCAGCGACGTACTGCTCGCCCAGAGCGTTGTCTTCGCCCGCAAGCCCGACGGCAGCGAGTTCGGCCAGTTCTTCCCGGCGATGCGCGAAAGCGACGCCTTGACGGCCGGACGGGTCGGCTATCTCGCAAGCACGGTCGATGCCCAGGCCTATCGGGTCAATGTGGGCCTGATGGCCCTCGCCGACGGCTCCCGCGTGAAGGTCACCCCGCAGGACAAGATCGGCACGCCGTTGGCGACCGGCCAGACCTTCGACCTCAACCGGGGAGGCAATCGGCAGCTCAACAACATCTTCAACGTCTTCCAGCTGACCCCGCGCGACAACATCGTGGTCGCGGTCGAGGTCGTCTCGGGTTCGGTGCTGGCGTACGGCAGCATCCTCGACGGCAACCTCGTCTACCCCGGGACCAGCGACCCGACGACCATCCTGCCGGTCACCGCCGGCGCGCCGCAAGTGACCCTGCTCGAGCTCGGGCCGATCCAGGGTCTCAACGAGTTCAGCGGTTCCGCAAGCGTCACCAACTTCAGCCCGGGACAGGCCGTGGTCCGGGCCGATTTCTTCGCCCGCGGGACACCCGGCGTGAAGGCGACCACGACCTTCACCGTCCCCGGGGGCAAGACGGTCGGCTACGAGGACATCGTCGGCGGTCTGTTCGGGCTCCAGGGGGTCGGTTCGCTTCGGCTGACCGCCGAGAACGGCACCCTGATCAGCGCCGTCGGACGCGAGTTCGCGATCTTCCGCGATACCCAGGACAACGTCATCGGAACCGCCGGCCAGCTCATCCCCGGAATGCTGCCTGCCGAGCTGCTCGCGGCCGGCGCCAAATATCACCTGCTCGGCCTGCGGGAGGACAACGACCCGAGCGGCAAGGAGCGGAGCCATATCGCCGCGTTCAACCCGGGGACCGCCGCCGTGACCCTCACCGTCGAGCTCTTCGACGGCGCCACCGGCGTGTCCGAGGGTATGACGCAACTCACGGTCCGCGGCGGCGAGCTGATCCAGACCAACAGCATCATCAAGGTCGTGAAACCCGGCCAGAACGGGCAGCTCAAGCGGCTCGAGGTGCAGTCGACCGGACCGCTCTACGTCAGGGCGTTCCGCGTCAACAAGGATGGCGACCCGATCACCATCCCGCCGCAACGAAAGGAGTAGGCGGGCGCGCAGGTCGGGATTCGCAGTGCGGCGCCCGCCCCCGGGGACCGAGGGGGCGGGCGTTCTCCGCCGACCGGCAGAAACCCCTGTACGGCGGGTTTCACCCGGGCGCTGGGGAGGGCGGCGGCGGCCGTCCTCCGGTCAGCTCGCGGTAGAGCCAGGCCTTGGCCATGGCCCAGTCCCGCTTGACCGTGATCTCCGATACCTCCTGGACCGCCGCAACCTCTTCGACCGAAAGACCGCCGAAGTAGCGCAGCTCGACGACTTCCGCCTGCCTCTCGTCCAGGGCAGCGAGCCGTTCCAGCGCCTGGTGGAGGAGCAGGACGTCGGTTTCGGGGGGCGCGGACGCCTCCGGTGCGTCATCGAGCGAGATCCGCACCGCCTGGCCGCCGCGCTTGGCCGCCGCCCGCGAGCGGGCGTGATCGACGAGGATGCGCCGCATGAGCCGGGCGGCCACGCCGTGGAACTGGGCCCGGTTCTTCCAACGCGCGCTCCGTTGGTCGACGAGGCGCAGGAAGGTCTCGTGGACCAGGGCTGTCGGCTGCAGCGTGTGCGAGCCGCGCTCGCGCGCCAGTTGCCTGCCCGCCTGGCGCTTGAGCTCGGCATAGACCAGGGGCACGAGCCTGTCCAGCGCCTGCCGGTCGCCGTCGCCCCACGCCAACAGCAATTCGGTGACTCCCTCGCTCAAGCCGCCGCTCCAGTCGCCCGCCGGGTCGGTTTCCAGGTTTGCAAATGATACCTGATCGCTTCAGTTTCCGCGTTTCTTGATAACGGCCCGCTCCGGTTGCCACGGCGGACGAGCGAACCACACCGGTCGTCCGTGTGGGCCACCACGGCCCGTCTCCGGACCCGTCCGCCGGGGTAGGTAATGACAGGTAGTTAATGACAGGAGGACCCGCAGATGTCAAGTCAATCCCAGGTCGAATCAACCCTTTCCACACAGGCGTTCTCGTGCCTCCGGCGACCGCCTGCGGCCGGGCTCGTCGTTGCGACGGCCTCGCTGCTGCTCGGAGCGGCGCTGCCGGCCCTCGCCAGCGAACCCCTCACCGGGCAGTTCCAGATCAACAGCAGCGCCGGCAGCGCACAACAGCGGCCGGCATCGGCGACCGATTCGGCCGGGAACTTCGTGGTCGTCTGGGAGAGCTATGCTTCTGCCGGAAACGACAACAGCGCCCGCTCGGTTCAGGCTCAGCGCTTCAACGCGAACGGAAGCGCCGTCGGGCCTGAGATCCAGGTCAATACCTCGATCGCGAACGAGCAGAAGGCCCCGGCGGTGGCGATGAACTCGAGCGGCGGTTTCGTGGTCGTCTGGGAGAGCAACCACCAGCAGGCGGCGGACTTCAACATCATCGCCCAGCGCTTCAGCGCTGCAGGCGCCAAGGTGGGATCCGAGCTGCTCGTCAACAGCGCGTTCACCGCCGGCATCCAGGGGGCGCCGGCAGTCGCGATGGCGACGAACGGCGACTTCGTCGTCGTCTGGACCAGCCCCGGTGGTGCCGGCGGAGACCCCGACATCGGCATCCAGGGCCGCCGGTGGAGGGCGTCGACCGGCACCTTCTTCGACCAGTTCCCGGTCAACGACATCACCGCCGGAGACCAGCACGAGCCGGCGATCGCTACCGACGGGAATCTGTCGTACCTGGTTGCCTGGGAACACCCCGCCGCCAGCCAGGACATCGCCATTCGTTCGTTCACGGCGGACAACATTGTCTCCACCGGCATGATCGCCGACGTGCCTCAATTAACTGCGAACACCTTTCCCACGGGAGCGCAGTCTTCTCCCTCGGTCGCCAGAACGCCCGACGGAAGGGCCGCCGTCGTCTGGGACAGCTTCGGCGCCTCGTTCGGATCCGACCAGGCACGCTACTCCATTCAGGGCCGCCGGATCACCGCGAACGGCTATTTCGCCGACGACAACGACGCCCAGATCAACACCTACACGAACGACGACCAGCGCTTCCCGTCGGTGAGCATGAGCTCCACCGGAATGATTGCAGTCGCCTGGGCCAGCTATGGTTCATCCGGGAGCGACAACTCCGACTACAGCATCCAGTTCAGGGCCTTCGACACCTCGGGTGCCGCTGTCGACCCGTTCGACGTCCAGCCCAACAGCTACACGGTGAGCACCCAGTGGTACCCGACGGCGGCGTTTGCCCCGAACGGCCGGCTGTTGGTGGCTTGGGAGAGCAACGGCGGTTCGGGACCGGACACCAACGGTTTCAGCGTTCAGGGCCGGCTCTTCGAGGTCTTCTCCTTTGCCGATGGATTCGAAACCGGAGACACGTCGAAGTGGGCATCCACAACGCCGTAGCACGCGTTTCTGACCGGTCCTCGACGGCGGCGGGTCGAACGGCCACCGCCCTCGGGCGACCATCACGGCGGCGGCGAACCGGGAGCGCAGCGAGCCGCGGCCGCCTGGAGCCGCCGGCGTTCGGCGGCGGCGTCCGCATCGAGGGCGCCGCCGGCTTCCGCCTCGGACCACAGGGCGAGGGCCTCGTCGACCAGGGGCCGGAGCTCGGCGCACGGCGCGTCGCCGTCGCCGACGACCGCAGCCAGAGCTCCGGCGAGGCGAAGAAGCCCATTGTGCAGCACGTTTCGGGCCCGGACGTCCTGGGGGTCGGCCTCGGAAACCGCCCGCCGGAGGTCGACCGCCTGCCCGTAGTGCGCCGCCGCCTGACCCGGCTTCCCGAGCTCGAGCAGGACATAGCCGAGATCGCCGTGATCGAAGGAAACGTCGAGCATCGTCTCGGTGCGGCCCGGGCTCGCCGCCAGCCGCCCCTCGTCGATGACGAGCGCCGCCGCGAGCATCTCGAGCGCCCCTTCCAGGTCGCCCGCGACCGACCGTACCGCGCCCACCTTCTTGCACGCGAGCGCGAGATTTCGCCGGTCGGCGTCGGTGGCGGTCGGCGCCTCGCCCAGGCTCCGGTAGATCGCGAGGGACTCCTCGAAACCCCTGAGGGCGCCATCGTAGTCGCCCTCGTCGGTCCGCAACTGCGCCGAGTCCCAGAGGCTCGATGCGACCGCGCGACGAACTCTCGAATCGTCCGGGGCGGCTTTCACTGCCGCTCGGCGAAGCTCGAGCGCCGCCTCGTACTCCCGTCCCTGTCCTTCGCGATCCCCATCCGCGCCGAAGAGGTCGCCGAGGGTGCCGTGCGACCGCGCCAGGGAGAGTCGTTCGTCCAGACCGGCCGGATCGTCCCGGAGGATCGCCTCCCGCAGTGCGACCGCCCTTTTCTGGCTTGCGATCGCGCCCTCGGAGTCGCCGAGATTGGCCACCCCGACCCCGCCCTGGACCGCCGCGATCCGTTCGAACGCGCCGGCGAGCTCGGTCTTGAGCGCGGCATCGTCGCCGGCCTCCCGCTCGAGACGTTCGAGATACTCGAGACCGACCTCGACGATCCGCTTGCGGACCGGTGTCGACCCCGGAAGCTCGGCGACCTGCTTTTCGATCTCGAAGACAAAGGTCCCCGCCAGGCGCCGCACCTCGTCGAATCGGCGTTCGGCGACGGCGCGCTCGGTTTGCGCGACACGCGCCTGCTGCATAGTTGCCACGAGCCCGCCGCAGAGGCTGACGAACGCGAGAAAGGTGGCGGCCGATGCCGCCCGGTGGCGGCCGAGGAACTTCCCGGCGCGATACGCGAGACGGTCGGGCCGCGCACGGATCGGCAGGCCGCTGAGGTGCCGGCGAAGATCCTCCGACAACTGCCCCACCGAGGTGTAGCGACGTCCGGGGTCCTTGGCCATGGCCCGGAGCACAATCGTGTCGAGGTCGCCCTCGAGGCTCCTCCGCAACCGACGGAGGTTGCCGTCGGGCGGGCCGGCGGGCGACGCCATCGCGGTCTGTTCACTCGCATCGGCCGGGAGCGGCCGCATCACCACCTGGCTCGGACGAGTCACCTCCTGCTCGCAGATCGCGCGCAACATTTCCTCAGCGCTACGCGAGCCGAGGTCGTAGGGCCTGCGCCCGGTGAGCAGTTCGTAGAGCATGACGCCGAGGGCGTAGACATCGGTTGCGGTTGTCACCGGCTCACCGCGAACCTGCTCGGGGCTGGCGTACTCGGGGGTCATCCACCAGCCGGTGGCGGGCGCCACGGGCGACGGGTCGGTCGGGTCCGGGGCGAGGAGCTTCGCGATGCCGAAATCGAGGAGCTTCAGGGTGCCGTCGGCGGTGACGAGGTGATTCGCGGGTTTGAGATCGCAGTGCACGACGAGCCGGCTGTGGGCGAGGGCGACCGCGCCGCACGCGGTTCGGACCAGCTCGATCCGAGCCGCGATGCCGAGGCCGCGCTCCCGGCAGTGGACGTCGATGGGCGATCCCTCGACCAGCTCCATGACGCAGTAGAGACGGCCGGTCTCGTCGGCGCCGGCGTCGAGGAGGCCGGCGATGTTGGGGTGTTCGAGCGATGCCAGGATCCGGCGCTCGCGGCGGAACCGCTCCTCGAAGAACTCGGACTCGAGGTCCGTGTGGAGGAGCTTGAGGGCGACCTCCTTGTGGAAGGCGTCGTCGTCGCGGACCGCCCGGTAGACGACTCCCATGCCGCCCCGGCCGATTTCGGAGAGCACGCGGTAGGCGCCGAAGCGCCGACCCAAGGGCGAGGGGGCGGGCGCCTGCACGTCACCGAGCAGGACATCGGCCGCCGGGGTCTCGAGAAACGACACCGCGCTTTCCTCGGCGGCGAGCAGGGACTCGAGCTCGGCCCGCAGTGCCCGATCGTCGCCGCAGGTGCGGTCGAGGAAACCCGGCCGTTCGGCGGGGTCGAGCGCCTGAGCCTCGGCAAAGAGCTCCTTGAGACGGTTCCAGGCCTGCGCCGTCATTGCGCCTCCACGACCCTCGGCGGCACAAACCGTCGCCGCAGGCGGAGCCCTGTCGCAGCGGCGAGCCGGTGGCCCCGGGTGGATCTCGGGCGCCCGACAACCCCGCCGGCATCGGAGCGCAGTACGACAGCCTTCGGCAACGTACCGATCGTCATTCCGGTCTTCACTCCGCCAAGCGTACCAGCGGTCGTGACCGCAGACCACCCCGGGGTTTCACACCACCGGTCCGAAAAATTTCCACCGTTCGGGATTGATCGGCGGCCGGTCATTGTGTAAAATCTTCTGTGCTCGATTACGCCTTCAATTTTGAGACAGTGTATTATTATCTTTTTTCGGGAGGGAGTAATGATGACGTCACTAAGAACCGTACTCGCCTGTTCGATCATGGTGTGTCTGTGTATCGCGGCCGGGAGCCTGGCATGGGGGGCGGGACCGTCTCGAAACGTCTCACCCGCGGCGGTTCAGCCCGGGGCGACACTGGTGGCGCCGAACGTCGGATCTTTGCCCGGTACTGCGCCGTCCAAGCTGTTCCAGGGCCCGGCGATCTCGCTGTCCAAGACCGTCGGCACCACTGCCGGGGTCTGCGCGGCGACCTCTTCGATCACGGTACCCGTCGGCACCGCCGTGGAATTCTGCTATACGGTCCAGAACACCGGTACCGTCGCGCTGAACTATCACGATCTCGTCGATGATCAGCTCGGCACCATTCTCGACGATTTCAACTTCGTCCTCGCGCCCGGCGCCTCGGCATTTACGCTCGTGTCAGACACCCCCATGGCGACGGTGACCAACACCGCCACCTGGACGGCCGTCACCTCGTTGGCCGGCTACACGGCCGACGACACCATCCCGTACAACTTCGAGGACATCTCGGGCACCGGGACCGCGCTCGCCCTGACCGACGACTCGATTCTGCAGTTCCCGATCGGTTTCACCTTCGATTACTTCGGCACCTCCTACACGAGCTTCTTCGCCTCGTCGAACGGCTTTCTGGCCGATAACGGCACCACCAACGGCTGCTGCACCGGCGATCCGCTGCCGAATACCGACACCCCCAACGGCACCATCGCCGGCTGGTGGGAGGACCTCAACCCATCTGCGGGTGGCACGGTCCAGTACCAGCTCATGGGCGCGGCGCCCAACCGCTACGTGATTGTCCAGTACACGGCCATCCAACACTACTCCAGCGGCAACCCCGTGACGATGCAGTTCAAGCTCTTCGAGACCAGCAATGCGATCGAGGTCCACTACCAGGCGGCGCCGTCGGACGGCGGCACCCACTCGGCCGGGATCGAAAACCAGGACGGCACCGCCGGTGTGCAGTACTACCTCGGCACCGCAGCTTTGGCGGCCCCGCTCGCGGTCCGCTACGCGCTGGTCCCGGTCCAGTCGGCCTCGGACACCGCGTCGGCCACCGTGACCGTGCAGGCGCCCAACATCGACGTCAGCCCGCTGAGCCTGGCGAGCACCCAGATGCCCAACACCACCGCCCAGCGAACTCTGACCATCGCCAACACCGGCAGCCTGCCGCTGAACTGGAGCATCGTCGAAGAGCCGATCGCCGAAGCGCCGGACATGCTCTCCGGCGGCACCCCGGCCCTGGCCGGCGAAAGCATCGGCCCGTCGGACTTCAAGCCCGGGCAGAGCTGGGGCGCCCCGGCTGTGCTGAGCAACTGGCGCGCGCCCGAAGCCCTGCTGTACGACAACGGACCGCTGGTGACGCATCCCGCGGGCGGCGCCGGCGGCGCCGACGCCAGCGCGCTGCAATCGGCCATCCTTCTCGACACCTACGGCTTCGGCTACCAACTCACCGCCGGCAACCGCATCGCCGACGACTTCACGGTGACCGGCGGCGGCTGGTTCATCGAGACCATCACGTTCTTCGGCTACCAGACCGGTTCCTCGACCACCTCGACCTTCACCTCGATGAACCTCCGGATCTGGGACGGCCCGCCGGACAACCCGGCGAGCATGATCGTCTTCGGCGACACCACCACCAACCGCTTGACCAGCAGCGTGTGGTCGAACATCTACCGGGCACTGGACACGAGTTTGACCGCCAGCGACCGGCCGATCATGGCCAACACGGTCGCGGTGAACACCTTCCTGCCCTCCGGCACCTACTGGCTGGACTGGCAGGCCGACGGCTCCGCGTCCTTCTCGGGACCGTGGGCGCCGCCGATCACCATCCTCGGTCAGACCAACACCGGCAACGCCATGCAGTGGACCGGATCGTGGGCCCCGGCGTTGGACGTCACCTTCCCCCAGGGCTTCCCGTTCATCATCGACGGCACGAGCGACTGCTCGAACCCGGTCGACGTCCCGTGGCTTTCCTTCAGCCCGATCGGCGGGACGACCGCCAACGGCTCGAGCACCCCGGTCACCGTCACCTTCGACTCCACCGGCCTCGCGCTCGGCAACTATGACGCCCGGCTCTGCGTTTTCAGCGACGATCCGGACGTCGGTCCCGGTAACGGCACCGGTCTGGTCGTGGTACCGGCCAGCCTGATCGTGTCGCAGACGGCGCCGAGCATCTCGGTTACCAAGACCGTCGGAACAACCGCGGGCGTCTGCGCAACCTCGAGCAACATCACGGTGCCGCAGGGAAGCACGGTGTACTACTGCTACACGGTGACCAACACCGGCGACACCGCGTTTGCCATGCACGACCTGGTGGACGACCAGCTCGGCACCATCTTCTCCGGACTCGCCTACGCCCTGGCTCCGGGGGCCAGCATCGACACGGTGACGGCCGGTTTGAGCGTCTCCGCGGTGATCAACGTGCCCACGACCAACGTCGGCACCTGGACCGCCTACAACGCGGCCGCAGGCGACGGCGTCCAGGGCCAGGCGACCGCCACGGTCAATGTGACCGCGGCGCAAGCCATCCCCACCCTGCACGGGCTCGGTCTGCTGATCCTGGTGCTGCTCCTCGCCGGAGCGGGAGTGCTGGCGCTTCGCCGCCTCTCCTAGCCCCGGACAGTCCATTGTCTTCATGCGGCCCCGCTTCGGCGGGGCCGCTTTTCTTCTAACGGCGATGCGTCCGAATCGGGGTGGTCGCTGACCCACCGCGCGAGTCGGTGGAGAGACACGTCGACTCCGACCGCGTCGAGATCGCGGCCGCTGCACTCCCCGCCGGTCCAGAAATCCTGGGGGCGCCAAACCAAGCGAGGTCCCACACGGACCCCCACGGTGGGTGCGGCGCGAGCGGTGGGACCGATCTGACGCGGTGTCGGCGACGTTGGCCTATCCGGTTACGGACACGGATACGGATACGGATACGGATACGGGCGTGGATACGGACGCGGACCCTGGATCAGAGCTCCTTGACGGCGGCGACGAGATCGAGGATCGCCTTCTTGCCGTCGGCGAAGAACATGAGAGTGTTGTCGGCTGAAAAGAGCGGGTTGGGGATCCCGGCGAAGCCCGGGCTCAGGCTGCGCTTGATGACGACCACGGTGCGCGCCTTGTCGACGTCGATGATCGGCATCCCGGCGATGGCGCTCTTGGGATCGGTGCGCGCCACCGGGTTGACGACGTCGTTGGCGCCGACCACGATGGCGACGTCGACCTGGGCCATGGTCGGGTTGATGTCGTCCATTTCGACCAGCGCTTCGTAAGGCACGTCGGCCTCGGCCAGCAGGACGTTCATGTGCCCCGGCATGCGGCCGGCCACCGGGTGGATGGCGTACTCGACATTGGCGCCGCGCGCCTCGAGGACGTTGGCGAAATCGCGCACCGCGTGCTGGGCCTGGGCCACGGCCATCCCGTAGCCCGGCACGATGACCACCCGCTGAGCACCGTCGAGGAGCATCGCGATCTCGTCGGCGCTGGTGGCCTTGACGCTGCGGTAGACCTCGTCGGCATCGGGGGTGTCGGCGGTCGGACCCATGGTGCCGAAGAGGACGTTGACCAGCGACCGGTTCATGGCCTTGCACATGATGTTGGTCAGAATGATTCCCGAGGCGCCGACCAGTGAGCCCGCGATGATGAGCACGTTGTTGTCGATGACGAATCCGGTCGCGGCTGCGGCCAGACCGGAGTAGGAGTTGAGCAGTGCAATGACCACCGGCATGTCGGCGCCGCCGATGGACAGGGTCAGGATCACACCGAGGACGCCGGCAACCACCACCAGCAACCAGAACAGGGCCGTGTTCTCGGGCTGCATGACCACGAGGACCGCAAGTCCCACCGAAGCCACGGCCGAGCCGATCTTGAGGGCGTCCATTCCGGGGAAGCGCTCCTTCTTGACGAGGAGCACACCACCGATGAGGATGCCGCTCGCGGCGATCAGCCACGCCGGCCAGCCGGCGTCGGCGGCGATGACGGCGTAGGCGACGGCGCCCGCCGCGACGACGGAGGAGAAGCCGTATTTGATGACCTTCTGCCAGGCATAGAGCTTCCACCTGACGGCGAGAAACTCGCCGAGCTTGCCGAACGCGACATAGCTGCCGAAGAAGGTGATCGAACCGATGAACGCCGACGCCACGGTGGCGATCCGCATCTGCAACCCGGTGTCGGCGGAGGGCGAGGCGACGGCGGCGATGATGGCCGCCCCCGCCACCAGGATCGAAGCGGCGCCGCCGAACCCGTTGAAGAGACCGACGAGCTCGGGCATGGAGGTCATCTTGACCCGTATGGCGGCGACCGCGCCGATGAGCGAACCGGCGGCCACGCCGATGACAATGGTCGACCAGTCGTAACGGTCGCTGAGCAGGGTCACGGCGATGGCGAGGGCCATCCCGAGAGCGCCCGCATTGTTGCCGCGCACCGCGGTCCGCGGGTGAGCCATCCACTTCAGGTCGAGGATGAAGAGGACCGCGGCCACGAGATAGACGATGTTGACGACGTGCTGGGAAAGCATGACCGCTCCCCTACTTCTTGCGGGCGCTGAACATCTTCAGCATGCGGTGGGTGACGAGAAAGCCGCCGACCACGTTGATGGCGGCAAAAGCGACGGCCACGGTCGCCAGGATCTTGGAAATCTCGGGGCTGTCGACGGCTCCTGCGAGAATCAATGCGCCGATGATCGTGATGCCCGAGATCGCGTTCGAACCCGACATCAGCGGCGTGTGCAGGGTTGGTGGGACCTTGGTGATGATCTCGAAGCCGACGAAGATCGCCAGCACGAATACGGTCAGCAGCATGACGAGGTCGGTCATGGGGTTTCGCTCCCTTCGGAAGAGGCGCCCTGGGCCTCGAGGACGCGGGTATGGACCACAGCGCCGTTGCGGGTGATCAGGGTTCCCTTGGTGATCTCGTCGTCGAGATCCACCACCATCGCGCCGTCCTTGACGAGGTGAAGCAGGAAGGTGGTGATGTTTTTGGAGTACATCTGGCTGGCGTGGTACGGCACGGTGGACGGGATGTTGAGGGGGCCGAGGATGAGGACGCCGTTGTGATCGATCCGCTCGCCCGGCACGGTGAGCTCGCAATTGCCGCCGCGCTCGGCGGCGAGGTCGACGATGACCGATCCGCGCCGCATCCCCTCCACCATCTCGCGGGTGACGAGGATCGGGGCCTTCCTGCCGGGAATGGCGGCGGTGGTGATGACCACGTCGCTCTCGGCGACCACGCTGAGCATCATCTCCCGCTGTTTGGTGTAGAAGTCCTCGCCGAGCTCACGAGCGTAGCCGCCGGCATCTTCGGCGGTGTCGGTCTCGAGCTCGAGCTCGACGAACTTGCCGCCGAGGCTCTCGACCTGCTCGCGGACCGCCGGGCGCACATCATAGGCGTGGACGACGGCGCCGAGCCGGCGGGCGCTGGCGATGGCCTGGAGCCCGGCGACGCCGGCGCCGACGACGAAGACCCTCGCCGCGGCGAGGGTGCCGGCGGCAGTCATCATCATGGGAAAGAGCTTGGGCAGCGCATCCGCCCCCATCAGCACGGCTTTGTAACCCGCAATGGTGGCCATGGACGAAAGGATGTCCATGCTCTGGGCGCGGGTGATCCGCGGCATCATCTCCATCGAGAACAGCGTCGCCCCGGTGGCCGCCACGGCGTTGGCGGACGCGTGTTCGGTGAGCGGCTCACACGAACCGATCACGACCTGGCCCGAACGCATCGCTCCGAGATCGGCCCTCCCCGCCTCGGGGTTGGCGCCGAGGGAGCGGACCTGGAGGACCACGTCGGCCCGCCGCCACACATCGGCGCGATCGGCCGCCAGGGTCGCCCCCTTTTCGGTATAGGCCGAATCGTCGTAGCCGGCCTCGACGCCGGCGCCGGGTTCGACCAGTACCTCGAGATCAGCCCGGGTCAGCTGCTGCACCCCAACCGGGACGAGCGCGACGCGCGCCTCACCCGGGAAGGTCTCTTTGACAACTCCTACGATCATCGTTGTTTGTCCCTTCGATGAGTGACCAGGATCGGACCCTTTCGCCGGCGTGGAACCAATCCCCGCAACCACGTACCTGGCATGTTGAGCGCTTCTGCTGCGCCGCGATCGTACCATTTCTCGAGCTCGATTGAGAATCGGTCTTGCACGGCCCCGGAACGTCCGGAGCTCCCTTTCGAACAACAATCGCGGCGGCGCGGCCGACATTCCCGGCGGCGCAACACAAGGATCGTCGGGGGTCTCCCAACCCGGCCGGGTTGCGACTCGGTATCCGTGGTCGCCCGGTCGCCGCCGGTCGGACGGGCCGCCAAAGCTGCGCCCTCGAGGTCGGGGTTGGTTATCATCGGCACGTGCTTCGAACCGTGCTCGCCGTCATCGTCGTCGCGCTTGCCAGCGCCGCGAGCGCCGCACTACCCGCGGCGGTCGAGATCGTCCTCGACGCATCGGGTGGGATGCACCGTCCCGGCATCGGGGGCGTCCCCATCCACGCCACGGTCCGCGAGGCGCTGCTTGCGGTGATCGCAGAAGCTCCCGCCGCCCGACCGAACCTCGTGATCGGCCTCCGCCTTGCCGGCGGCGAACCATCGGCGGATCACATCGAATCGTGCTCGGCGACGAGCGTCTCTCTGCCGTTGGCCGGGCCGGATCCGCGGGCGTGGATCCGGGTTCTCGATGATCTCGGACCGCGCGGGTTCCGCCCTCTCACCGCATCGGTTGTCGCCGCCCTGGGCGACCTGGATCCACACGCCGGGAACCGGCGGGTTGTGGTCGTGACCTCGGGGGACGATCAATGCGGCGGCGGACCGCAACAGGTGGCGGCCGCCCTCGCCGCCGCGGATCGCCCCGCCGAGCTCCGGATGGTCGGGCTCGGGCTCGCCCAGACCGTCCTCGACCGATTCGGCGGGGTCCCCGTCCGCAACGCGACCACCGCCGGGGAGCTCATCGCCGCCCTGCGCTGGGCGATCCTCGATCTCGAGGACCGCCCTCGACCGAACGGCCGACTGGTACTGCGTCTGTCCGCGGGCGCCGCCGAAGCAGCCGTCGCACGGGTGGATGCCTTCGATCAGGCGACCGGCGAGATCCACTCCACCACCGTCGTGAAAGAGGCCGGTGTCGATCTCCCGGCCGGACGTTACCGGCTGACGGTCAAACCGGAAACCGGCGGCCAGATCGAGTTCAGGGATCTCCTCGTGCCGGCCTCGACCGAGAGCAGGGCCGACCTCGATCTCAGTCCTCCGCAACCGGTTGCGGTCGATGTCGGCAGCGACCCGGTCTTCCGCGGAGCCCCGACGTGGGTCGATGTCGGCGGATTCCCGCCGCCGGGTGCACGAGTGCAGTTCGTCGACGGAGCCGGTGCCGCCGTGACCCGCCCCACCGAGCCCTCCGATGAGGAAGGGTGGATCGACTCACCCTCGGTAACCGGCCCGCTCGAGCTGCTCCTGGTCGGCCCGGAATCGAGCGCTGTCCGCCGCGTCCTCGCCCGCCGGCCGGTCACCGTGGTTTCGGGAGATCCCGGTCTGACGGCGCCCGACGAAATCGCCGCCGGCAGCGATGCGGCGGTGGGCTGGTCGCGTTCCGCCGCCGGTGGAGACATCGTCGGCATGGTTCCGCGGGATGGCACACCGGCAGACCTCATGTCCTGCTTCACGGTCGGATGGCGGATCGAGGGCAGCGTGTCGGCGCCGACCGTCGCCGCCGAGCTCGACCTGGTCGTGGTCGATGGCGTCACCCTTTCGGTGGCCGCGAGGCGTCCCCTCCGGATCACCGTCCCGGAGGTGACGTTGGACGCACCGGCCCGGGTCGTAACCGGCGAGCGAATCGAGGTGGCGTGGTCGGGCCCCGAGGGCCGAGAGGACTTCGTCAGCCTGGCGATCCCCGGATCGCCCGACCTCGACTACCTCGAATGGGCGCGGGTCGAGGACGGCAATCCGTCGGTCTTACCCGCCCCGAGGGCGCCGGGAAAGTACGAGCTTCGGTATGTCGACGGCGAAAAAGCCGAGGTCCGCGCCCGCGCCGGCATCGATGTGGCGGCCGTTCCCATCGAGCTGGCGGCCCCCGATTCCGTTCCCGCCGGGATCAGGTTCGAGATCGCCTGGACGGGACCGGCCTCCCCCGGCGACATCATCACCCTGAGCAGACCCGACGCCGCCCCCGACCGCTATTTCGACTGGGCCTCGATCACCGTGGGCTCGCCGCTCACCCTGGCGGCGCCGACCAGGCCGGGCAGCTACGAGATCCGATATCTTTCCCGCAACGGCCTCGATGTCCTCGCCCAGATCGCCATCGAGGTCCGGCCATGAGCCACCTCCTGAACGGCGGCCGGGTGCGGTTCCCCGGAGTCTCCGCCGATCTCTGGGAGCTGCAGTTCGACTCGCGGGGCACCGCGCTGGCGGGGGTCTCCATCGCCGCGCTGGCCACGGCCTTCGCCGTCGACCGCTGCAAGACCGCGATCGACATGGGACGGTGTTCGGGCCTGCTCGCGGCCCAGGAGACCGTGCTTCTCACCCACTGTCACTCGGACCACGTCGCCGGACTCATCGCCTGGCTGTCGGCGCACACGCGGCGGCACCGCGGCCGTCCGACCAGGGTCGTCGTCCCCCGAGAGCGTCGGACGGAACTCCTCGCCGCGTTGGGGATCTGGCCCGACCTGGACGGGGTGCGCCGACGCGTCGATCTCGACGAGGCGCTGGTGGGCGCCTCGCCCGACACCACCATCGAGCTCGCCGACGGCGGTTCGGCCCGAGCGTTCGCCGTTCGCCACAACACGGCGGCGCTCGGCTGGGCTGTCACCACGGATCACACATCCCGACCCGCCCTGGTCTTCGCCGGCGACGGCACCGTCGAGCCGTTCCGCGACGACACCGCCCTCCTCGATTCGGAGATCGCGGTGGTCGATTGTTCCTTCGTCGATCCCGGCACCCGGGTGGCCGCCCGACTCGGTGGCCACGGCCACCTCATGGACTGGATCGAACTCCTCCCCGACCTCCGGTGTGACGCTCTCGTCTTGGCTCACCTGCCGCCGGAAACCACCGCTGAAAGCATCCTCGAACGGTTGCCCGAAGATCTGCCGGGAACGGCGACCATCGTGCCGTGGGTGGCCGGGCCGCGCTGAACGGCCGGACGCTCAACCGAGCGCCGCAGAGACAGCGCATCGAAACCGGCCGTCAGGTCTGCAGTACTCCGACCCTGAACGGCGCGATCTCGGGTTGGTGAGCGGCCGCTTCGAGGCTTCGAATGAGGACCTCGCGGGTGCTCCTGGGATCGATGATCTCGTCGACCCACAGCCTGGCCGCGGCATA
>JAHECW010000104.1:0-1837 GCA_024641545.1 Acidobacteriota bacterium
CCCTTGGGGAGCAGATAGTTCCGGGCAAAGCCGGGCTTGACCACGACCGAGTCGCCTCGTTCTCCGACGTGCTCGATGAAGTCGTTCAAAATCACTTTCATGGGTTTCCTCCGTCATCACTCGCGGTCGGTCGCAGGGGGAAGAAGCTGTCGGCGACACCGAGGGTCGTCACCAGAATCGGCATCGGCGGGTAGATGCAGATCAACGCAACACCCCAGCGGACAAACCATCCCCGCCCTACCCAACGCGCGAGATGGGCTCGAATCATAGCCAACCCCTGGACAAAATACAACAAGAGCACAGCTATCAGCAGGTTGAGAGCGACCCACCGGAGCGAGCCGCTGAGAAATAGCGCGCCGAGACCCGACAGCGCAAAGACCGCGGCAAGCCACTCGTCACCGCGGTAGTCTTCAAAAGACGACACTTGAACGTGGTAGCCCAGGACCGGAATCCGCGGTCGGATCCAGAAGAGCAAGGTGATCAGGTAGGCGGTGATCACGCTGGGCAGGACCCACGGCACGACGCGCTCCGAAGCGTCGAAGGCAAGCTCGATGTCTCCTTCGGCGAATCCCATGGCGCCGTACATCTGTTTGGCATCGGTTGCCGCCGAACGCATGGCCGCGGACACACCCTCCACCGGGCCGGCGGGCATCGTCACCGCGGCCACTCCCGCGAGTACGACCGCCACTCCCGCGAAGACCGCGATCGCGATCCAACGCCCCTCGCTGAGACCCAGCTTGGCCCAGAGCTCGACGGACAGGGCCGGGATCACGACGATGAGGCCGTACGCCGCCAACAACGCCAGCGGGAAGGGGCCGAGTCCAATGACCGCGCCGACCGCCAGCAGCGCCGCGATCCACCCCCATGCCCGGATCCCGGGCGATCCGCCGGACTGGAAGTGGAGCACCGGAACCAGACCGAGGGGCGCGATGAGCAGCCCGAAGAGCGGCACCACCAGGACCCCGGCGACCAGCAGCAGCGACACCAGACCCGATGCGCCTGCGCCAAAGCGCGGCACACGCGGAACGGCGGCGGGGGTGGCCGCCGCCGTCTCGTCTGGTTCTTCAGTGCTCGTCATGAACCCTCCCCGAAGGGGGTGAGAGTCGGCCCTGCAACTACTGACCGACGTACGGCAGCAGGCCCATGAAACGGGCACGCTTGATCGCACGGGTCAACTTGTGCTGGTAGATCGGCCGAGTTCCGGTCACCCGCCGCGGCAGAATCTTGCCGTTGGTCGGGGTGAACTCCCGCAGGAGCTCGATGTTCTTGTAATCGATATAGTGGATCTTGTCGACGGTGAAACGGCAGATCTTCGCGCGCCGGCGAAAACGCTTCTTTTGGTGTCCCATCTCAACCTCCTCAGCTCTCGTCCGCAGCTGCTTCGGCCTCGGCGGCGGCAGCCTTCTTGGCGGCCTTTTTCGCCTGCCGTTCGTCCCGCTTCTTGTCCAACTTGCGCTTCCGCTTGAGCTCCCGATCCAGGTTGAGGGTCAGCGAGCGCATGACGACGTCGGATGTGCGGAGCTCGAAGTTGAGCTTCTCGAGCACGTCCCCACCCACCTCGAATGTCCAGAAGTGGTAGACGCCGTAGTTCTTCTTCTTGATCGGATAGGCGAGCTGCCGGCGGCCGCGGGCGTCCTTCTCGATCATCGTGCCGTCATTGTCGGTGATGATGGTCTCGAGCCGCTCGAGCGCCGTGGTCTCGTCTTCGGGCGGTACCTCGGGGTCTACGATGAGCCCCAGCTCATACAAAGGCATGTGTCCTCCTCATGGCCTTCGGCTCCGAAACAACGGTCCGGAGCAAGGAGTTGTTAATCCCCGGCGCGCACGCACCGGGACG
>JAHECW010000104.1:1937-17583 GCA_024641545.1 Acidobacteriota bacterium
CGACCTGGGACGTTGATTCTCCGAGGACCAGGCTTTTTGCAAAAGGCTCAATTCTGCGCTTCAGCGCAACCCGGAAGGAAATCCTTCCGGCGGGTGGTCGTACTCAACGCCCCGCTCTCCCTTGACGATGTTGCCCATGGGACAGCCCCGGCAACCGGCCTCCTTGAGGCCCTCGAGGACCTTCTTCAGGTGCTTCGGCCGGACGATCAGGACCATCCCCACGCCCATGTTGAAGGTCCGCCAAAGATCGTCTTCGGGAACCTCGCCGCGCTCGGCAAGCACCTTGAACACCGGCGGGATCTCCCACGAGCCGACCTTGATCACCGCCCGGAGGTTTTCGGGCATCACCCGCGGGAGATTGTCGGTCAGTCCACCGCCGGTGATGTGCGCCATGGCCTGGATGAGGCCCTTCTCGAGCAACGGCCAGACCTCCTTGAAATAGCAGCGGTGGATCTTGAGGAGCTCCTCGCCCACCGAGCACCCGAGCTCCGGGATGACATCGTCGGGGCCGAATCCGGGATCGTCCAGCAGCACCTTACGGGCCAGCGAATAGCCGTTGGTGTGGAGCCCCGTGCTCGGCAGACCGACCAGGACGTCGCCCTTCCTGACCGACGAACCGTCGAGGATCGCCTTGCGGTCGACCACTCCGACGATGAAACCGGCGAGGTCGTAGTCGCCGTCGCCGTAGAATCCGGGCATCTCCGCGGTCTCGCCGCCGAGCAGGGCGACTCCGGCCTCGGAGCAGGCGACCGCCACACCGCCGATGACATCGGCCACCACATCGGGTTCGATCCTCCCGGTGGCCAGGTAGTCGAGAAAGAAGAGCGGTCGCGCGCCCTGGACCAGGATGTCGTTGATGCAGTGGTTGACGAGGTCCTGACCGACGGTGCCGTTGCGGCCGGTGGCGATGGCCACCTTGAGCTTGGTGCCGACGCCGTCGGCCGAGGCCACGAGCACCGGCTCCTTGTACCCCGTCGGCAGCCCGAAAAGCCCGCCGAACGCGCCCTGATCCGAGAGGACCCCAGCGGTGTAGGTCTTGCGCACCATCTTCTTGACCTGCTCGAGGGCCCTGTCCTGCGCATCGATGTCGACGCCGGCGTCTTTGTAGGTTGCCATTGGTACTCCCGCGTCCGCGTCCGCGTCCGTGCCCGAATTTCTGCCACCCTATCCCGTGAATCCGCCGGTGACAAGAGTCTGGCCCCTCTCCTTCTCCCACTCCTTCTCCTTCTCCCTGATGCACGCCTGCACAAGGGAGAGGGAAAGGGAGAAGGAGAGGATCGGACGCCGACGCGGTAACCGTGATAAAAACACACCATGATCATCACACGCCTGTACCGCACGCCCGGGCTCTCGATGGTGGAACAACGAAAGGCCCTCGCCTCGGCGCGCGGCGTCGGTCTCGAGATCGACACTCTGGCCGCCGAGCACTGCTTCTACGTCGCCAGCGACGGCGAGCTCGACGACCGGCAACTCGAGGTCCTGCGCTGGCTCCTCGCCGAAACCTTCGAGCCCGACGGCTTCGGAAAAGCGAGCTTTCTCGCATCCGAAGGGGGCGAGATCTTCGAGGTCGGGCCGAGGATGAGCTTCTCCACCGCCTGGTCGACCAACGCGGTGGCGGTGTGCCACGCCTGCGGGCTCGATTCCATCCGGCGAATCGAACGGTCGCGGCGTTTCCTCCTTCCGGTTTCGACGATGACCGACGACCAACGACAGGCCTTTCTCGCATCGATCCACGACCGCATGACCGAATGCCGGTACCCCGAGCCCCTGACCGGTTTCGATGTCGGCGTCGCGCCGCGTCCGGTGACCGAGGTCCCGGTCCTCGAAGACGGCCGCGCCGCGCTCGAGAAGATCAACTCGGAACTCGGGCTCGCCTTTGACGACTGGGATCTCGCCACCTACACCGAGCTCTTTCGTGAACGAATGCGCCGCAACCCGACCGATGTCGAGTGCTTCGACATCGCACAGTCCAACTCCGAGCACTCGCGCCACTGGTTTTTCAAGGGCAGGCTCATCATCGACGGGGTCCAAGCGCCGGACAACCTCATCGCCATGATCCAGGGCCCGCTCAAGGCCAACCCCAACAACAGCGTCATCGCCTTCAACGACAACTCGAGCTCGATCCGCGGTGCGAAGATCACCACGGTGGCGCCTTCCGCACCCGGTCGTCCGTCCCCGCTGGCGGCAACCGAGGTCGACCAGGACGTCATCTTCACCGCCGAGACCCACAACTTTCCATCCGGCGTCGCGCCCTTTCCCGGCGCCGAAACCGGCACCGGCGGGCGGATCCGCGATGTCCACGCCACCGGCCGCGGCTCCGACTACACCGCCGGCACCGCCGCCTACTGCGTCGGGAACCTCCGGATCCCCGATGATCCGCAGCCGTGGGAGGACCCGAGCTTCAGCTACCCGGAAAACCTGGCGAGCCCGCTGGAGATCGAGATCGAGGCCTCCAACGGCGCCTCCGACTACGGCAACAAGTTCGGCGAACCCGTGATCCAGGGATTCACCAGGTCGTTCGGCCTGAGGCTGCCGTCGGGCGAACGGCGCGAGTGGGTCAAACCCATCATGTTCTCCGGCGGGATCGGCAGGATGGATCACCAGCACATCTCCAAGGGCGCGCCCGAGGTCGGGATGTGGGTGGTCAAGCTCGGCGGTCCGGCCTACCGCATCGGCATGGGCGGCGGCGCAGCGTCGTCGATGGTCCAGGGCGAGAACGTCGCCGAGCTCGATTTCAACGCCGTCCAGCGCGGCGACGCCGAGATGGAGCAGAAGGTCAACCGGGTGATCCGGGCCTGCTGCGAGCTCGGGAAAGACAACCCCATCGTCTCGATCCACGACCAGGGTGCAGGCGGCAACTGCAATGTGCTCAAGGAGATCGTCGAACCTGCCGGGGCTCGGATCGAGGTCCGGGCCTTCCCCGTCGGCGACGAGACCCTTTCGGTGCTCGAGATCTGGGGCGCCGAGTACCAGGAGAACGACGCCCTGCTCCTCCGCCCCGAGCACCGCGAGCTCTTCGAGAGGCTGTGCGAACGAGAAAAGGTCCCGGCGGCGTTTGTCGGCCGGGTCACCGGCGACGGCCGCATCGTCGTCCACGACGAGCGCGACGACTCGACCCCCGTCGATCTCGAGCTCGCCGACGTCCTCGGCGACATGCCGCAGAAGAGCTTCAGCTTCGACCGCGCCCATCCGACCCTCGAAGCCCTGAACCTGCCCGACGATCTGACCGTCCGGGAGGCCCTCGACCGGGTCCTGCGGCTGCTCTCGGTGGGCTCCAAACGATTCCTCACCACCAAGGTCGACCGGGCCGTCACCGGTCTCATCGCCCGCCAGCCCTGCGCCGGACCGCTGCAACTCACCGTGGCGGACGTCGCGGCGGTGGCCGGAAGCCACCTCGACACGACCGGCGCCGCCACCGCCATCGGCGAGCAGCCGATCAAGGGCCTGCTCGACCCTGCGGCCATGGCGCGGCTCTCGGTGGGTGAAGCTCTCACCAATCTGGTCTGGGCGTGGGTCACCGCGCTCGAGGACGTGCGCTGCTCGGCCAACTGGATGTGGGCCGCCAAGCTGCCCGGCGAAGGGGCGGCGATGGTCGATGCCGCCGAGGCCATGTGCGCCATGATGGCGACCCTCGGAATCGCGGTCGACGGCGGCAAGGACTCCATCTCCATGGCCGCGCTCGCGCCGGACGGCGAGACCGTCAAGACCCCGGGCGCGCTGGTGATCTCGGCCTACTGCACCAGCCCCGATATCACCCGGACGGTGGCCCCGGACCTCGAGCTCCCCGGTCGCGGCCGGCTGCTCTTCGTCGATCTCGGCGGCGGCCGCAACCGTCTCGGCGGCTCGGCCCTGGCCCACGTCTGGGGCCAGATCGGTGACGACTGCCCGGATGTGGACGACATCGAGCTCCTCGGCCGCGCCTTCACGGCGGTCCAGACGCTGCTCGCGCAAAACATGATTACCGCGGGCCACGACCGCTCGGACGGCGGGCTGGTCACGACCCTGCTCGAGATGGCCTTTGCCGGCAACTGCGGCATCGATGTCGGACTCCCGGCCGCCGGCGGCACCGCGCTTCCGGCTCTTTTCGCCGAGGAGCTCGGCCTCGTTCTCGAGGTCGACGAGAACGATCTCGACGATGCCGTCGCGATCATGAAGGAAAACGACGTGCCGTGCCTCGCCATCGGCCGCACCATCGCCGAACCACGGATCCGGATCGCCGTCGGCGGCGAGGAGGTCCTCGACGAGGACATGCGCGATCTCCGGGATCTCTGGGAGAAGACCTCGTTCCAGCTCGACCGCCGCCAGGCCGACCCGGGCTGCGTCGCCGAAGAAGCATCGGGCCTCAAGCACCGGCGGGCGCCGTCATGGGGTCTGAGCTACCGCCCCGAACCGACCCCCGAATCGGTCATGAACCGCTCCGAGAGGATTCCGGTCGCCATTCTCCGCGAGGAGGGCTCCAACGGCGACCGCGAGATGGCCGCCGCCTTCCACGCCGCGGGTTTCGAACCCTGGGACGTCACCATGTCGGATCTGCTGGCCGGGCGCATCGAGCTCGAGCGCTTCCGGGGTCTGGCCGCCGTGGGGGGATTCAGCTACGCCGATGTCCTCGACTCGGCCAAGGGCTGGGCCGGGACGATCCGCTTCAACGACGAGCTCCGGCGCCGGTTCGACGCCTTTGCGTCGCGCCCCGACACCTTCAGTCTCGGGGTCTGCAACGGCTGCCAGTTGCTCGCCCTGCTCGGGCTCGTGCCGTGGCGCGGTCTCGCCGACCCGGTCCAACCGCGTTTTGTCCGCAACGCTTCGGGTCGGTTCGAGTCGCGGTTCGTCAGCGTCAGGATCGAGCCCTCGCCGGCGCTGATGCTCGACGGGATGGCGGGCTCGACGCTGGGGATCTGGGTCCAGCACGGCGAGGGTCGGGCGCTCTTCCCCGACCGCACGGTCCTCGACCGCGTTCTCGCCGACAACCTCGCACCCGTCCGCTTCGCCGATGACGAGGGCCGGGTCACCGAGAGCTACCCGTTCAACCCCAACGGCTCGCCCGAGGGCATCGCCGCGCTGTGCTCCCCGGACGGCCGCCACCTGGCCATCATGCCCCACCCGGAGCGCTCCTTCCTCAAGTGGCAGTGGGGATGGATGCCCGCCCGGTGGCGCCGGGATCTCCAGGCTTCGCCGTGGCTGCGGCTCTTCCAGAACGCACGAACCTGGTGCGAAGGATCTTCCCGGTAGGCGGTGCGTAGCGGTGCACCTTTTCGCGGCGAAAAAAGAGCCAGGCGCCGGGTCTCGAGATGAGGGTACGCGAATCGGGTGCCTGGCTTCAGCCTGGCACCCTCGACGACGTGGGGGGCCGTTTCGCCTGTGGAGTCGCGCAGACCTCGGGTTGCCAGGAGGTTCCGTTCCAGTAGGTCACCGAGAGCTGATCGGGGCTTGCGGTCGTCGGATCGATCCCGCGCTCCTCGAGCGGACCCACGATCCACATCCCGTCGGTGAGTCGAAGTTCGCGGTCGAATATGAAGGAGCGCAGGAAGGACAGCTTCTCGCTGTCTTTCCATTTCGCCCGATCGGTGTGAACGGCCAGAAACTGATCGCCGCCGACGGCTGACACGCCCGTGATGCTCGCGAATCGCCACGGCGTTAGGGGCGGCAAGAGACGCTGGTGAGCCATGCCGATGTAGTGCACCTCGATGCCGGCCGGCGTCGTCGCCGTCATGGTCCGGTCTGGGCCGAAGAGATCGAGCACCTGGCCGGTCCTTGTCCAGTCCGTTTCGACAACAAAGACCGTCGGAGAGCTCTCGTTGCTCAGGTTCTGTTCGTGAAAGTTGTTGGTGGCGCCGACATAGATTTCGCCCCTTCCATCCCGGTCCCGGTCGCCGGTTCGGAGGTTGCCGATCTGTCCCGGGTGGAGTACCCGGAGCACTTCCACTCCATCCGGTCTGAACACCCGCACCTCCGCGAGGTAGTACGGCCTCGAGGCGTACACGAGGATGATCTCGGGTGTGCCGTCCCCGGAGAGATCGGCACATGCCAGATCCATCGGCGCGAACCCGCTGAACGACTGCCCCTCGTACTCGACCTCGTGGTGGAGGTTCCACGCCGAGGCGAGCTCGGTCGTCCCGTCGGCACGCCGGCGGTGGATCTCGAGCTGCTCTGCGGCCTCGGAATCAGGGTTGGCAAAGACCACGTCCCTTCTCCCGTCCCCATTGAGATCGGCGAAGTCGACAAACCGGTTCTTGAACAGGCTTTCCCGGTTCGGATTCGGTTTCTTCTTCGTCGCCAGGGTGTCGACCGGCCGCCCGTGTCCGTCGGTGATGCTGAAGACGGTTCCGTTGTCGAATCCTTCGGTGGTCACCATGAGCTCGTTGGCCATCGGGTCGTCCGCCGGATCCGGCGGCGCGCCGGCCAACCGGACCCCGGCGATGACGACCACCGCCGCCGCGAGCATCAGCGCCGCCGCCGCAGCCCGGCGCAGATGCCGTCGCTGCGGCCGCCAGCCGAAACGCTCCTCGTCAAGGGCGCGAGCCACTGTCGCCGCTGTCGGCCGCAGAACGGGAGCCGGGTCGAGCATCCGATCGAGGAGGCGGTTGAGCCAGCGTGGGCACTCGGGCCGGAGGGCTCGGACGGGCCGCGCGCGGTTGCGCTGCCGGGCCATCAGGGTGTCCACCGCCGTGGTCCGGGCCAGCGGCACCTCTCCGGTCAGACACTGATAGAGCGTCAGACCGAGGGCGTAGACATCCGACGCCCCCACGAGCTCACCCTCGCGCGCCATCTCCGGCGCCATGTAGGCCGGGGTGCCCACCACCATCTCGGTCTCGGTGACGGTCGCTCCCGTTGCCATGGGGCGCGCCAGCCCCATGTCGCAGAGCTTGGCGCCGCCGGCGGGCGCCAGCATGATGTTGCCCGGTTTGACATCGCGGTGGACCAGCCCTTGACCGTGCAGGTGATCGAGAGCGGCGGCGATCTGGCGACCGATCACCACCGCATCATCGAGGAGCAGACGCTCACGACCTTCCAGGGCGGTCCGCAGGCTGGCGCCCTCCACCAACTCCATGGTGATGAAGAGGAGCCCGTCCTCCTCATGCAGTTCGTGGATCGACACGACGTTGGGATGGCCGGATCGGGTGGCGCGGATCTCGCGCCGCAGCCGTTCCCGGTTGGCCGGATCGCGCGCCGCCACGTCGAGGACCTTGACCGCGACGCGGTCGCCGACCCTGGTGTCCAGCGCCGAGAAGACCGTACCCGAGCCACCTTGGCCGAGAAGCCTTTGGAGCACGAACCTTCCCGCGAGGGTGTCACCCGGGACGAACCTCGACCCGGTGTCGGACCCGGCCCCGCCCGGCCTCGCGATTTCGGTTGCTTCGATCCTGCGTCGCACGGCGCCGAGCCTACTCGACACCTTCCCGCCGGATCAACCTATGTTCCGGCGTGGATTGCCGCATGATTCACCCTTTTTTTGCCACATCCTCGGCACACCGTGAGAATCTAATCAAACCCAAGGAGGCGCTCCATGCGGAACCACCGTGCCAGTTTTGCCCGCCCGGTCGTGACCGTGGCGTTGACGACCGTCGTTTTCCTCTTCGCAGGCTGTCGGCCAAAGGGAGCGGCTCTGCAAGACCAGCTCCCCGACAGCGCCGATCACCTCCGCACGGCGCAACTCATCTCCCACGTCACCGACGGCAGGGTGCCGCGCGAGGCCGGGGTCTCGGTCCGATTCGTCAAGGTCCACGAACGACGGACGACCGACCAACGGGCGCTGGCCCGTGCCTTCAGCTGCACCCCGTCGATCACCGGCAGCGCGGAGTGGACCGATCCGCGAACCATCGTCTTCACGCCTCGGGAGTCCCTGCGGCCGGGCGCCGGCTACCGTTGCGCCCTCGATGTGGCCGCCGTCCTCCCGGATCTGGCCTCCGCCAAACCGTTCGCCTTCTCGTTCTCGGTCGCGCCCAACGAGCTCACGGGCTGGCAGGCCGAGCTCGAACCGGCCGACGGCGGCGACTCCGAGCGGCTCGCCTTTTCGGGCTATCTCGAGTTTTCCGATCCGGTGACCCTCGAGGAGATCGAAGATCGGGTGCGGCTCATCGACGGCCGCTCCGAGATCGATCTGAGCTGGCGGGTAGAGCCCGGCGACCGGCGCTTCTGGTTCACGACCGGCCCCATCGCCCGCGCCAAGAGCGCCCGCAGCATCACCCTCGAGATCCCCGCCGATCCCTTCGGCCTCGAGGCGTCCGTCGAACGCAGCGCCGAAATCCGACCCCTCGACGATCTCGGGGTGGTCGAGGTGGCGATCCGGAACCAGGAGGCCGAACCGCGCCTCGCCGTCAAGTTCTCGGACCCCCTGAAGGAGGGGGTCGATCTCGGCGCCTATCTCCGGGTGGAGCCGCACATCGAGCTCAAGGTCTCGGTCCTGGGCAACACCCTGCTGGTGTCGGGGCCGTTCCGGCGCGAGGTGGCCTACACCCTCGTGGTCCGCCACGGCATCCCGAGCCGCTGGAACACCCCCATGAAGGAGGACTTCCGCCGCACGGTGCGATTCTCCGATCTCAAACCCCAGCTCAATTTCTCGCAGACCGGCAGCCTGCTGCCCGCTTCGAGCAAGGGGACCATCGCCTTTCGAAGTCTCAACCTGCGCCAGGTGACGGCGCGGGTCACCCGGGTCTTCGAATCCAATCTCGGCCAGTTTCTCCAGGACGAGGGGCTTGCCGCGACCGCTGACCAGCGCTGGTTCGGCGGTCAGCTCAACCGGGTCGGCGTCGAGGTGGCGGAGGCCAAGCTCGACATCGGCGGGACCCGCAACACCTGGGTCCAGTCCAGCCTCGACCTGAGCCCTCTACTGGCGGGCCACGAGCGCGGCCTCTATGTGGTCTCGCTCTCCTTTGACAACGATCAGATGCTCATCGACTGCGACGACAAGCAACACTATCCCTACTACGATCACCCGTGCGGCGACGGCTACGCCTACAGCTACGGCCGGGCCGCCCGCCCCCTGATGGTCTCGGACATCGGTCTGCTGGCCAAGCGGGCCTCCGATCGGTTGATCGTCGCGGCCACCAACCTCGAGACCGCCGAACCCCTCGCCAACGTCGAGCTGACGCTCTTCTCGTATCAGAACCAGGTGATTGCCCGCAGCCGGACCAACGGCCGTGGGGTGGCGGAGATCGAGACCACCGAAGACGGCTTCTACCTCGAAGGCACCTGGCGGGGCCAGCGCACCGCACTCAAGTTCAGCGAGTCGGAGCTCAGCTCGAGCGGTTTCGAGGTCGGCGGCGTGGCCGGATCGTCCGCCCCCACCCGGGCCTTCATCTACACCGACCGCGGCGTCTACCGCCCCGGCGACGAGATTCATCTCGCGGCCGTCGTCCGCAACCAGGACGGCGGTTTCCCCGACGACCACCCGATGACCCTCAAGATCCGCAACCCGAAGAACCAGGTGGTCCACACCGAGCTCGACCGGCGGGGTCTCGCCGGTCATTACGCCTTCCGGTTCGCAACCGACGACGACGACCCCACCGGCCGCTGGTTCGCCGATCTCTACAACGGCGACACCCTGCTCGGCAGCCACCCGCTGCGGGTCGAGATGGTGGCGCCCAACCGTCTCAAGGTCCGCCTCGACCTGCCGAAGAAGCTCGGGCCGGCCGCGAACGAGGTCTCCATCGGACTCGATTCCTCGTACCTCTTCGGCGCCCCGGCTTCGGGTCTGCGCGGCACTCTCGAGGTCGTCACCCGCACAACCGAGAAAACCTTCGAGGCCTACCCGGACTTCACCTTCACCCACCCGGCCCGTTTTCTGACCGGCGAGACCGAACCGCTTTTCGACGGACCGCTCGACAGCGACGGCCACGCCACCGTCGACTGGCGTCCGCCGGCCCTCCTCGAGGCGCCCTCGGCGCTGACCGCAACCTTCACCGCCCGGGTCTTCGAGCGCGGCGGCCGGCCCACCACCGAAGCCGTCGCGATCCCCATGGATCCTTACGGCGCCTACGTCGGTCTGAGGAATCCCGCCGGCACCTGGGCCGCCCTCAACCGCCCGTTGCCGTTGACCGTCGTCCTCGTCGATGGCAACGGCGCCGCCATCAAGGATCGCGAGCTCGAGGTCGCGGTCTACACGAACGAGCGCAACTGGTGGTGGGAGTACCGCTCCTTCGACGACTACCGCCGACGATTCAAGAGCGATGTCCAGACCCGATTGGTCGACACCCTCACGGTCACAACCGCCGGCCAGCCGGTGACGGTGAACTACACGCCGGCCCATCACGGCCAGGTGCTCATCGAGGTCAGGGATCCCAAGGGCGGCCACGTCGCCGGGACCTTTGTCTGGGTCTCGAGCTGGGGCATGTCGAGCGGCCCCCTCGAAGCGGGGACCCAGCTCGAGATGGAGGTCGACCGCGAGAGCTACCATCCCGGCGACACCGCCCGGGTGACGGTGAAGACCCCCTCCGAGGGCATCGCCTTCGTCTCGGTGGAGAAGGCCGACCGGGTGCTGTCCCACCACTGGCAGCCCCTCGAGGGCGAGCAGACCACCATCGAGCTCGGCATCACCGAGGAGATGCTGCCCAACGTCTATCTCCACGTCACCGCGGTCCAGCCCCACGCCCAGACCGCCAACGACCGACCGATCCGGCTCTACGGAGTCGTGCCCCTCGCGGTCGAGAAGGCCTCGACCCGTCTTCCGGTCGAGGTCATCGCCCCGGCCGAACTCAAACCCCTCCAACCCTTCGAGGTCGAGGTCAAGGTGCCGAGGGACCGGGTTTCAACGGTGACGG
Source organism: Acidobacteriota bacterium (assembly GCA_024641545.1). Lineage (GTDB taxonomy): Bacteria > Acidobacteriota > Thermoanaerobaculia > Thermoanaerobaculales > Sulfomarinibacteraceae > JAHECW01. Next base: position 12,692 of record JAHECW010000104.1, read on the forward strand.
TCGCGGTGGTGGACGAGGGGCTCCTCGATCTGACCAGCTTCGAAACCCCGGATCCGTGGGCGTTCTTTTTTGCCAAGGAGCGTCTTTCGGTTGCCAGCTTCGACGTCTACGGGTCGGTGATCGGCGCCATCTGGGGCTCGATCGATCGACGATTCTCGATCGGCGGCGACGAGGACAGCTACCGCAAAGGCCAGTCCGGCCCGGTCAAGGCCCGCCGCTTCCCGCCGGTCGCCCTGTTTGCCGAACCGGTGCGCACCGACGGCAGCGGCAGCGCCCGCTTCAGCTTCCAGATGCCCCATTACATGGGTTCGGTGAGGGTCATGGCCGTCGCCGCCTCGGGCCCGAGCTACGGCAGCGCCGAGGCTTCGGTGCCGGTGCGCGAAAAGCTCATCGTGCTGCCGACGCTGCCCCGGGTCGCCGGACCGGGCGAGACCTTCGACCTGCCGGTCACCATCTTCGCCACCGCCGACGGCATCGGTGAGACCGAGGTCTCTGTCGAGACCACCGGCCCGCTCGCGGTCACAGGCCCGAGCCGTACCGTCGTCGACCTCGGTTCAGCCGGCGAGAAAGACCTCGTCTTCTCCCTGGCCGCCGCTCGGGAGGCGGGGGTTGCGACGGTACGAGTCACCGCCGCAGCCAGGGGCAGCAAGGGCTTTGCCGTCACCGAGCTCGCGGTGCGGCCGATCAACCCGACGGTCTCGGGCGCCAAGGAGATCACCATCGCCGCCGGCGCCAGCGCCGGCTTCACCATTCCCGAGCTCGGCCTGCCCGGCACCCGCCGGGCGAGGGTCCGGATTTCGCCCATGCCCGGGATCACCTTCGGCCACCGGCTCGAATATCTCGTCCGCTTTCCCTACGGATGCATGGAGCAGACGATGTCCGCGGTCTTCCCCCAGCTTTATCTGAGAAACCTCTTCGCCGCCGCCGACGTCGACCGCGAGTCGAGCCGCATCGACGCCAACATCGACGCCGGAATCCAACGGCTCCAGCGCTTCCGAACCCCCGACGGCGGGTTCGGCTATTGGCCCGGGGCGACCGAGACCGACGAGTGGGCGACCAACTACGGCGGCCACTTCCTCCTCGAGGCCTCCCGCCTCGGCCATCACGTTCCGTCCGACCTCATCGACGCCTGGACTGCGTTCCAACGCCGGATGGCGGCCCGCGAGAGCGGTGATCTGTCGACCCGCTCGTACCGCCTCTACCTCCTCGCGCTCGCCGGCGAACCCATGGTCGGCGCCATGAACCTCCTCGCCGAGGAGCACTTCGACGAGATGAACAACCTCTCGAAGTGGCTCCTGGCCGCAGGTTACGCCCTCTCGGGGATGGAGGAGGCCGCCCACCGCGTCCTCGCCGCCGCCACCACCGAGGTCACGCCCTATCGCGAACTCGGCGGCACCTTCGGTTCCGCGGTCCGCGACCACGCCATGATGCTCTACCTCGCGACCAAGCTCGACCGGCCGCAGGTGGCCCTCGACCTCTACCATGAGCTCGTGCCGATCCTCGGCGGAAGCGGCTACCTGTCGACCCACTCGGCGGGTTATGCGCTGCTCGCGGTCGGCTACTACCTCGATTCGACGTGGCGGTCCGACACCGTAGTCCGGGGTCGGCTCACCTCGGCCGGCGGCGGCGGTCTGAATCAGAAGTTCAACCGGAGCGGCGGCGCGATCACCATCGACCTCACCGAGCACACCGGACGCGAGATCACCATCGACTCCGCGAGCGAAGCCCCGATCTTCGCCGCCTTCGAGTGGCAGGGCATCCCGATCGAAGGGCCGAGCGAGCCCGAGGCGCGCAACCTCACCCTCGATGTCCGCTGGCTCGACGAGGGCGGCGCCGAGATCGATCCCTCATCGCTGGCCCAGGGCACCCTCTTCTGGGGCCACTTCCGGGTCGCCTCGAGGTTCGGCATTCAGCTCGAGAACCTCGCTCTCACCCAGATCGTCCCCTCCGGTTGGGAGATCGACGCCACCCGGTTGCGCGGCGAGGAGGCACCCGACTGGGCGGGCACCTTCGCCCTCGGCCGCGCCGCCTACACCGACATCCGGGATGACCGGGTGATGTGGTTCTTCGATCTCGGCTCTCAGCCCGTCGACTTCCTGGTCAAGCTGATCGTGGTGACCCGCGGCGAGTTCGTGCTCGCCCCGAGCCTGGTCGAGGCCATGTACGACGACGGCTTCCGCGCCGTCGTCCCGGGCGGCCGGGTCGAGGTGGTGGCGCCGAACCCGTGATCCGCCGCCTGTTGCTGCCGCCGTGGCCGGTCCGCGCCGCCGCGATCTGCGTCGCCGTTCTGGCTGCGGGTGTCGTCGCCGTTCCGGTGCCCGACCCACCCTTCCCCGAGGACTACGGCACCATGGTCCTCGACACCCGCGGCGAGGTTCTCCACACCTCTCTCGCGGCCGACGAACAGTGGCGCTTCCGGCTCGCAACCGAGGACATTTCGGCAAAGCTGGCGACCGCGGTTCTCGCCGCCGAGGACCGCCGCTTCCGGACCCATCCCGGTGTCGATCCGCTGGCGTTGTGTCGGGCCGTGACCCAGAACCTGCGTGCCGGCGAGGTCAGATCGGGCGCATCGACGATCACCATGCAGCTGGCGCGGCTCATCCGCCCGAAACCACGCACAGTGCCGAACAAGGTGCTCGAAATGGTCCAGGCGCTCAAGCTCGAAACCCGGCTCGACAAGACTGAGATCCTCCGGCTCTACCTCGAGCACGCCCCCTACGGCGGTAATCTGGTCGGGGCCACGGCCGCCAGCCTGCACTACTTCAACCGTCCTCCCGACCGCCTGACGTGGGCCGAGGCCGCAACCCTGGCGGTGCTGCCGAAGGCGCCGACCGCGGTCACCCCCTTCCGCAATGCAGGGCTGTTGCTGGAACGGCGAAACCGGCTGCTCCACGCCCTCGAAGAGCAGGGATCCATCGACGATCAGACCCTCCGCGAGAGCCTGTTCGAGGAGCTCCCGACCCGGGCTCATCCGATGCCGGCGGTTGCACCCCACCTTGCGCGCCGGACGGCCGCCGAGAATCCCGGCCGCAACCCGCGGACGACCCTCGACCGCGGGATTCAAGAGCAATTCGAGGCGCTGGCCCGACGCCACGCCGCCTGGCTCTCGCGGATGGGGATTCACAATCTCTCGATCCTCGCGGTGGAGACCGCGACGGGAAAGGTGAGAGCGTACGTCGGCTCGCCCGATTTCTTCGACCAAGACAACGGCGGTCAGGTGGACGGGGTGACGGCATCGCGTTCCACCGGCTCGCTGCTCAAACCCTTTCTCTACGCGGCGGCCTTCGACCGCGGCGTCATCCACCCCGACAGCCTGCTCCGCGACGTGCCGGTCTACTTCGGCAGCTATGCGCCGGTCAACGCCGACCGGAGGTTCTCCGGCGTTGTGCGGGCGTCGGAGGCTCTGGTCCGGTCGCTCAACGTCCCGCCGACCCTCCTGCTCAGGGAGATCGGCGTCGCCGAGTTCCACTCGTTCCTCGGGCAAGCCGGGATGAGAACCCTCTTCCGCTCACCCGAGGGCTATGGGCTGTCGCTCATCCTCGGCGGCGCCGAGGGCACGCTGTGGGACATGGTCCGTCTCTACCGCGGACTCGCCTCCGACGGCCGCTTCGACGGCCTTACCCTCCTCGAAAATGAGGCGCCCGAGGAGGGACCGCAGCTGTTGTCTCCCGCCGCGGCGCGGCTGACCATGGAAATCCTCACCGCGGTGCGCCGACCCGATGACGACGGCGTCGACCGCACCCTCTTTACGCCCCGCCGGCCGGTGGCGTGGAAAACCGGGACCAGCTTCGGCAAACGCGACGCCTGGGCGGTGGGGGCGACCCCGGACTGGGTCGTCGGCGTCTGGGTCGGCAACTTCTCGGGTCAGGGCAACGCGAGCCTCGGCGGCGCCCGGGCGGCGGCGCCGATTCTCTTTGCGGCCTTCGATCTGCTGCCGGACCATCGCGATGGCGGCTGGTACCGCACCCCAACCGATGTTCGGGCCGTCCGACTGTGCAGCGACTCCGGTTTCCGCGCCGGCGAGGACTGCCCGAAAACTCACATCGCCCAGCGTCCGCGGCGGTCCCCGCCGCTGGCGGTCTGCCCCTACCACCGCAGCTTCTGGATCGATCCCGAGGCCGGGCACGAGGTCTGTTCGCGATGCTGGAAGACAGCCGTCCACCAGCGCATCACCCGATTCATCCTCCCGCCCGACGCCGCCCAGCTCATGCGCCGCGCCGGACACCGGATCGACTCCTCGCCGGTTCACAATCCTGACTGTCCGGTGAGCTCGTCCGACCGTCCCCTCCGCGTCGTCTACCCGGCGGCGGGCGCGACCCTGCTCGTGCCGCGCGATCTCGACGACCGACCGGAGAGCATCACGCTGCGCGCCAGCCACACCTCGGCCGCGGCCGCGCTGCACTGGTACGTCGACGGCAACTACCACGGCCGCACCTCCGGCGACCATGCCGTGAGCGTGGTGCTCGGCAGCGGCCGGCACCTCGTCGAGGTCATCGACCAGGACGGCCGCGCGGCGAGCACGACCTTCACCGTCGAGCGGCGGAGCTGAACCACAGAGGCACCGGGCCCATCGCACCGTCGCAACCACAAAGACACCAAGTCGCAAAGGACGCACCAAGGAATATGAAGCGGGTCGGCCGTTGGCCGACCCGCTTCACGATCTTCGCGCTTTTCTTTGTGTCTTCGTGCCTTCGTGGTTGTGACGTGAGATGTTTGCGGTTGGCGGCTCAGGCACCCTTTGGCGGAACCGGAAGGGTTTCGAACGTCGCAGAGGCGCCGACGGTGATGCGGAGCATCTCGGTGCGCGGGACCGCGGTCACCGGACAACCCCCGTTCATGGCGCGCTGCAGCGACTCGACGGCGAGCTGGGGCGAGTTGTTCTCGGCCGAGAG
>JAHECW010000105.1 GCA_024641545.1 Acidobacteriota bacterium
GAACCGCCGCCGCCGACTGGCGGCATGTGCAGGAGCTCAATCGCCACATTCGCTCCGACGCCGACACGCTGACGTTGACCAGTCATGCGCGCTTCGAGTATCGCTCGCCCAGTCAGGCCATGGGGCTCGGCGCGCTGCTCGCCAAGGCATGTCCCGACCCGGACCGGGTGGTCATGGGTCTCTCCGAGTTGCTGGTCAACGCCATCGAACACGGCAACCTCGAGATCGGCTACGACCAGAAGAGCCGGCTGCTGCGGGACCGGAACTGGCAACACGAGATCGAACGTCGATTGGCCCTCCCGGAATACGTGCATCGAAAAGCGATCGTCGAGGTTGACCGCAGGGCCGAGGGGCTGGTGTTCACCATTCGCGATCAGGGCTCGGGTTTCGAGCCGGAAAAGTACCTCGAGATCGATCCCGAGCGAGTCTTCGACGCCCACGGACGAGGGATCGCGATGGCGCGGCTGTTGAGCTTCGACGATCTGAGGTACGAAGACGGAGGCCGCTGCGCCGTGGCGACGGTCCGGGTGGACGAGTAACGACTTCAGCTTTCAATTCTCGGCCGCAGGCCGCGCCGGCCCGCGGCCGAGAATCGAAGGAGTGGTCAGCAGATGCGCGGGAGGTCGCTGCCCGACAGCATGTCGAGGGGTCTGGTGCTGCCGACCTCGGTCTCCATGACGACGGGGATCTCACCTCCGATCGTGCCCTCGACCCTGGCGAAGATCGCGGCGTCTCGACCATCGGGGTGCTGCCGGAACGCCGCCAGCGCGCGTTCAGCCTGGTCCCTCGGGACCCATGCGAGGACGCGGCCTTCGCAGGCGAGACCGAGGATCTCGAGACCGAGGACCTCACACACCGCGCGGACCTGGGGTCGGACCGGGATCGCCGTCTCGGTCAGGATGATGCGTCTGCCCGAGCGCTCGGCGACTTCGTTGCAGACCGTGAGGACGCCGCCTCGGGTGGGATCGTGCATCGAGTGAATATCGATCCCGGCCTCGAAAACCGATTCGATGAGACCGTTTAGGGGAGCGCAGCACGACTTGAGATCGCCGGTGCCGAGCCCGTGGCGGCTGGCCATGATCGTCGCCCCGTGATCGCCCAACGGGCCGGATGCGATGACCACGTCGCCGTCTTGGATTCTCGTGTCGGAGGTGTCCCGCCCGGGTGGTACGACGCCGAGCCCGGCGGTGACGGCGTAGATCCGGTCGCCCTTGCCGCGGGGCACCACTTTGGTGTCCCCGGCGACGATCTGAATGCCCGCCTCGGCGGCGGCCCGCGCGGTGCCCTCGACGCACGTCGAGATCAACGCGCCGTCGGCGCCCTCTTCGAGGATGAGCGCCCAGGTGAGCCACAACGGCCGGGCCCCGGCAACCGCGAGATCGTTGACGGTGCCGCAGACGCTGAGGTAGCCGAGGTCGCCGCCGGCGAAGATCGGCGGGTCGACGACAAAGCCGTCGGTGGTGAGCGCCGGTCGTCCCGGTGGAAGCTCGGGCAGGATGGCGGCGTCGCTGAGACTCGCGAGGATCGGGTTGTCCAAAGCCGGAAGAAAGGTCCCGGTCACGAGTTCATGGGTCAGGCGGCCGCCGGAGCCGTGACCGAGAAGGAGGCGGTCGGGGGTCGTCTTTCTCATGTCGTTGTCCCGGTCAGGCGTTCGTGACGGTACCAGGCGGCGCAGGTGCCTTCGGAGGACACCATGCACGCTCCGACGGGAGTCGCGGGCTGGCAGGCGGTGCCGAAGAGTGCGCACTCGGGCGGGTCGATGACCCCGCGGAGGACATCGCCGCACGCGCACCCGACGGGTTCGTGGGGTGGTGGCAGTTCGACCTCGATGAGCGACGCGTCGCGGTGGGCGAACTCGGGGCGGAGGCCGAGGCCGGAGCCGGGTATCTCGCCGAACCCCCGCCAGTTCGTGGCGACGGGCTCGAAGAACCTCTCGACGATCTTTGCGGCAACCTGGTTCCCGTGTGGAGAGACCACACGGCTGTAGAGATTGGCGATTTCGGCGTTGCCTTTTTCGACCTGGTGCAGGAGATTCGCGACACCGCGCATGACATCGGCCGGGGCGAAGCCGACGACCGCGCCGGGCACCGAGTAGTCCTCGGCGAGAAATCGGAAGCACTCCCAACCCGTGAGTACCGAAACATGACCCGGCAGCAGGAATCCATCGACCTTGAGCTCTTGATCTTCGACCAGAGCCCGCATCGGTGGAGGCATGACCTTGTTGCCCGGGAGGATCAGGAAGTTCTCGGCCTTGTCCGCCTCGGCTTCGGCAAGGGCGGCGGCGATGGTCGGGGCGGTGGTCTCGAAACCGACGGCAAGGAAGACCACGCGTCGATCCGGGTTGTCGCGCGCGACCTGGAGCGCATCGCGGGGCGAGTACACGATCTCGATGGGTTGGCCCTCGGCATGAGCCCGTTCGAGGCTCGACCGGCTCGACGGCACACGCATGAGATCACCAAAAGTACAGACCGTGGTCGTGTCGAGAGCGGCGAGGGCGAGGGCTCGGTCGAGATAGTCCACCGGGGTGACGCAGACCGGACAGCCTGGCCCGGAGATGAGTCGAACCCCGGGCGGCAGCATCTGGCGCAGCCCGGCCGCGGCGACCGCATGGGTGTGGGTGCCGCAGACCTCCATGAGGGTGATTTTGCGGCCGATCGTTTCAGACACGCCCCGGATCTCGCGGATCAAGGCGGCAATCGCTCTCGGGTTGCGGAGTTCCGGCGCTTCGCTCACAGATCCGCCATGTTGTCGGCATACTCGCGGAGCAGCTCGAGGGTCTGCGCCGCCTCCTCGGCATTGACGGAACCGATGGCGTAGCCGGCGTGGATCAGGACGTGTTCGCCGACTTCAGCGTCCGGGAGGAGCATCAGGGAGATTGTCCGTTGGATGCCGTCGAGTTCGACGACGCCTTCGAACTCCGTACGTTCTTTCAATACCATCGGAATCGCAAGACACATGGGGAACTCCCAGAAAATTGCATTTGTGGCGCGTCGCATCGGTTCATGGCCCAAAGCGCCGTACCCCGTAGGATACACCTGACGAATTTTCAATGATGAACGGTGAATGATGAATTTCGGACCTCGTGCTCGAGATACATCTGACTATCGTACGAGGAAAATCCTGCTCGAGCGTCTCTGAAGGGCAGTCGGGACGCCCGCCCCTCCAATCCATCACATCTTTGTCCAAGACCAACCGTGGTGCCCGCGATGGTGCGATGGCAATTCATAATTCATCATTAAATCAACATCTTCGGTTTGACGTTCCGCGCCAGGGAAACCGCTCCGAGAACAGCCTGACCATAGGCGAGCCCGCCATCTCCGGGAGGCAGTTTTCTCGCGGCAAGGACGTCGAATCCGTGGGCGGCCAACCCTTTGTCAAGACCTGTGAGAAGGAGGCGATTGACCATGCATCCGCCTGCCAGAGCCACCGGCGCATCGTGAATCTCGACGACACGACGCGTCACTTCCACCACCAACCGGTTGAACGTGGCGTGGAAACCCGATGCCACGAGCGCCGGGTCGTCACCGCTGATGAGCCGTCTCGCGGCGCTCGCGAGAAGCGCAGACGACGGGAGGATCGGGCGAGGGGAGTCGGTGACGATCGTGACCTCATCCCAGGGTTGGGCGTCCTCCGAGACCGAGGCCGCCAGAGCCTCGAGCCGCGCCGCGGCCTCACCCTCCCAGTCGTTCCGGATGACGAGACCGAAAACGGCCCCCGCGGCCTCGAAGAGGCGGCCCGCGCCGGATGCCCGGGGCCAGTGAGGGGAGGCGGCAAGATGCTGAACCTGGACGAGTTGCTCGGAATCGACCATGGCCGCAAATGGGAGCTCGGCAACGAGATCACCCGCTCCGGCTGCCGCCAACGCGGCCACGGCGACGCGCCATGGTTCTCGGACCGCGCGCTCACCACCGACCAGTGCGATCGGTTCGAGATGGGCGAGCCGGCGCCATTCGAGGGTCCCGGTGAGACTGAGCCACTCACCGCCCCAGGCGGTGCCGTCGGGGCCCCATCCGGTGCCGTCGAGGGTGATGGCGAAGGCTCTGGACTCACCTTCCGGGAAACGGTCGTGCTCCCCCAAGACCGCTGCGGCATGGGCCAGATGGTGTTGAACCTCGAGGAGAGATCCGCCGCGTTGCTCCGAAAGCTCCGCCGCCAGCCAGGCGCTCGGGTAGTCCGGGTGGGCGTCGGCGAGAAGGTTTTTCGGTCGAACCTCGAGGAAGTCCTCGAGCCCGTCGATGACCTCGCGTTGGAACGCCCGCGCCGAGACCGTATCGAGGTCCCCGACATGCTGGGTCATGAATGCCTGGCCGCCGACGGCGATGCACGAGGTGACGAGGAGGTGTCCACCCACCGCGAGCAACGGTTCGGGGGCCTCCACCGGGAGCGAGACCGGATCGGGAACCCAACCCCGGGCGCGGCGTACGAGGATCGGCCCCATGGCGGTCGAACGGACGACCGAGTCGTCAACCCGGCGAATGACATCACGATCGTGGAGAAGGAACCGGTCGGCGATGCCTTCGAGGCGGTCGATGGCCTCGCGATTGCTCCGGCAGATCGGCTCTTCGGAGAGGTTGGCCGAGGTCATGATCAGGGCCGGGACCCGGTCATCGCTGAAGAGTTCGACGTGGAGCGGGGTCGTGGGGAGCATCACCCCGAGGTCATCGAGGCCGGGTGCGATGTCGTCGCACACGAGGTCGGAAGAGACGCGGGGCGCGAGAATCACGGGGGCCCTTGATGAGCGCAACAACTTCGCATCGTCGGGAGCGAGACTGACGATCCTGGCGGCGGTCTCAAGGTCACGGACCATGACCGCAAAAGGCTTCCCAGACCGTCGCTTTCTCTGTCTGAGGAGTTTCACCGCGGCATCGTCGTCGGCCCGGCACGCGAGCTGAAAGCCTCCCAGCCCCTTGATCGCGAGGATCCGCCCCGCCACGAGATCGGCTTGCGCCGCCTCGATCGCAGCCCGGCCCTCGACACGATTCCCTTCGTCGGCGTCCTGAATCCAGAGCTTCGGACCGCAGTCCGGACAGCAGACGGGTTCGGCGTGGAAGCGCCGATCGCAGGGGTCGGTGTACTCACCGTCACACGCGGCGCACAGGGGGAAGCAGGTCATGGCGGTCGCGACACGGTCGTAGGGAAGGCTGCGGGTCAGGGAAAAACGGGGACCGCAGTTGGTGCAGGTGGTGAATGGATAGCGGTAGCGGCGGTCTTCCGGGTCGCGCATCTCCCGACGGCAGTCGTCGCAGAGGGCGGCGTCAGCCGGGACCATGGCCCCGGAACGCCGCCCCTGTTCGGTTTCGCTGACTCGAAAGGTCCTGTCGCCGCGCGGCTCGATCTCCTCGACCGTGATCTCGTCTAGCCGAGCCAGCGGCGGCAGCTCGGTCTCGAGTCTCTCGACAAACCGCGCCGTCGTCGCGGGCGGTCCTTCAACCTCGGCGGTGGCGCCGTTCGGGTCGTTGCGGACCTCGCCGACAAGGCCGAGTTCGGTGGCAATGCGGTGGACGGTGGGACGGAATCCGACCCCCTGGACCGCTCCGCGACATCGGACCCGTAGACGGTTGCGGCTGGAGGTCACGATTCGCGCTTGCTGCCGAGGCGTTCGACCAGGAGATCGCACCACTCATCCACGCCGTCACCGGTGGTCGAGGAGACGATGACGATGGTGCCCGATGGATTGAGGGATTTGACGTGCTCCAGGACGGCGTCGAGATCGAAGGGGACGTAGGGCAGGAGATCAGCCTTGGTGATCACCGTGACATCGGCCCGGCTGAAGATCGCCGGGTACTTCAGGGGCTTGTCGTCGCCCTCGGTGACCGAGAGCAACACCACCTTGAAATCCTCACCGAGATCATAGGTAGTCGGGCAGATCAGGTTGCCGACGTTCTCGATGAAGAGGATGTCCGCGGGGAGCAGGTCGGCGGTCTCGAGGGCGGTCTCGATCTGACGCGCGTCGAGATGACAGGCGCCACCGGTGAGAACCTGGTGCGCCGGGACGCCGAGGGCGCGGATCCGGTCGGCGTCGCGTTCGGTGGCCACATCACCCTCGATCACCGCAATGCGATAGCGCTCGGCCAGGCGGCCGACGGTGGTTTCGAGAAGCGTGGTCTTCCCCGAGCCCGGGGAGGAGATCAGATTGAGCACCAGAGTGCCGGATTCGGCAAACCGGCCCCGGAGTTCTTCGGCATGTTCCTCGCTGGCGGCGAGGGCCTTGCGGCGAATGCTCACGATCGTCTTCATGATCGGATCACCTCAGCGTTGGTTTGATGCACGGGGTCGAGCTTCATGGGGGAGCGGCATCGTCATCGGTTTCGAACGTGACCTCGAGAACGTCGAGTTCATCACCGCCCCGAACCTCGAGCGGCGTGCCGCAGTCGGGACAAATTCGAAGCCAGGAACCCTCCGACCGGTCCTTGGATTCGTTGCACCGAGGGCACCGTTGATCCGCCTTGCACCAGTCGATCTCGAGCTCTGCGCCGGCGTCAGGCCCATCGACGATCACCGCCTCCCAGCCGAACCTGATCAGGTCCGGCTCGACGGCGGAAAGCTCGCCGATGGCGATCCGGACGCGTTGCAGCCGTCCCTGTCCATGTTCACGAACCGCCTCTCGGCAGGTGCGGTAGATCTCGATGGCGATCCCCATCTCGTGCATCGCGACAGTGTAGCGGATTCTCCCGCCGGGGAGACCATGGTTCGATGCCGACGCCCTCTCCAGCCGACGCTTTCGCGGCCTCTTCCCTGGGCGCTCTCGCTGCCCCTGCCCCTGCCCCTGCCGCTGCCCCGGGCGCTGCCCCTGCCCCTGCCCCCTGTCGCTGTCGCTGTCGCTGCGAATCTGCTCGGACGCGGAAACGGACATCCGACGGCGATGGCGACGGGTCGCGTGGCGCTGACCACCGGGTGTACAATGTGCCGCCGATGTCACTTCCCCGCCTTGTCATCACCGGTGCGTCCGGCTTTGTCGGACGGCGTCTCCTTGACGGTTTCAAGGACCGATTCAATATCGTCGGTCTCGCTCGTCGATCGCAGACCCGTTGCGGCGCACCGGTTCACGAGAACATCAGCTGGTTCCAGGCCGATATCGGGGATCCCGAGTCGCTTGCAACGGCATTTCGTTTTGTCCGCGAGACCGGCGGCGCCGACTTCGTGATTCACCTGGCGGCTCACTACGACTTCACCGGCGACGATCACCCCGAGTACCGGCGCACCAACGTCGATGGACTCCGCAACGTCCTCGAGGAATGCCGCAACCTCGACCTCGAACGATTCATCTTCGTGTCCTCGCTTGCGGCGTGTGAGTTCCCGGCCCCGGGGTCGGTCCTCACCGAATCGAGCCCCCCCGACGGCCAGCACGTCTACGCCAGGTCGAAACGGCAGGGTGAGGAGATGCTGGCCGAGTTCGAAGACGATGTGCCGTCCTGCATCGTTCGTCTGGCGGCGATCTTCTCTGACTGGAGCGAGTATGCGCCGCTCTACGTGTTCATTGAGACCTGGCTGTCGGGCGCGTGGAACGCGAGGATTCTCGGCGGTCGGGGTGAGTCGGCGATACCCTACCTTCACGCGCGCGAGCTGTCCGGGTTCATGGACCGGGTCATCCGCCACTCCGATCGTCTCGGTCCGCGTGAGGTCCTGATTGCCAGCCCCAACCACACGGTCAACCATCTCGAGCTCTTCTCGGCCGTCAACCGATACGCGGGCAGAGAAGATGTTCGGCCGATCCGCATTCCGGCGCCCTTGGCTCGCCTCGGCGTCTGGGGGCGGGATTTCACGGGGCGGATGCTCGGGTCCCGGCCGTTCGAACGGCCGTGGATGGTGGACTACATCGATCGAGCCCTGGCGGTGGACGCGAGTCACACCCACGAGCTCATCGATTGGATGCCCCGGCCGCGACTCTTCATGATCAGGCGAATGGCGTTTCTCGTCGATCACCGGAAAATGGACCCCATCGAGTGGACCCAGCGCAACAGAGCCGCCCTCAAAGAAATCCACCTCAGGCCGAATCTGCAGATCCATCGCCTGCTCGAAAAGCACCAGGATGAGATTCGCCGCCGATTTGTCGAGGAGGTCGGATCGGTGTCTGGTACCGAGCCGAACTATCCGTCGTACCGGGATGTCGGTGCCCAGGTCCTCGATTGGCGGTTCACGTTGGCCTTCCGCCACATTCTCAACTCGGTCCGAGCAAAGGAACGAGGGCTGTTTCTGGGATTCTGCCGCGATTTCGCAGCGAAGAGGTTTCGGGACGGGATTCCGGTATCGGAAGTGGTCGCGCTGCTCGACCTCTTCAACCGAACGTCATTGGACGTCCTCGCTGATGATCCTGAGGCGGCGGCGTTGGCGGAGCCTCTCCACCAGCACCTCAGCATGACCATCGAGCTCGGTTGCGATCAGATCCTCGAAATCTATGAGGATCTCAGCGGGGAAGATGTTTGAGGGGTGAACGGCGAAGGAGAAGAGAGGGCGATGATCCCTGAATCCTCGCTCTCAACCCCTGACTTCCGCGAGCCTGCGATGCACCCACCAGACCACCCCGGCCATTCCGCCATCGATGATGCCTGATGTCCACACCGCCCAAGGGATGGGGTCGATCAGGGTTGCGGAGATCAAAAAAACGAAAGCGATGACCTTCGCGGTGATCAGGATCGAGACGCCCCGGTATTGCCAAAACTCGAGGAGGTAGGCCGCCGCGAGGACGACGTGGAAAACCCCGGCCTGGTAGGCGAAGAAGACCGGGTCGATGTCCTGCCATCCGGCGAACCGCATGGTCCACTGCGGCGCCAGGAGGAACATGGCGCCGACCATGACGGTGTGCAGCGCGATCAGGCCGATGAGCAGGCGTTCGTGGTTTTCAGTCAGTTGCATGAGGGTCCTCGTCGCCCGCGGTCACACCCACCAGAGTTCGGGCACCCGCGGGGTCTCCAGGGGCTCGGCCGTGACGCCGAGGCGTTCAAGTTCACGAAGCACGGTGTCCAGGACATTCTCGACGGCGGCAAGAACCGGTGTCGAAAGGGACGTTCCTTGTTCGACGGTCTCGGGAATCACCCCGATCAGGACCATTTCTTCGGGGCTTGCGTCGGTGAGTTCGGTCGCCATGAGAGATTCCCTGAGACCGGGTTGGTGCGGTGTCAATCGGGGTGGCGGAGCGGAACCGATGATCTCCCGGTCACGGTAGATCTTCAGGGTTCCCGGATGCCCCGTTGTCGACACGGTGTCAAGCACCATCACCGAACGCGCGTTCGAAATATAGGGAAGGAAATCGAGGCCGGGAGTTCCGCCGTCGACCAATTCGACGTGATCGGGGAAATCGTATCGGCTGCGGAGGATTTCGACGGCGTAGGGTCCGAGACCATCATCGCCCATGAGAACGTTGCCGATTCCGAGAATGCGGATGGGGGCGGGGGAGTCGGTCATCGGGAGAGTATAGCGGAGAGAGGTGAGGAAGTGAGGAGGTCAGCGCTCGTTTCGCTCGCGGTGAGACGTAAGACGTGAGACGTGACACGCAATTCGTCAAACTCCTGACGTCTTACTCCTTACTCCCTACTAAAAAACGGGCCGGGAGTCGCCTCCCGGCCCTGTGGTTGATGTTGTGAGCGAGAGCGCTACAGCACCTTCACCATTGCCTTCTCATTGCCCTCGGGATCGAGGGTGTGAATGGCGCAGGCCAGACACGGGTCGAAGGAGTGAATGGTCCGGAGCACCTCGAGGGGCCGTTCCTCATCCGCGATCGGGTTGCCGACGAGGGAGGCCTCGTACGGGCCGAGCTGCCCTTCGGCATCGCGCGGACCGGCATTCCAGGTCGAGGGAACAACGCACTGGTAGTTCTTGATCTTGCCGTCTTCGATGACGCACCAGTGCGACAGCACGCCGCGCGGCGCTTCGTGGAAGCCGACACCCTGGATGACGCCGCGTGGGAACTCGAACGACGTGAAGATCTCGGTGTCGCCGCTGGCGATGTTGTTGACCAGCAGACCCCAGTGGGTTTGCGCGTGCTCGGCGATGACCGCGCAACGGATGGCGCGGGCCGCGTGCCGACCGATGGTCGAATGCAGGATCCCCGGGCCGAGTTTCGTGCCTGCCACCGAAGAGGCGATGCCGAGCGCAGCGGTTGCCCACTTGACGGTGGTCTCGTCGCCCTGAGCGAAGGCCGCGAGGACCTGGGCCAGCGGGCCGACCTGCATGGGCTTGCCCTGGAAGCGCGGCGCTTTGACCCAGGAATAGCGTCCCTCGGTGTCAAAGCCCGTGTAGTTCGGGACGGTGTCCTCTTCCCAGGGATGGAGGGACCAGTCGCCGTCGTACCACGCCCGGGCGATGCTCTCGGCGACGTTGTCCTTCCAGTACGGATCGTTGAAGCCGGTGATCGGCTTGATGGTGCCGAGATCGGCGCCCATGATGGTGCCGCCGGGCATGGCGAAGGTGGTTCCGGCGGTGTCGAGCGGGAGTTCGGGAACCGACAGATAGTTCGTCACGCCGGCGCCGTACCCGGTCCAATCGGCGTACATGGCGCCGATGGCGCAGACGTCCGGCACATAGACCTGCTCGACGAAGGTCTGGACCTCTTCGAGGAGGCTCTTGACCTGGTAGAGCTTGGTCATGTTGAGCGTCGCCTGGTTGTCGAGGTTGATGGCGTTCATCACACCGCCGACGGTCAGGTTCTGGATGTTCGGCGTCTTGGAACCGAGGATCGCAACCGCCTGCAAAGCCTTTCTCTGATATTCGAGTGCCTGCAGGTAGTGCGCCACCGCGAGAAGATTGACATCCGGCGACAGCTTCATCGCCGGGTGGCCCCAGTAGCCGTTGGTGAAGATGCCGAGTTGGCCGGCGGCGACAAAGCCCGCGACCTTTTCCTTGACGGCGGTCAGGGCCTTGACGCTGTTGCCGGGCCAGGGTGAGAGCGACTCGGCGAGCTTCGACGCCCGTGCCGGATCGCCGCTCAGGGCGGAGACGACGTCGACCCAGTCGAGCGCCGACAGATGATAGAAGTGAACGATGTGATCGTGCAGCGAATGCGCCGCGATGATCAGATTGCGGATGAGCTGCGCGTTCAACGGCACCTGGATCCCGAGAGCGTTCTCAACCGAGCGGACCGACGCCATGGCGTGGACGGTGGTGCACACGCCGCAGATGCGTTGGGTGAACGCCCATGCATCGCGTGGATCGCGGCCCTCGAGAATCTTCTCGATACCGCGCCACATTTGACCCGAGGACCAGGAATTCTGGACCTTTCCGCGGTCGACTTCGACGTCGATCCGCAGATGACCCTCGATCCGCGTGATCGGGTCGACAGTGATCATTTTGGCCATCTGAGACCCCCTTCTACTCTGCCGCACCCTCGGCGGTTGCGCCGCCGAGAATCGGGTAGCGTTTGACAATGAAGTAATACATGGAAATCTCGAGGGCGATCACGCCGAAGGTGACGAAGATCTCGAGGAACGATGGGAAGTAGGTCTGTCCCGGCGCGGGCTGGTACGCGGTGATGTAGGTGTCGAACCGGTACATGGCGCCGGCGAGCATGAGCAGGATGGAGGCCCTGAGCATGACCGGGAATTGCGACCTGCGTTGTTTGTTCATGAGCATCCAGAGCGGGAAGGCGAAGAGCCCGATCTCGACCCAGAACACGATGCTCAGCCATCCGGAGGTGAACATCATCGACGTCTTGCCGCTGATGATCAGATCCGCGAACCGAAGCACGAGATAGAGCGAGACGATGACGACCATGGCGCCGGAGAGGCCGGTGAGCATGTCGTCTTCGCGCTGGCGCTTGAAGAGCCTGGTCGACAGCGAAGACTCCCAGACCACGACCGAGTAGCCCATCCCGACGCAGGAGATGAGGAAGAGCAGCGGAATCCAGGGCGTGTACCACAGCCCGTGCAGCTTCTGGCCGGCGAGGAGCATCAGGGTTCCCAGGGAGCTCTGGTGCATGGTGGGCAGCAGCACGCCGAGGGCGATGATCCAGATCAGCGCCTTGTCGTAGAACTTGAGACCGGCCCTGGCGAAACCCACCAGCGCCGAGTTCTTTGATGTCGATTGCCACTTCTCGAGGAAGGCCGGGCCGAGCTCGATCCAGAGCACGCCGACGTAGGCCATGACGCAGAGCGCGACCTCGAGCAGCGCCGAGTCCCAGTTGTAGGAGCCCATGTCCGGGAACCCGCCGAGCGGAATCCGCCAGACCCCCCACCACCGGCCGACATCGATGACGATGGCCAGGCCGGCCATGGAGTAGCCGAGCGCGCTGGTCAGCAGAGCGGGCCGTACCAGCGGGTGGTACTTTCCCTTGTTGAGGATGTAGCAGAGGATCGCAACGGCGTAACCGCCGCATGCGAGTGCGGTGCCGGTGACGACGTCGAAGGCGATCCAGACGCCCCACGGGTAATAGTCGGTGAGGCCGGAAACGACCCCGATTCCGTAGATGAACCGATAGAGAAGAACGGCGGCCCAGATTCCCAGGAAGATCACCATGAAGGTGACGAACTTCTTGTTCAGGGGTCCGCCCACGGGTTGCGCGTGGCTATGGCTTGCCATTACCCCTCCTCCTTCTTCGCCGCACGATTGTTCCGCCACATCACGAGACCGAGGACGCCGTAGAGCGCGACCGGAGCGATGAAGCCCCGGTAGATCCCGTGCTGGATCTCGCGCGCCTGTTTGGCGGTGCCATGGTCGCCGAGAGTCGGCAGACCGAGCTTTTCGAAGCTCAGATCGGCGAGGTAGAGCACTTGCGTGCCGCCACCGTCGGTCAGACCGAAGATCTTCGGCTCGCCGTCCGGACCCCAATAGCGTTCGGGGCGTTCAGCGATCCGCTGTTTAGCGTCCTCGATGAGATCGGTGTATCGACCGAAAATGACCGCTTCTTTCGGGCAGGCCTGGCAGCAGCCGGGCAGTGCGCCTTCGCGAAGGGTGCCGGTGTCGGGATCGTGAATGATGTGGTTGCAGAGCTCGCACTTGACGATGAGCGGCACCCCGGTGTTCCACTGGAACTTCGGGATGTTGTACGGGCACGCGACCTGGCAGTACCGGCAGCCGATGCAACGGTCCGGGTCCCAGGTGACGATGCCGTACTCGCGTTTCTTGAATGCGCCGATCATGCAGGCGTTGGCGCAGCCGGGATCGACGCAGTGCATGCACTGCGATTTCACGTAGGACGACTCGTCGCCGTCCTGGTACAGACGAATGATGTTCTTGGTTTCGCCGGAGAGGTCCTCCGGTGGGTTGTAGCGGTTACCCGGCAGGTTGTTGGCCGTTTTGCACGCTGTGACGCAGGCCTGGCAGCCGATGCACCTGGTGGCGTCGTAGAGCATCCCGACCGCATCCTCTGGAGCTTCAGCGTACTTCTCTGAAGCCTCCACGGGGGCCACTGCTCCGGCGCCTGCGACCGCAAGGCCCTTCAGCAGCGTTCTCCGATCCATGCTCATCACGACCCCTCCGTTTCCCCCTCACCGAGTTTCTTGGAAGCCATGAGGGCTCCGCCGACTGCGGCTCCGGTGGCGAGTCCGACGACGCCCGCCCAACCTGGTGTGATGGGGCCGCGCTGATCGGACGGGTGAATGGGCGGAACATAATTCGGCGGAAGAGCGGCCTCTTGGAAGAGGGGCTTGGTGAAGCCGACGCCCTTGGTGGTGCATCCGAAGCACGGCGCGCCGATGCCGATGGGCCACGCATCCGGCACCTCGTTGAAGTGCAGGGTGGAGCAGTTCGCATAGGTCTCGGGACCCTTGCAACCCATGGCGAAGAGGCAGTAACCGAGGTTGTGCCCATCGTCGCCGAACTGGCGGACGAAGCGGCCGGCGTCGAAGTGCGCGCGGCGCGGGCAGTGCTCGTGAATCGTGCGGCCGTAGGCGAAGAGGGGACGCCCCTCATCGTCGAGAGCGGGGAGGGTCCCCATGGTTGCGAACTGGAGCACGACACCCAGGAAGTTATAAGGATTCGACGGGCAACCGGGAAGGTTGATCACGGTCTTGTCCTTGAGAATCTCCTGAGCTCCGACAGCGCCGGTCGGGTTGGGGTCGGCGGACGGAATTCCGCCCCACGAGGCACAGGAGCCGATCGCAATGACCGCGGCGGCATTGCCGCCGACCTCCTGGAGGATGTCGATTGCCGTCCTGCCGGCGATCTGGCAGTAGATGCCGTCCTCCTTGGTGGGGATGGCGCCCTCGACGACGCACACGTAACCGCCTTTCGCGACCGCATCGTGCAGAGCGGCCTCGATCTGGTGCCCCGCTGCCGCGAACAGGGTCTCGTGGTAATCCAGCGAGACCATGTCGAGGATCAGCTTGTCGAGGCCCGGATGCGAGGTGCGCAGCAACGACTCGGTGCAGCCCGTGCATTCCTGGAAATGAAGCCAAATCACCGATGGCTTCAGGCCGGCTTCGGCCGCTTCCGCCCACTTGACTCCGGTCGCAGCCGGAAGTCCAAGGGCCGCGGCGGCCATCATGCAGACCTTGACAAAGTCCCGTCGGTCGACACCGTCAACGGTGGGATCGCCGGGAAGGTCCAACCACTCATCCCTCCTACCCATTCTCGCCTCCTTTAATCGAATGGCCATACTGTAAAAAAAGCCGCGAACAAACTCGAATAAGGATAGGTAGTATCGCGGCGGATTGTCAATGAAATTGCTTGAATTCCTAATGAATCTCAAAATCGGCTGTGGTTGTGAATGCGGTTCAGTCTCAGTTTTCATCCCCGCGATCCTCGGATTTGAGGGGCGACACTGCATCCGGCGATCTAAACTGTTACCTTCCTTGCACTTGTGGAATGACAACACGGACAATCGAAGCGAGATCGAGAATCTGGATTGATCGTTCGCCGGCGAAAATCGGGGGGCTGGAGGTTTCGGAGAACAGGGCCTGTCTCAACTGGGGGAACGCCCCCTCGTAATACGAAAATGTGAATCGTAGGAAGAACGGGGATTCGATTTTCATGGAGAATCGTGATTTCAGAAATGCAAACGAAAGGTCGGATTTGCCGGCGTGAAATTTCTCAACCGATTCACCTCCGCAGGAGGGAAATCCGGCGAGAATCCGGGGCTGGGATGGCGATTTCGCTTTCCGGAAAACTCGATCGAAGACGGGTTCCCGCCGGTGTCCGGTGAAAACGGTTGCCAAGACCGGGTTCAGCATGAGAATTGCTGTGTGAAACAGTTCACATTTCCTTTGATTTTGGGTACAATCACGCGGTGCCCGGGAGGGGGAACCGACCCGTCCATGGGGATTGGAAACAGGCACTTTCCAGGGTAACGGCGGTTGGATCTTTTTACTGAGGGAGAAGGAGGAAATCGTGGAACCTATTTATTTTGTTTATCTGACACCGGTGGTGGCCGTCATCGCCCTAATTTTCGCCTATTTGCGGGCGGCGTGGATCACCCGTCAGGACCAGGGCACCGACCGAATGAAGCTCATCGGTTCCTGGGTGGCAGATGGAGCAATGGCGTTCCTCGGTCGTGAGTACCGCGTGCTCGCCATCTTCGTTGTCGCAGTGGCGATCCTGCTCGGTGTCACGAACTACTTCGTGTCCGAGGACACCAACGCGTTCATCGCCGTGTCCTTCGTTCTCGGGGCCTTCTGCTCGGCGCTCGCCGGCTTCTTCGGAATGAAGACCGCGACCGCAGCCAACACCCGGACCGCTTCGGCCGCGCGCAAGGGCCTCAACGACGCCCTCCAGGTGGCTTTCAAGGGCGGTTCGGTGATGGGCCTGTCGGTTGCGGGTCTGGCGCTCCTCGGCCTCGGTGTCCTTTTCATCGTCTACATCAAGATGTATCCCGCGTCGCTTCTCGGCGGTGACGCCACGATGCTCGTGCTCAACATCCTTTCCGGTTTCTCGCTCGGTGCGTCGTCGATCGCGCTCTTCGCCCGCGTCGGCGGCGGTATCTACACCAAGGCCGCTGACGTCGGCGCCGACCTCGTCGGCAAGGTCGAGGCCGGGATTCCCGAGGACCACCCGCTCAACCCCGCCACCATCGCCGACAACGTGGGCGACAACGTGGGCGACGTCGCCGGCATGGGCGCCGATCTCTTCGAGTCCTACATCGGCGCCATCATCTCGTCGATGATCCTCGGCGCGGCGTGGTTCGTCGGGCTCGAGTCCGCGAAAGCCGGGACCGGGATGAACGCCGTGATTCTGCCGTTGGTCATCGCGGTCATCGGAATCGTCGCCTCGTTCCTCGGTTTCTTCCTGGTCCGGACCAAGGAGGGCGGCGATCCGCAGCAGGGACTCAACCGCGGCACCTTCGGCGCCGGCATCTTGATGGTGATCGGCACCATCTTCGCCATCAAACAGATGATTCCGGCCGCCGGAGTCAGCACCACCGACATCATCACCGGCGAGCAGGTCGTGCACCAGTGGTGGGGCATCGCCCTCGCGGTGGTGGCCGGTCTCGTCGCCGGCATTCTGGTCGGCATGATCACCGAGTGGTACACCGCGACCTTCCGGTCGCCGGTCGGGACCATCGTCGAAGCCTCGAAGACCGGCGCCGCGACCACCGTGATCCAGGGTCTCGCGGTCGGAATGAACTCCACCACCTTCCCGATCCTTGTGATCAGCGCCGCAATCCTCATCGCCTACGCCTTTGCCGGGTTGTACGGTATCGCACTGGCGGCGCTCGGGATGCTGTCGACCATCGCGATCCAACTCGCGACCGATGCCTACGGCCCGATCGCCGACAACGCCGGCGGGATCGCCGAGATGGCACAGCTCGGCCGCGACATCCGCGCCCGCACCGACAAGCTCGACGCGGTCGGCAACACCACCGCCGCCATCGGCAAGGGTTTCGCCATCGGTTCCGCGGCGCTGACCGCGCTGTCGCTCACCGCCGCCTACCTGACCAAGATGCACGGCGAGGTCAACATCGACGCCGCCAACCCCTACGTCCTGGTCGGCCTGCTGATCGGCTGCATGCTTCCGTTCCGCTTTTCGGCAATGGCCATGGTCGCCGTCGGCAATGCTGCGCAGGACATGATTCAGGAAGTGCGGCGCCAGTTCCGCGACATCCCCGAACTGCGGCCCGCCCTCGAAGCGGCGCAGCGGGCGGAGCACGAGGATCGCGAGCCGACCGAACAGGAAGCGGCGATCATCAAGGCCGCCGACGGCAAGGCGGAGTACACGCAGTGCATCGACATCGCGACCGGCGCGGCAATCCGAAAGATGGTCGTTCCCGGCCTGATGGCGGTTCTGGTCCCGGTGGTCGTAGGCGTCGTTTCCGTCGACATGCTCGGCGGCCTGCTCATCGGCGTCACCATTTCCGGCGTCTGTCTGGCGATCTTCCAGGCCAATGCCGGCGGCGCCTGGGACAACTCCAAGAAACAGGTCAAGGAACAGGGCCACAAGGTCTGGGGCGATGCGTACGACGAGATGCACAAGGCAACCGTCACCGGCGACACCGTCGGCGATCCGTTCAAGGACACCTCGGGTCCGTCGCTTAACATTCTCATCAAGCTCATCAGCGTGGTCGCGATGATCATCGCGCCCATCCTCTACGCCATCCACTTCGGCTGATCCTCGACTCGTCGAGTTCGACGCCGGGCCCTCGGGCCCGGCGTTTTTCATTCCTCTCCTTCTCCTTCTCCCTTTCCCTCTCCCTTGCTGCGAATGGTCGTTCCGTCGCT
>JAHECW010000268.1 GCA_024641545.1 Acidobacteriota bacterium
AGGCCGAGAACCAGGTTCAGGTACAGGAAGATCACGACCAGCATCATGGCGGTGCGGACCACACCCAGCGTGTTGCGCAGGAAGCTCCCGGCGCGCTCCGACCCCCCAGCCCGGACCGACTCCACACCCAGCGCCCGCAGGCGCTCTTCGAGGTGAGCGGCCAGCCTCCCGTCGAGACCCCGCCACAGCCGCCGCAGGGCCACGAGGACGAGCGCCAGGAGGAGGGTTGCGCCGCCGGCGCGCAGGCCGCCGGCAGTGAGAGCCTCGGGCTGCCGGTCGGTGCGGTACTGCTCGATCGCCCGCCGGATCCGATCGCTGGCTACGACCCCCAGCTCGCGGCGTCCGACCCCTTCGAGGCGCGCGTCGGCGTCCACGATCCCCATCACCCGGCTCTCACCGGCCATGATGCTGGTGAAGGGACCCTCGTCGACGAGGGTCAGGTTTGCGGGATCGAACGAGGAGTTGCGGGCCGCCTCCTTGATCGCCGCCTCGATTCGTGCGGCCCGCTCCGCAGCAGGCAGAGCCGACACGCCGCGAACGTTGAACAACACCGTACCGTCGATCGCCACCGGCGCCGTCGGGATTGGCGCCGCGAGCTCGATCGCCTCGTTGTCGGGCTGGGGTGCGGCTTCCTGTGCGAACACCGGCGGGGTCAGGACGAAAAGCAAGCAGGCCGCGAATCGGACGGTGATGGACTGTAACGTATTCATCAGTAAACCTTTCTGCAGAATGCTGCCTCGACTCAATCGGTTCAGTCGTTTCCCTGGATCCACACCTCTACTTCGCCGGGATGGTGATCAAGGGTAGCTGCTCGTTGGTGCCGGACTTCGCGAGCGTGAAGAAGAGCATCACGGCGGTCGATGGCTTCACCCGGTTTTCCTCGATTCGCATGCCGAACTCTCCGGCCGCCTCGAACTCCCGCAGCCTCATGGTTGCTCTTGCTGCTTCTTCGGTTGCGCCGGTTGGAGTTGCTTCTCGGCCTGGGCCATCGCCTGCTCGCAGACCTTCTTCTCCGCTGTCACCCGGTCGAAGAAGCCCTTGGCGACGAGAGAAATCCCCATCGTGACGACCGCAACCCCGGTCGTCGCGAGCGCCTCCATCGGCTTCATCTCGATATTCGGATGGCTGAGGGACCCGCCGAGCCGGATATAGGGGTTGGTGAACATGCTCGCGCTGATGCCGATCCCTTTGCGGGGCTTTGTGATCCAATCCAGACGAAGCTTCTCGGTCTTGAAGTCGACGGTGCCGTCGCCGAGAATCGTGACCTTGTCGGTCTGGACGGCCGCCGGATCCAGGGTCATCATTCCATCCTCAAACCTCGCCACGAGCACCGCGCAATTGAGCTTGGTGGTGGGTTCATCCTCGGCAAAAGGGTTGAGAGCCCGAGCGAGGGCGACGAGGACATCGGCGGACAGGAGATCGAGGATTCCCTTTTTCAGGGTTCCTCCGGTGATGGTCAACGAGATCCGACCGTCGGCGGAGGCGGCCATTTCGTGTGCGGTCCGACCGACAGCGCTGAGCTCGACCAGAAGATCAACCGGCGTGTATTCGCTCGGATCGGCGCCGTCCCCCGCCAGGTTGATCATTCCCTCTTCGATGTGGAATTCGGTTGTCAGGCGGTGGCCCCCTGCGACGGGGATGAGGGATGCGGTACCTCGCACCTTGCCCCCGAGCTTGCCGGTCGCTTCGAAGCGATCGACCCGCACCCGGCCGTCCTCGAGGATGACCGAGACAAAGAGGTCGCGGCCGTCGTCGAAGAAATACTCGCCTTTGGCGATGTCCCAGCCGAGGTCGAGATCGAACTTGTCGAGAAAGGCGAGATGCAAAGGCTCGTCGGAAATGACGAAACCGGCTGATTCGTCCGCCGTATCGGATGGATCAGGTTCGTTGCCGGAGGCCGGTGTCGAAGGGCGGAAGTCCGAAAGGTCGACGTGCCGTGATTGAAGGCGGCCCGTGACTCTCGGTTTGCCCTCGAAATCGACCCGAAAGCTGCCCGAGAGATCGCTCGTACCGAGCCGCAGAGTCGTGGCGTCGCTCTTGAACCGGTTTGGTTCGCCCTCGAAATGGCCGGTCAGGGCGAAATCACCGGGAGGGAGCGCGGCGATTCCGCTGAGGTCGCGGATGAGTGTGAGATCGGGCCCTTCGATCTGAAGTTCGACGTCGGTTCCGATGAGCTTGGGAAGAGACCCCACCGTACCGTCGATTTTGAAGCGGTAATCGCCGAGACTCGCCGTCAGCTGGTCGAATGTGTGTCCCGCATCGAACCTCCTCAAACGACCGTCCAGCTTGAACGGTGCGACGGGCACGTCGGCATCGGTCAGCGTCGCCAACAGTGAGGCGTCGGGGCCGTCGGCGTGAACGGTCAGGTCTGCACCAACGAGATCCGGCCAACGTCCCATGTCTCCAGCGAGCGTGGCCGAGGCCTCGCCGAGGGTGAGGCTGAGGGAGGGGAGATGGATTCCGTTCTCATCGATGACCACGTTTCCGGCGACCGAGAGCGCTCCAGCCGGGAGCGTGGGGATCTCGAGCGAGGATGATGCCGCGATCAGTGTTCCGAGGGAACGCAAATCGGGGCAGTCGAGCGAAGCCTCGATGGTGGCACCGCTCGGGTTGTCGCCCAGAGTCGCTGTGCCGTTGAGGTGAGCTGTGGAGCCGGCAATTCCGACGTCCACCTCGCGAATTTCAACCGCACCGTCCGTGAGACGCAGCCCGCCGGACAGCGAAAACCCGGCCGCGGGCGGGCGAATCGAAGGAATGAGCCGATCGACGACGGCGAGCGACGGGCCGCCTACGTCGAACTCGAGATCGGTCGGATTCAGTCTCCAAGGGAGCCCGATGACGCCCGACACTCGACCGGTTGCGTCGCCGAGCCCGAGTTCGACGCCCTCGAGACCCAGGCCCGTCGCCAGCAGCTCCAATCTCCCCGCGGCATGAAAGGGTTCGGCCGGGAGCTCGAGGTCCGGGACGATGGCGTCAAGGGTTGAGAGATCCGCCCCCGAGATCCGAAAATCGAACTTCGAGCCCCCGGCCTTGCGGTGTTTCGTGAGGAGACCGTCAACCGAGAGATCGATACTCCCGGCTTGACCGGCGATCCCCTGCAGCCGGAGGCCGTCGGGGGTCACCGTGGCGCGTCCGGTGGCATGAAAGGGGGTGGCGGGGAGTCCGGTGATGCCGGTGATCTCGCCGACCAGCGAGAGGTCGCTCCCGTGGGCGATGATGGAGAGATCGGTGCCGACCATCCCGGCGACGGTGGTGAGTCGACCGTCGACTTCGAAGTTGCCGCTGCCGACCGTCGCCATCACGTCGTCGAGAGCGATGGATCGATCGCCCTCGGCGAGACGTCCGGAGACGGCGAACGGCACCGTTGGGAGGTCGTGCCCGAAGGCCGATCGGTAGTGAGCGAGATCGGGACCCTCGATTGCGAAGCCCAGGTCGGTGTTTTCGTACTGCGGCGGATCCCCGACGAATCCGCTCGTCGTCAGCCGGGTCCGCCCGATCCTCACCCGGACGTCGTGTAACTGAAGCCCGTCTTCGACCCTGAGGAGGCGGCCGTCGAACTCGTATCGGTCGGGCGGGAAGTGGAGGCCCGCCAGTGCCGCGACCTCCGCCACGTTCGGTCCGGCGCCCTTGAGCCGTAAATCGGTTTCAAGCATGACTGGGGGTTGTCCGAGATCGCCGTCGGCCGCGATCCAGTTCTCCCCGACCCGGATCTCGAGACCGGAAACCTCGATCGGATGACCCCGCCAGGTGAAACGGCCCACGAGATCGAAGGGCAGCGCTTGGAGGTCGGTGATCCCGGTGAGGGCGGCAACCGGTCGGATGTCCGGGCCTCCAAGCTCGACCCGGACATCGAGATTCGTCGGGGAGAGCACCGAGTCGATGGTCCCCGTGGCAGAGAGATCGGCGGCGTCACCCTCGGCGGTGAGGGTGAAATCGGTGAGGCCATGTGTTGTGGACGTGGATGCCCGCAGGTCCAAGGGGCGTTCGAATTCGAAGCTGAGGCCAAGGAGTCGGTAGATCTCGGTCGGGTGGGGAACCGTCGCCCGGGCTTCGAGATCGAGATCCCCGAGATCGACGATTCGACCGATTCTCCCCTTGCTCGACAGCTGTGTCGAGCCGAGGGTGGCCCGGAGATCGTGATCGAAGGGTTCCAGATTGATGAGCTCGGCAAACGACCCGAAACCGCCGGAGATCGTGAAGTCGGCACCGCGAAGCGATCCCTTTCCGGTGAGCCGGTGCATCCCCTCGGGATCGCCGGTGCTGTCGAGAGTGTCGACAATCAGGTCGACGTGGTGCTCGTCGTTCGTGTTTCCGAAGACGAGCGTGACGTCGGAGCCTTTGATGCGGTCGATCCGCAACCGCACCGGGCCACCGTTCCCCGAGCTGTCGCCCTTGCCGAGTCGCCAGTTGCTCCCGGCCTCCGGGTCGGACTCGAAGACAGCTCGGCCGCCCTCGATTTCGACGTTCGGAAGATGGATCGAACCCGAAACAAGTTCCCGCAGGTTGATCTCGGCGTCCAACCGGTCGATGCTCGCCATCGTGGGCTCCGAGCTCCAGTCCGCGTTCGCGAGGCGGAGTTCGGTGGCGTGGACCCGGGTCACGA
>JAHECW010000269.1 GCA_024641545.1 Acidobacteriota bacterium
GGCGCTTGGCGCCGGCAGCGACGGCGGCGGCAACCAGATTTCTGGTTCCTTCGTCGCGGAGGCGCGCGTTGCGCACCAGGGCCGCAGTCATCTGGTCTGCTTCCAGCGCGAAGGGGAGGTCAGTGAGCTGATGAATTACAACTTCCGGTTTGAGATCAAACAGGAGTCCCTTTAACTCGGCGGCATCAAAGACATCAACGACGACTGGTTCGACCCCCATCTCGACGAGGGTGGTTGTCTTGTCCTGCGAGCGGGTTGAGCCGAATACCAGCCAACCGTTGGCCACCAGCAAGGGTGCGAGGCGGCGGCCGACGGCGCCGGAGGCGCCTGCGAGAAAAATGCGTTTGGTCACGGGATAACTCCTTTGGGTGGTGGTTTGCAGTGGGACATCGAGTTTTCGGTCGGGCTCTTGAGGTCAGTTGCGGCGCCCCCCCGATTTCTTGACGGTTCGCTCAGTTCTTCTCTGGTCGAACCAGCGTTCTGAATCGCGGATGAACTTCGTTGGAGCCTTGTGCTTGAACTCCTGCCCCAGGTCGGCGAGTGACTTCGACATGAGGAATTGTTCCAGCGCGGCTTCAGCCTCCTGCATGAAGAGGTGAATCCGGCATGTTCCGGTGGTGCTCCAGGCCGGCGGTTCGCCTTTGAACAGGGCGCAGTGCCGTCGGATTTCACCGCATTCGAAGAGGGAGCGGTTGGGATTGATGGCCTCAAGTATGGCTCGCACCGTGATGTCTTCAGGCGCATGGGCGAGAACAAATCCACCGTTGATTCCTTCGATTCCAGCTACGATTCCGGCATTTTTAAGCCGGGTAAATAGCTTCGCGAGGAATCGCTCCGGGAGTTTTTGGAAGAGGGCGACGTCCCGCACGCTGACCGGTTCGGTTCGCCCGACCATGAAAAGCAGTGAGTGGAGCGCGTACTCAGCGCCGGCACCGTAAAGGGATGAACTTATCTAACACCTCCGAGGTAGTAGATTACTCTCGCAGGCTCCGACTGTCCATCTTCTTTTTGGCTCGATCGGTGCCGGGTGAAACACAGTTGTGTTCGATCCCCGCGAGCCGATCCCGGCAGCGCCCCGTGGTCGAAGCGCGGCGACTGAAAATCAGTTGCCGACTGTCGCGCTCCAATACAGCGTGTCGCCGCTTTCGAACCCGTCGTCGAAGAGCAGGGCCCTGAAAACCCGGCCGTGGATGTCGAAGGTGTTGAGACCGGATCCGACTGGAGTCTCCTGGGCCCAAACCCTCACGAAACGGCCATTGACGACCGCGATGTCCGGCATGAACGAGTGCTCGGCGTAGCCGTTCGGAGACCTTCGAATCTCGGTGATCGGGCCGAGCGACCCGTTTGCCGACACCCGGCGGTCGACGACACCCCAGCTGAAGCCGCTGGTGTCGTCGAACCACATCCACATCACCCGGCACCCGGCGCCTTGATCGTCGCACGCCACCGCGGTCATGTGGGCTCTGCCGATCCCGCCGTCGGTCAGATCGAGCGGGGGGCCGGCAGGCAGGCCGTCGCTGTCGGCCCAACGGGCGTACGCCCGGTCACCGCCGAGCCACACGACGAGAGGCGAGCCGCCGAGGACATCGAGCGAAACCAGCTGCTCGGTGCCGGGCCAGGCGGCGATCCCGGTCTCGACGCCGATCTGCGCCCCCGACCACGACATTCGACGGAGCCAGACATCCTCGTCGGTCGCGCTCTCGGAGCGGGTGTAGGCGAGAATGTAACGCGAGTTGAGATCATCCCAGGCGAGGGCCGCCCCATATCGGGGTTGCGGTCCCTCGGAGAGGATCAGGTCTCCGGTGGCGAAGCCGCTGCCGTCGGCGAGAACCCGGCGTCCGACGATCCTGTAGGGATTGGTGAAGTCATCGTTGGTCCAGACGACGAGGAACTCGTCGGCCCCCGGCGCGTAGGCGAGACGCGGAAAGAGCTGCTGGTCGACGGTCGTGCTGACCGGGAACGGAGGTGCCCCCGGGTCCGGCCCCCCGATGGGGATGAACCGCGCATAGATGTCGGTGTCCGCCGGGTTGGGCGCGTAGTCGGACCTCCACACGACGAGGAACCGGTCGCGGACAGGGTCGAGCTCGACCCTCGGGTCCGTTTGGGCCGTCGTCGCGTTCGAGATCGGGAACGGCTCGCCGAAAGCGGCGCCGTCGACTCCGACGAAGCGCCCCCAGATCGACGACGTGTCCGGGGTGTCCGCCTGCCACACCACCAGGCAGATCGTCGAGGCTTCGCTGCACGACACGTCCGGATTGAAGTCCGTGTCCGGTCCGTCGCCGACCGTGAAGATCGCGTCCGGTTGCAGGGGACAGTCCATGAATCCGCAGCCGCCGGGGCTGGTCAGGACGACCGCCGCGACAAAAAGGGGAAAGTCGACGCAGTCGATGAGGCCGTCGCCGTTGAGATCGGCATTCTCCAACGGACAGCTCGGGTAGGCGGCGCCGTAACCGTCCGGGTCGGTCATCGCGAGAGACATGACCGGGCAATCGTCGCTGTCGACCACTCCGTCACAGTTCATGTCCCCTGGATCGAATGCCATCACCGCTGCGGCGCTCCCAATCACCACCGCCGTGATCATTGCTGCAACCAGTGTTCTTGCTCGCATTCCAACCTCCTGAAATCGGACATGCCCACAATGGGCCGAATCGACGGTTAAGCCAGGGAAAGGCATCAGAGAATCCTCAAGAGACCGAAGCAGTCGGCGGATGTGCCACAAGGGTGATGATGGTGGCGACTCAAGAGGTTGAACACACGTGATCCTTGATACGGCGGACACGCCGCAGGTTTTTCTTGCCATCAAACGCAAGGTGACGAACGAAGTCGAAGACGCTCAAGCTGATGTTCAATCGACCGGAATTCGGATTTTCCTCAGTCGATGGGATGCCGGGCGCCCAGGCAGGAGTGTATCGAACGGCGCCGAACGGTGCCGAAGCGTTCCTGCGCCAGTACGAGAGTCTGGATGTTGTCGTTTCGGCGGCAGGCGGTGAACAGCAGTCACGAGGGAACCGCTGACCTGACACCTGTCCTGTTTCACCTGGCACCGGCGCCGCACGCCGGGTGCTCGAGCTCGTCGGACTCCCAGACGACGGCGCCGTCGACCAGGGTCAGCAGGACAACCACCCGTCCGATCTCGTTCGGGTCGAGATCGAGGAGATTGCGATCGAGCACGATGAGGTCCGCGGCCTTGCCGACCTCGACGGTCCCGGTCTCGTCCGGGCGTCCGGCGAGCCACGCGCCGGATCTCGTGTAGGCCGCGAGCAGATCCCTCAGCCCGGCCCGCTGCTCGGGAACCCAGACCGGCCGGCTGCCGTCAAGCGGGCGTCGGGTCACCGCCACCTGGATCGCGTCGAGCGGGCTCATCGAGACCGACGGCCAGTCGCTGCCCGCGACGACGACCGCACCACTCCGGAAGAGGCCGGCGAACGGGTACAGCATCCGGGTGCGCTCCGGACCCAGCACGAGCTCCGTGTCCGCGACCACGTCATCCGCATGCGCCCAGATCGGCTGGACGTTCGCCGCGACCCCGAGCAGCCGGAAACGCGGGATCTCGTTGAGCCGCAACAGCCCGAGATGGGCAAGGTGGTGGCGTCGCTGCCACGGCGGGTTCGTCTTGACGGCCTCCTCGAGCGCCGCGAGGGCGGTCCGGATGGCGCGGTCGCCCATCGCGTGGACGTGAACCTGCATCCCGCCGGCATCGAGTCGCGCGACGAGCGCGTTGAGACGCTCCGGTGGAACGAGCAGGTCGCCGCGGTCGCCCGGAGCGTCGGCGTAGGGCTCCAGCAGCGCCGCGGTGTGGTCCGGGAAGTCACCGTCGAGGAAGATCTTCGCCGCGTCGGCCCGCAGGCGGGGGCTGTGGATCTCCCGAGCTCTCGCGACCAGCTCGTCGACCTGCTCGGGGCCGCGCGAAGGGTCGGTGCGCTGGGACGCGACCACGCGGAGGGTCAGCTCTCCCGCGTCGTCGGCCTGACGGTAGGCGTCCAGCATGTCGGGATCGACGCTCGCGTCGATCACCGATGTGATGCCGACCCGATGGGCCAGCTCGGACGCTCGGCGGAGCGCCTCACGGTAGGTCGCGGCGCTCGGTCTCGGGATCCGGGATCGGACGAGGCCGACGGCCGAACCGCGCAGGGTCCCGGACGGCGCGCCGGTCACGGGATCGCGCTCGATGATCCCGCGCTCGGGATCCGGGGTGTCGACCCCGACTCCCGCTGCGGCCAGGGCGGCAGTGCTCACCCACACCGTGAATCCCTCCTCCGTGGCGACGTAGGCGGGCCGCCCGGACGCCAGCTCGTCGAGGCGCGCCCGGTCGGGACCGCGACCCGAGAAGGCGTCGTGGGTCAACCCGGTCGCCACGAGCCAGTCACCCCCGTCGAGGCGGTCGGCGCACTCGCGCATCGCGCGCGCCACCTGCTCCGGCCACTCGAGCCCATCGAGCCGACACCGCAGCAACCTTAGACCGCCGGACATCGGGTGCATGTGCGAGTCTTGAAATCCCGGGGCGACCGTGCGCCCGGCGAGCTCGACTACACGGGTGTCGGGGCCCGCCAAAGGTTCCGCTCCGGCGTCGTCGCCGACATAGGCGATGCGGCCGCCG
>JAHECW010000270.1 GCA_024641545.1 Acidobacteriota bacterium
CCGCAGCTGGCGGCCGTCGACCGTCGCAGTCCGTTCGAGAATCCTGGATTCGGGTACCGGTCGACCGACATAGCCCTCGATCTCGGTCCTGCTGGGTGCGTGCTCCATGGTCGCGACCCGGGATCTGGCGATCGCGTAGGTGGCGGTTTCGTACCGCACCGCGCGGTCGGCGATGTTCTCGGCGGTGACCTGCGATCGCGGAACCCACGTCGCGTACCGTGCATCCCGCCAACCATCCGAATACCCACGGGTATAGCCGTCGTTCCAGCCGTGGTGGTATCCCCGGTAGGAGTGGCTCCAGCCGTGCGGCGCGCAGGGGTACCAGCCGACGTGGACGCCGGCGCTCACCCAGACGACGTTTCCCGGGTGATAGGCATAGCCGGGGGTCCACACCCAACCGATGGCGGAATAGGCCCAGTTGCCGTAGTGGTGGGGGACCCAGCCCCAAGGCTCATAGGCAACCCAGGTCCAACCGAGGGATGTCCAGATCCAGCGGCCGTAGCTGAAGGGTTGCCAATCAGCCGCGACCCAGGGGCGCCAAACCCGGCCGAGACCGTCGACCTGCACCCAGTCGCCGTAACCCGAGAGGGTGGAGGAAAACCCGACCGAGGCGTACCCCGAGTCCCAAGACGAACCCCAGAGGCTCCAGTTCGTGGCGCCGAAGCCGAGACCGGCGCCGTGGTTCGAAACCTCGATCCCGATGTATCCGCCGGCTTGGGCCGGAATCGCTGCGGTCGTGAGGACGATGGCGGCGGTGAGCAGGATGGTGGATGTTCTGGTCATGACGGCCTCCTTTCACCAGACCCTTGAGCAACGGTCGTGCCAGGGGGTGAAAGGGGCGATGATCTGTGGGGAAGTCGATATGAGTTAAAGACTTCGATGTCAGTCTGGGGAATGGAGGAGATTCGGCAAGGTGTCCTGTATTGAGGACATTCCTGAGAAGTCAGGCGTGCGGCGGCGGTGCCCGGCTCTCTCCTCCGGTAGCGAAATGCCCGGCATCCGCATGGGGAGGATGGCGACCACGCTGATCGCGCGAGCGGCGGCCATTGTAGTGCGGGCGTCTCGCCCGCAGGACACTGTTGTGTTTGGGCAATCCTCTGAGCCTCTTCTTCGATGCGGCTCGGAGCTCCGGCCTTCTGGGCCGCCTCCGTCGTCCCAGCGTCGCGCGATCAGCATGGTCTGAGAGCAGAACGGGGAGGATAGCGACCACGCTGATCGCGCGAGCGGCGGCCTCCCGGCGAGCGGGAAGAAATGCTCACAGCGGTTTCGCTGCGGAGTGCCCGGTATGACAATGTGCGGGAGGGGATGCATTCCCGACTGGTTTTTTGGGCACACTGTCCAACCCGGCACGACCCGGTGGGCGCTGGCCTTCCCGCGTGCTCGGTTGCAGTTGCTCTTACCGTGATTGTTTTCTACTTCAGGTCTCTCTCGTACAGGTACGCGCTGTCCAGGAGCACCGGTTTGGATCCCGAGCGGCAGACGGCGTGTTTCGCCCCGGACCAGAGAGCGGCCGATCCGGTTTCGCCCTTTTTGTTGACGGCGTAGAACTTGACGTCGAAGGACGGCCGGCCCTTGTCATCGAGAAGATAGGGCACGCGGGTCGCCTGGACCAGTCGTTCCAAAGCGGCGAGACAGGCGGCTTCGGGACTTTTGCCGGCGCGCATGAACTCGACCACCGTGTGGCCCCCGGCGATCTGGATCACCGATTCGCCGCGGCCGGTCGAGCCAGCCGCCCCGACCTCGTTGTCGACGAAGAGACCGGCGCCGATGAGGGGCGAGTCACCGACCCGGCCGGGGATCTTGAAAAACAGCCCGGAGGTGGTTGTTGTGCCGCCCACGTCGCGGTCGCCGTCCACCGCACAGAGGTTGATGGTCCCGGTGGGTCGCACGGCGCCGTACTCCTCGATGAAAGCCCGGACATCGGGGTCCTCGGTCTGGCCGGGCGCCGGCAGCCAGTCATCGCGGTCGGACATGTTGGCCTTCCAGTAGAGCCAGATCTTACGCGCCTTCTCGGTGAGGAGGTTCTCCTCCTCGAAGCCGATGGCCCTGGCGAAACGGGCGGCGCCGTCGCCGACCAGAAGCACCCGGGTCGTGCGTTGGAGCACCTGGAGCGCCACCTGTGCCGGGTGGCGAAATCCCTCGAGGGCGGCGACCGCCCCCGCGCGCATGGTGGGGCCGTCCATACAGCATGAGTCGAGCTGGACCACCCCCTCGGAGTTCGGCAGCCCGCCGTAGCCCACGGTGAAGTCGTCAGGGTCGTCTTCGACGACGGCGACGCCGTGGACGGCGGCCTCCACCGGCGAGACTCCGGCGTCCATCTGCGCCACCGCCCGCCCGACCGCCTCGAGGCCGTTGGCCGAGGCAACAGCCACCGACGGTTCACCGGAGGCGTGGGCACGGGTCGCTCCGGCTGTCGCGAGCGCGGCGGCCGCCAGCGAACCGCCGATGACGAGATCGCGGCGGGAGAATCCGGCTGGTTGAGGTGACGGGACCGGCGACTCGGTGGGTGTGTCATTCATGGCTTCATCGTGCGCACCCCGGGACCCGGTGTCAAGCGGCAGGAGAATTGCATTGAATTCGGCCGCGGTCGCAATGGCAACTCGGCTCGGTGTGGTCTACCATGATGGCGGAAAGACCGTTTCAAAGGCGCACTGGTCGGATCGAGACAACGCCGTGTTGCATCGGATTGTCGTGGATGGATCAGCAGAATGTGGAGCATCATGATGGCAGGTCACGACAGAGCGAGTGGAATCCTGCGCGCCGTTTTGGCGGTGCTTCTCGGAGCGATCGTGGTCGGCTGTAGCCCGCGCGGCGGGCAGGCCGGAAGCCGCAGCGGTCCCGATTGGAACGTTCTTCGCGAGCGGATGGTCCGGCAGCAGATCGAGACCCGCGGCGTCAAGGACCCCGAGGTCCTGACGGCCATGCGGTCGGTTCCGCGGCATCGGTTCGTTCCCGAAGACTACCGTGAAGCCTCGTATCAGGACTCGCCGCTCCCCATCGGCGAGAGCCAGACGATTTCTCAGCCGTACATTGTCGCGCTCATGTCGGAGTTGCTGGAAGTCGGGCCGGGCGACAAGGTCCTCGAGATCGGCACCGGCTCGGGTTACCAGGCCGCGGTTCTCGCCGCCATGAGGGTGGAGGTCTACACCGTCGAGATTCGTCAGGGTCTGTGCGAGCGGGCCGAGGCGATCCTCGCGGAGCTCGGTTACGACAACGCCCACGTCCGGTGCGGGGACGGCTACGGGGGCTGGCCTGAAGAGGCCCCCTTCGCCGGTGTGATCGTGACCGCGGCGCCGGACCGCATTCCCGAACCGCTGATCGACCAGCTCGCGGTCGGGGCGCGGATGGTGATCCCCCTCGGTGATTTCTACCAGCAGCTCATGGTCATCAAAAAGACCGACGACGGGGTCGAGGAGCGTTCGGTGATCCCGGTGCGCTTCGTCCCCATGACCGGCGAGATCGAACGTCAGGGGGAAGACACACAATAATTATGAATTTTGAATGATGAATTATGAATTGCATCGCATTAGGACCCGAAGCGATGAGGTCCCCCTGCGACGGAATTCATCATTCATAATTCAAAACTCACGTTATAGTGTCCCAGCCAGGGGGACATTGCCTATGTGCGGAATCGTCGGGGTGATCAACAACA
Source organism: Acidobacteriota bacterium (assembly GCA_024641545.1). Classification (GTDB taxonomy): domain Bacteria; phylum Acidobacteriota; class Thermoanaerobaculia; order Thermoanaerobaculales; family Sulfomarinibacteraceae; genus JAHECW01. The sequence goes on from JAHECW010000270.1 coordinate 3,653, forward strand.
CGGGACGATCGGTGGTGGGCGATCTCGGAAACGGGGCCCACTTCCTCCAACACCGGGGCCCGGCCTACGCCGGGCTCTTCATCTTCGATCCCGCCCGCCGGAGATACGCACTGGAACGCGGAGAGGGCCTCGCCGACGATATCTTCAAACCCCTCGCCGACCTCCACGGCGATCTCGGCATCGCCCACACCCGCTACAAGACCTTCGGCAGCGGCGGAACGATCAACGCGCAACCGTTTTTTGACGCTTTCCTCGGGCTGTCCCTGGCGCACAACGGACACATCACCAACGTCGCTCAGATCGACGCCGAGCTCGGGCGCCGCGGGCAGGCGCTGGCGGCCAACTGCGACGCCGAGCCGCTGCTGCGGGTGCTCGCGTTGTGGATTGAGCACTTCCGCCGTGAAGATCCTCTCGCCGAGGAGAAGGAGATCGTCTTCAAGGCCGTCGCCGAGATCCAACAGCGGGTCACCGGGGCCTACTCGGCGGTGGCGGTGACGCCTTCGGGTCTCTACGCCTTCCGCGACCCGCACGGGTTCCGGCCCATGGTTCGGGGCCGTCGGGTAGGCGGCGCCACGACCACGATGATGATTGCCTCCGAGACCCTGGCCCTCGAGCAGAACGGGTTCACGGTGGACGAGGAGGTACCGCACGGGACCGCGCTCTTCATCGATCGCAACCTCGATATCGATGAGCGCGTACTGGTCCAACGAGACGCGCGTCCGTGCGCCTTCGAGCTCATCTACTTCGCCGATGTCGAGTCGAAGATGATGGGTGATCCCATCCGCACCTTCAGATGGCGGGCCGGCCGCGCTCTGGCCATGCACCTCCTGGAAGAGGCGCCGGAGCTCGCCGGAGAGATCGATCTCGTGGTGCCGATCCCGCACTCGCCGATTCCCGGCGCCGAGGCCTTCGCCCAGAAGCTCGAGAAGGAGCTCAACGGCGG
>JAHECW010000271.1 GCA_024641545.1 Acidobacteriota bacterium
TCGACCGCGCTGCCCGGGCGACGCCGGGACGCCAAAGGCGGCGCGGAAGGCCGGAGCTCCGGGAAACAGCAACCGTGACCGGGGCAGCGACAGCGACAGCATCCGGAGCAGCGACAAAGGCAGCGGCAGCGGCAATAGCGATCCGGAAGGCCGGAAAGGCCGGCGGGGGCGCCGGCCCCACAATGGATTTCAGCCTCCTGGTGCGACAGCGGCAGCCCGGAACCCCCAAAACCCCCGGGAAGCCGAAGACAGTCCTCCACCGGGGCGTGCCGGGCGCGGCATTGTGCAAAACGACAACCCTACCGGCGACGCGAAGCGCCGAGCACAATGCCGACGCCGGGCAACCCTCGCGGCACAACCTCCCGGTGCATCTCTCCCCGCAGCGAAAGAGGCCGCCGGCGCCCGGGCAGCGCGGTCAAACACCTTCCCGCATCCTTCATTGACCGCGCTGCCCGGGCGACGCCGGGACGCCAAAGGCGGCCCGGAAGGCCGGAGCTGAGAAAGGCGTCTACCGAGGCGGCCTCAGTCCACAATGGTGGTCAACATCAACGCTTCCTGCGGGCGGGACGCCCGCACCACAATGGGCGGACCTAAACGCCGGAGCCCCGGAACGGTCCTTCGAGCCTGCCGTCCTTGGGGCGATCGCGATTATTCATCGGGCACGGGCACGGACGCGGACGCGGGCACGGACGCGGACCAGATCGGCTAGAGTGGCGGCCATGAAACGACTGCTCTGCCTTGCCGCCCTCTGCGCCCTCATCCCCTGTCCGGTCATCGCCGAAGAGATCCCGGAGATCTGGCAGACGGTGGCGGAAAAGACCGACTTCCGCGCCACCTCCAACTACGCGGAAACCATGGACTTCCTCCGCCGCGTCGAGTCGCACGCACCGAAGACCATCCGCGTCACGAGCTTCGGCGAAACCGCCGAGGGCCGGCCGCTGCCGCTGGTCATCGTCTCGTCCGACGGCGCTTTCACGCCGGCTGCAGCGAAGGCCACCGGGAAACCCATCGTGCTGCTGCAGAGCGGGATCCACGCCGGCGAGATCGACGGCAAGGACGCGTCGCTCATGCTGCTCCGCGAGATCGCCCTGGGGCACCGCCCGGATCTCGCCGAGGCCGCGGTCACCCTCTTCGTCCCGATCTACAACCTCGACGGCCACGAACGGATCTCGCCCTACAACCGGCCGAACCAGAACGGCCCGGTCGAGGGCATGGGCTTTCGTGCGACCACCTCCGGACTCAACCTCAACCGCGATTTTCTCCGGCTCGCCAGCCCCGAAGCGCGGGCCCTCGCCCGGCTCATCGCCGACTGGCGGCCGCACCTCCACGTCGACAACCACGTCACCAACGGCTCGGATCACGCGTGGGTCCTGACCTGGATGGTGGCCGAGGCGCCGCGGCTCGACCCCGCGGTCGACGCGTGGATCGCCGAGCACGTGCCGCCGGTGCTCGCCGCCACCGCCGAGGCCGGCCACCCCAACGGTCCCTACCTCGCCCTGATCGACTGGGACGACCCTTCCAAGGGGATCGACTGGACCGAAATCCAGCTGCCGCGCTACTCGACCGGCTTCTTCCCGCTGATCAACCGGCCTTCGATCCTCATCGAGATGCACGCCCACAAACCGTACCGCGACCGGGTCCTCGCCAACCGCGACTTCATGGACGCCCTCATCGTCGAGACCGGCCGGTCCGGGCCGGCGCTGGTCGCGGCGGTCGAGGCGGCGGAGGCGAGAACCCGCGCTCTCGGAGGACCCGACGCCGATCCGTCGGTCGTGGTCGTGCGGTGGCGCGGCGTCGACACCGACGACACCTTCACCTGGCCGGCATACCGCACCACCACCGAGACCTCGGTGGTCTCCGGCGGTCCGCGCACCCTTTACCATCGCGACGAGATCGTTCCCTCAGAAGTGCCCTTCCGCCACGTCGCCGAGCCCGATGTCGCGCTGTCGCGTCCACGCGGCTACATCGTCCACGCGGGCTGGCCGCAGCTCGCCGAGGTCGTCGAGGCGCACCACCTGGTGACGCGCCGGTTGACCGAACCCATCGAGCTCGAGGTCGAGACCATCCGGGTCGCCGAGCCGGTCTTCGCCGAGGAGTCGTTCCAGGGCACGGTCATGGTCACCGACTTCGTGACCACCCGGCAGACCGAGACCCGCCGGATCCCCGCGGGCAGCCTGTGGATCCCGGCCGACCAGCCGGACTTCGCCGTCGCGGTCCAGCTCTTCGAACCCGAGGCGCCGGACTCGCTGCTGCGCTGGGGCGAGATGTCGTCGATCTTCGAGATGAAAACCTACATCGGCCTCGACAGGCTCGAGGAGGTCGCCGGCGAGATGCTCGAGGACGACGCCGTCCGGGCGCAGTGGGAGGCGGCTCTCGAGGATCCCGACTTCGCCGCCGACTGGCGCGCGCGCTACGACTGGTGGTACCGCCGGACACCGTACTGGGATGAGCAGGTCGGACTCCTGCCCATCTACCGCGTGCTTCATGCGCCTCTCCCCACGAAGGGCCGATGAGGTGAGCCGACCGGACTCGGGTCACACAGCGGGGTGGCATCCGCTCGGGGCGGCTCTGCTCGATTTCCACCATGGCGAGACCGACGCCGAGATCGTGGTCATCAGCGATCTCTGGGAGGACGAACCGACACCGGTGGCGGTCTACTATCGACCCGTTGGACAGGCGCTGCCCGCGCTCGAACGCGGGGCCCTCGCATTGTGCCGCGGCCGGGTCCTCGATCTCGGCGCCGGCGCCGGCCGCCACGCCCTCGAGCTCCAGGCGGCCGGGCACGACGTCGTCGCCGTCGATCCGCTGCCCGAGGCGGTGGAGATCATGAGAGATCGCGGCGTCGCGGATGCTCGTCGGGGCGATCTGGGCGCCGTCGCCGGCGAGCGATTCGACACCGTGCTGATGCTCATGAACGGTCTCGGGGTCGTCGGAAACCTGCACGGCCTGGGTCGCCTCTTCGAGGACCTCCCCCGGGTGCTCAACCCGGGCGGCCGGTTGGTCTGTGACTCCGCCGATCTTGCCGCGGTGCTCGGCGACGAGTCACCCGACATTCTCGACGAGCTCCTACGTCCCGATGCCTACCTCGGCGAGGTCGAGTTCAGCCTCCGGTACGGATCCCTCGAAGGGCCCCGCTACCCGTGGATCTTCGTCGATCCCAATACCCTGGAAATCATTGCGAACGCGGCCGGGCTCGAGGTCGAGATCACGGGCCGCGGCGGGCGTGGGTCCTACACCGCGGTCGTCACCGTCGCTTGACACCTGCGCCGGGGAGAAGTGCGCTTTTTACAATACCTTGAACTCCAACCGCGCGGGGTGATGCTAGGCTATGACAGTGCGCTCGGGCCGTTCGGCCGCGGCGCGGAAACGGAAGTGATGCAATGCGACCGACCCTCACGATACTGACCATCGCGTGCTTGTTTTTCAGCGCCGTCCCCTCTTCCGGCCAACAGCCGGCCGGAAACCAGGGCGTCGCCACTCAGCAGGACCCCATGGCTGCTCCCGCGCCCTCGCCACAGAAGGCCGCTCCGAATCCAATCGTAATCACGGTCAACGGCGATCCCATCTATGCGGTGGAAATCAGCATGGTCATGCAGACCCTCCAGACCCAGCTCACCGAGCGCGGCGAGAAGGTCGATCAGCGCGAGCTCGCCAAGGTTGCGACCCAACGCGCCATCGAGCAGAAGCTCCTCGTTCAGGAAGCGCGTCGATTCGGGGCCGAGGCGGATGAACTCGAGGTGGCGCGGTCGGCGCAAATGGCCGAGCAGCAGGCAGGCGGACGCCCCGCGCTGGAAGCCAAGCTCAAAGCGGCCGGCTCAGACTACCAACAGTTCCTCAACATCATCCGGGAGTTCGAGCTTCTCAGCGCCTTTGTCGAGAAGCAGATCAAGCCCAACGTGGTCGTCACCGAGGAAGAGGTCGCCGCCTACTACAAGGACAATCCAGAGGTTTTCGAAGCCGAGGACCGCGCCCATGCGTTCCACATGATCTTTATTGTCGGCGAGGATGCCGACCCGGCGGTGCTCGCCGCCACCCGCGCCAAGGCCGAAGCCGCCCGCAAGCGGGCGCTAACCGGTGGGGAGGAGTTCACCGCTGTCGCTCGAGATCTCTCCGAAGGCCCGTCGGCGCCCAACGGCGGCGATCTTGGATGGGTGACCCGGGGCGCCCTCGTCAGCCCGCTGTCGGAGACGATCTTCTCGCTCCAGCCCGGCGAGATCTCCCAGGTTGTCCAGTCGCGATTCGGGTTTCACGTCCTGACCATCAATGACCGCCGCCCGGCCGAGACCATCAGCCTCGAGCTAGCTTCCGACCAGATCGAGGACCTCCTGAAGACCCAGAAGGCAACCGAGAAAGTGGGCCAACTCCTCGACACTCTGGTCGCCACCGCCAAGGTGGAGAATCTGATCGGGAATTCGGGTCCGGCCACCGCACCAGGCAGCGGGGGAAATTGACGACGCGAGAGCTCTCAAATGAGCCTCTTGCAAAATTCAAGAACTGGCCATTGAGGTTTCCCGATCCTCGCCACCATCAGGCCGGCGGGGGCGCCGGCCCCACAATGGATCTCAGCCTGTTGTAGCGCCGGCGCCCTCGC
>JAHECW010000106.1 GCA_024641545.1 Acidobacteriota bacterium
CATCGCCAGCTGAGGAGATGAGAGAACGACGGTGCTCAGTTGACCGTGAACGCCATCAGCTCGACCGGAACCGGATCGGTGACCCGAACGTCGTCGAGAAACAGCAAGAACCGGACGAACGAGTTGTTTCTGAATCCGATGTAGACGGTCTGACCGGCGAAGGCGCTGAGATCGGCGCTTCTTTGCGTCCACACCTGCGCTTCGGCCGGGATCGTCGCGAGCAGGGTCGTCATCCCGGCGACGGTGGGGGTCGTGGTCGACAGTCGAACCTCGTAGCCGTCGGGATAGGCCGGATCCGGTGCGTACCCTTCCCACGACAGACTGTTGTTCGCCGTCAGCACGATGGGCGGCGTAATCGCCCAATCGTCGGCCTGACCTGCGGGTGAATACCAGGACGTGCTGATTGCCACGGCGTCGGTGGGGTCAATGACGAAGTCCTCGCGGACGACCCAGGCGTCCGTCACGTAGGAAACGTTGGCAGCCGGGGTCAACCCGTCCGCGTTGATGGCGGTCCAGCCCGCCGGAAGAGGATCGCTCGGTCCAGCCGGTACCGTACCGAAGGTCTCCTCGAAGATGGTGATCTGGGCCATGGAGCTCCCCGTAACGAGCATGACGACCATGATGATTGCCGACAACCTGATTTTCATGTGTCCACCTTTCCCCATCCTGTCCAGAAAGATGATAGACCGATGGGTGCGCTGGGCGCCATGTTCACATTTGTTGATTCGTTTGCTTTCCGGTCTTGAGTGAAGCGCGGTCCGACCCCTCGCGTTGGATGGGTGCCAGATGGGTGCCACGTTCACATTTGTTGATTTGTTTGTTTCAGGCTTTCAATGAGGCGCGGTCCGAACCCTCTCGTCGAACCCCCACCCCCGCCCACACAATTGTGTAACTGTGAACGTGGCACTCATCAAGGGTGGGACCTATCCCTCGGTCCGGCCTCTTCAGCGCTCCGACGTCTTGCTCGAGCAACAGCCTCGACCGACGGGGGCCGGCTCGACCGCTGACGCGGCCTCGGCCCGTTTGGCGTCGGCAGTGACAGCCGGAATCCGGACCGTCACGGAGCCCGAGGACGCGGCCTCACCGGCGACCGGGCAACCGAAGTCCGAGTACCAGATGTCCAGGCCGCCGTGCCCGCCGGTCCGGTCCGAACCGAAGAAGATCCGCCCGGCGAGCGAACCGCTGTTGCCGAGAAAGCCCGGCCCCTGCTCCATGAATCGGCTGTTGATCGGGGCGCCGAGGTTGACCGGGGCAAGCCACTCTCCCCCGCTCTTGACAACGGACCACAGATCGACGCTGCCCACCCCACCCTGGTAGCGATTCGAGTCGAAGATCAGCATGTTCCCGTCGTCCGAGATCCAACGAGGGCTGTCAACGGCATACGAGTTGACGACGTCGCCGAGGTTGACCGGTTCTTGCCAATGTCCTCCGACCTTGTGCGACACCCAGACGTCGAGGCTCCCATGGGTGCCGGGTCGGTCCGAGCAGATGTACATCCGGTTGCCGTCGGCGGAGATCACCGGGCAGCAGTCGATGGATGAGGTGTTCAAACCCTCGACCCTCGAACTCGGCCCCGGAACCCCGTCGTCGAGGGCGCACGACCAAACGTCGAAGTTGTTGTGATTGCCCGGGTGATCGGAGGTGAAGTACAACGTGCGACCGTTTGGGCTGAGGTATGGCGCCGAATCAAACCCACTCGTGTTGACGTTCGGTCCCATGTTCTCCGGTGGTTGCCAATCGCCGTCCTCGAAGCGGGAGATGTAGAGATCTCCGCTGCCGTAGCCGCCGTACCGCTGCGACACGAAAATCATAAAGGAACCGTCCCTGGCAAGCACCGGGTACCACTCGTCGCTTGAGGAGTTGATCGCCGAGCCGATGTTGACCGCCTCGAGCCACCGCTCCTCTGAAGGCGCCACCGTCCCCTCGATGGTCGTGGTGTCGCCGGTGCGGTTGTCCACCAAGGACGCCGCAGCCATGAATGCCCCGCCAACGGTCGTGGTCACGACAATGGCGTAGCCGTCGGCCACCTCGTGACCCGTGACCTTGCGGAAAACCCTCATCTCCTGCCGATACTCGAACGGCTCAAGACGCGTCGACACCAGGCCGAGTCGAGTGCCGTCGGAGCTGTGGAGCTCGGTCTCCACGTCGATGGCGACATCCGTGACGTTGAGCAGATCGAGGTTGGTGCGAAACCCTTCGGCGTCGGTCGCCGACTGTGCGAGGTGGATCAGGACCGACTTCTCGCCTTCCGATACAGCCCGGTCGAGGGCCTGCGCATTGAGAACCGTGCCGTAGGTACCGTCAGGTGTTTCGTTGGAGGTTCGGGCGACCGAGACGACGCCGTCACCGTCCGCTTCGATGCGAAGCGATCCGACCGCCTCCCCGAGCTCGAAGACGGTGGCGACCACATCCGGGTATCTGGCGCACAGGTTCGGCGCCAGGCCGAACGCGACCACATCCGGCTCCGGGTTCGCCTCGTCGCGGTGGAGAAACGCGAGCTCGAAGGACCTGGCGACGCCGCTGAAATTGCAGACCTCGAGGCTCGTCCGCCATTGGGTGTCGTTGAATCCGGGAACGTGCGCCGCGCCCATGAGGTAGACAGGGGCAGGTACCGTTTTTGTCAGGATGGCGGAGGACGATACGCCGGCGGTGGCCTGGAGGTGGACCAACGTACCAGCGACCAGGACCACGAGAACGGCCGTGATGATGAGCTCGGATCTCATTTCAGGCCTCCTTTTTCAAGCATCACTTGCAACATGTACGTCTATGCCTGGAAAAAGGCGCATACTCAAACAGAGGTTTTGCAGATATTTGCATGATGGGTGCCACATGATGGGTGCCACGTTCACATTTGTTGATTTGTCTGCTTTCCGGCTTTGAGTGAGGCGCGGTCCGACCCCTCGCGTCGGACCTCGGCTCCGCCCGCACAATTGTGTAAATGTGAACGTGGCACCTATCTGGCCTCCTTGCGATGCTGGTCCAAGACGTCGGGCTGCTCGATGCCGAGGCTCGGGACCAGCGTGGCTGGACTCGAAGATGCGCACAGATTCTGGTCGCGCTGCACGGTCCGATCGCGGTGGTGCTGCTGATCGTCGGACTGCTGTTTCTACCGGTGTTCAACGACCTATTCACGGCCGGAGAGAGGCTGGCGCCGCGTGATTCAGCCCTCTCACATCAAAGCCTGATTTTCGTCAACGGCCATGACTTTCCATGTGCCTACACCTACATCATCCGGAGGATCAACGGCGGTCCGGCGCCAAAACGGGTCGCGATTCTTGGCCCAATGACCTCCGCGTCCACTGTGACTCGCGAGGACGACCGAACGTTGGTGTTTGTCTCCGAAGGGGGTTGGCTCGACCGCCCTATCGACCGACTCATGCACGGCACAGACCCTTCGTTCCGGATCGGTCAACGATTCCGTACCGCGGATTTCGAGGCCTCGATTCGCAGCGTCACCCCAGATGGTCGTCCAACGGCCGTCGCATTCGTTTTTGACGATCCTCTTGAAAGCCGAAACTACCGATGGGTCCACTGGCGGCACGGCGGCCTCGAAAGGTGGCCCTTGCCCAGCGTCGGCGAAAACGCTGATCTCGTGGAACAGTCACTTCTCGCCTTGAACTGACTGATCAGTGCTCTCTATCTGATCAGTGGTACCCATTCGTGCCACAAGAAATCGGTGCCGGGAGAAACTTTCTTAACTTTGTTCCTAGGTTTTCCCCAGTCTGCTCCTCTTTGCCACAGGAGCATCTCAATCAAGAAAGTTCGAAAGGTTTCTCCTGGCACCGAAAATGAATCCACCGGCGCGTGGGTGCCACGTTCACATTTGTTGATTCGTTTGCTTTCCGGTCTTGAGTGAAGCGCGGTCCGACCCCTCGCGTCGAACCTCAGCTCCCTCCCGCACAATTGTGTAAATGTGAACGTGCACCTATCCCGGCGACGGGGTCTCCACGGCTGCTCTGTTATCACACGGCGCCGTCGAAAACTCTATCCAAGTGAGACGGGAAGGATTATGATAGTGATCAGTTTTGAGATTCGTGAACGGTGGAGCGAGTGATTACCAGAAATATCCGACACGTCGCCAACAATCGTCCCCGGGGGCTTTTCGCCTCGCGGGGAGCGGTTTGATCGATCGAAGGTCGCGCATCAGGGCAAGGGGGGACGAGTGATTTCTTCTACCAAACAGATCGCCGGTCTGGTCGGGTTACTGCTCTTGGCGTCGTTGAACGCGGGGGCGCAGGTTTTTTGGGGCGAAGATTTCGAGACCGCCTTCCCCCCATCACTGTGGACAACATATGATTGCCTGCCCGAGAGCCCGGTTTCGACGATGTGGGTCGACTACAGCACGCACGTTTCCGGCTCCGGGCACTCGCACGATGCGGCGTATATCCTCCCCATCGAATTCGTAACCGCGTGTTCGGACAACAGTTCGTCCGAGTACCACGACTACGACGTGGTTCTCTGCACTCCCGCGCTCGACGTGAGCGGCGTGACCGACCCGACACTGACGTTCGATTTCAGCTACCGCGATTACACAGCAGCCACTCCCGGGGACCTGTTCGAGGTCTGGGTGAGCTGCGACGACAACATCAACCAGCACCTCAAGAGCCGGTACAGCACCAGCTCTGGCCCCACCCTCGCAAACCACCCGCTCACCGAGTGCGCCGGCTCGTCCGAGGTGGTCATCTGCTTCCGTTACTACAGCTTCGATCCGAACGCCTGGGACTACTATGTCAGTCTCGACAATGTTGCCGTCACGGGTACGGCGGGGGTCATGCCGTCGCCGTCCGGTGCGACCGGCAACAGCCCTTGTGGATTCGTCCCGGTCGAGCTGCAGGCTTTCACAGTGCAATGACCGCTGGCGAGGGGCGCCACCCTTGGTACTCTTCGCATCCACGCATGGTTCCGCGCGGACCTCGACGACTACTTCCAGTGGGCGACTGGTACGGTGCCACGATCACCATTGCACCATTGATGGGCACCACGTTCACATTTGTTGATTTGTCTGCTTTCGATAGGCACCACGTGAGCCTCTTGCAAAAAGCCTGGTCCTCGGAGAATCAACGTCCCAGGTCGTGACGCCGGCGAGGGCGCCGACGCTACAACAGGCTGAGATCCATTGTGGGGCCGGCGCCCCCGCCGGCCTGACAATTGGTGCCCGGAGAAACTTTCTTAACTTTGTTTCGCTGGGGCGCCTCCTCCCCTACCCGCTTCATCCATGCTAAGCAGACTCCGGAAGAGTTCAGAACCTTTCTCCAGGCACCGTTTCTGGAACTTCGTTTTCGATGAAGGACATGTGCTGAGCCCAGCTCTCGAGACACAGCTCGTAGACGCCTTCTTGACAGTGATCGGCGTGCTCTCGCTTGAGCGCGAAGACTCGATCCCGCGCAAGGCCCGCCCTCGAGTATGCGACCAGGTCGGTCGTGGAATCGCCATACGCGTAGGCCAACCGCCAGCCAGCGTTTACATACTGCCCGAGGACGCGCGCCTTGTAGTCGGCTGGATTCGCTCGCTCATTTGCGGTCTGCGCGACATGAAGGGGGCCTGCAGGAAATCCGTTTCGGGCAAGCCAATCTGGCAGGTTTGACTGAAACGCCGGAACTCTCGTGGTGAGGTACACGACTGTGTAGCCCTTCTTGTGGAAAGCGTTGATCGCGTCTGCAGCACTCTCGCGCGGTGTGAAGAACTCGATGTTTCTTGGCGTGAGGGTTCCGTCGATGTCAAGTACCACTACCTGGCGATTGGTCCCAGACAGCGGCGGCACATCTGCGGGCGGGATGAGTGCGCAGCCGGAAAGAATTGTGATCGCGGTCGCGAGTGCTGGATGAAGCAAGGTGTCCTCGTGGTCGATCGGAACCGCACCAGGTTAATACATTTCTCGAAATCGGAAAGGCGTCGGGTAGACCCGGGCGGTTACCCGCCCGGGCCCCCTTCAGATCCGGACGTGCGGAATTCCCGCATCCGGCTCCTCAGGCGCATGGGTTTGCTGCGCGGCGGTAGATCGAGTGGACGATTTTGGGTGGCGGTAGCGGTAAACGCTTCACCAGCCAGGCAAACCGGGCCCAGTTCAGGCTCCGGCGCTGCGACCTTCGGCGCAGCCAGTAGTGCCAGGCTTTGGGAACTTAGGAAGTTTGTTGACAGCTGCCTGTGCCTGCATCAACTTCCTAAGTTCTTGAGGGGCCTGCCGAGGTGGGCACGTGCTCGCTCGGCGCCCCGCCGCCGACCCTTGCCTTTCCCACGATCGAGACGCATATTAATCGTGTATCTCAACAGGCCTGTCGGTTTCGAGAGGAAACTTTCTGTGAAGTCGGAGCGGTTGATGAACCGGTGTGTCGCTGGGTGGGCACAATTCCGAGTCGGTGCTTCTGACGTTCACGAGAGGTGGGGCTCCTTCACGAGGTCAGACGGCGGCGACCAGCGCAACGGCGCCACCCGCGGCGGGGGATCGGCCTGCCTCCCGAAGCACCTCGAAACGCGAGCAACCGATCGAGGTCGGAACAGCATTCATGCGAATCAGGACAACGCGGAGGCCAGAATGTACACGTCACGGTCGCTCGTCGGTTTGGTTGTGCTCACGGTTGTGGCTGCGACTCCGGTGCTCGGGGTGCAGCCCGAGATATATGACATGCGGCCGGAGGGGCCGGGCTGGCGAGCCGCCTGCCCGGCGCAGGGCTTCGACGCCGAGATCGGGCCGACCCAGATCCGGGTGAGCTCCCGCGAGCAGGGGTGGCAGCTCTCGCTGGCCTTCCAGCGCGTCGGCCGCGACGGCGCCCTGACGTCTGTGGCCCCGACCGGCGTCGCGACATCGGGCCCGAGGGCCGAGCTGCACCGCGGGCAGGTGGTGGAGTGGTACTTCAACTCGGCCCGTGGCCTGGAGCAGGGCTTCACTCTGCTCGATCGGCCGGACGGCGAGGGTCCGCTGGTTCTGGAGCTGGCTCTGGACGGCGACCTGCTGGCTCGTGCGGCTCCGGACGGACTGGCCGTCGACCTGCTTGCCGCCGGCAGCTCGCTGGCCGAACTCCGCTACGGCGGGCTGGCGGTCGAGGATGCCGACGGCCGGCGTCTCGAGGCTCGGCTCGAGCTCCGAGAGGGTCGGGGCGGCGGCGGAGCGCGCCTGCGGATCGTCGTCGACGACGGTGGCGCCGCGTACCCGCTGACGATTGATCCTCTTTTCGCGACCGCGGCCTGGTCCTCGGACGAGACCGATGCGGCGGGCGCCGTGGCGTGGGGCGACTGGGACGGCGACGGTGACCTCGACCTCGCGGTCGGGAACTGGGGCGCGCCGGACCGGGTGTACGAGAACGACGGCGGCGTCCTGACCCTCGAGTGGTCCTCCGCCGGCAGCGACGTGACGGTCAGCCTGGCGTGGGGCGACTGGGACGGCGACGGCGATCTCGACCTCGCCGTCGGCAACGAGGGCCAGGCGATCCGCGTGTACGGCAACACCGGTGGCGACTTGACCGCGAACCCGGTGTGGAACTCCCCGCTGGAGTACAGGGCGTTCGGCCTGGCGTGGGGCGACTGGGACGACGACGGCGACCTCGACCTGGCGGTCGCCAACCACAACGGGCCGAACCTGGTGTTCGGCAACACCGGCGGCAGCCTGGTCGTCGTCTGGGAGTCGCCTTCGTTCGACGTGAAACCGACGCTCAGCGTGGCATGGGGTGACTGGGACGGCGACGGCGACCTCGACCTGGCATCCGGCAACAACGGCGACCAGAACATCGTGTACGTCAACACCGGCGGCACCTTCGGATCGGCCTCCTACTCACTCGAGACCGAGTCGACCTTCAGTGTCGCCTGGGGCGACTGGGACGGCGACGGCGACCTCGAGCTGGCGGCCGGCAACAACGGCTGGAACCGCGTGTACGATAACGTCGGCGGGCTGCTCAACTCGGTCTGGCAATCAGCCGAGTCGGAAAACACCAGAAGCGTGGCGTGGGGCGACTGGGACGGCGACGGCGACCTCGACCTTGCGGTCGGGAACTCGGCCGCCGCGAACCGGGTGTACGAGAACTCCGGCGGCGCCCTGACGTCGGCCTGGACCTCGACGGAATCCGACTCCACCACCAGTGTGGCGTGGGGCGACTGGGACGGCGACGGCGACCTCGACCTCGCCGCCGGAAACCACAGCTCACCGAGCCGGGTGTACGAAAACGTCGGCGCCGGCATGGGCCTCGCGTGGTCCTCCGTCTACAGTGACAACACGACGAGTGTGGCCTGGGGTGACTGGGACGGCGACGGCGATCTCGATCTCGCTGTCGGCAACTACTCGGACGTCGCTCCGAACCGCGTGTACGAGAACACGGGGAGCGGCCTGACGCTCGTCTGGTCTTCGGACGAGAGCGAGTTCACGTCCAGCCTCGCGTGGGGCGACTGGGACGGCGACGGCGACCTCGATCTCGCCGCCGGGAACGGCGGACAGCCGAACCGTGTCTACGAGAACACCGGCGGCGCGTTGATCCCCGCGTGGAGCTCCACGGAGTCCGACCACACATCCAGTGTCGCCTGGGGTGACTGGGACGGCGACGGCGACCTCGACCTCGCCGCCGGAAACTTCAGTTCACCGAACCGGGTCTACGAGAACACCGGGGGCACGCTCATTCTCGCGTGGTCGTCGTCCGAGACCGAGCCCACGCAGGATGTGGCGTGGGGCGACTGGGACGGCGACGGCGACCTGGATCTCGCCGTTGGGAACGGCGGACAGCCGGACCGGATCTACGGGAACACCGGCGGCACCCTCTCTTCGGTCTGGACGTCAGCCGAATCATTCGACACCCGTAGCCTCGCGTGGGGGGACTGGGACGGCGATGGCGACTTGGATCTCGCGGTCGGCAGCGAGGACGGGCAGGCCCGCGTGTACGGAAACGGCGGCGGAACCCTGATCCCGTTGTGGAGTTCGTCGGTCGGGGCCGAGGTGCAAGACGTGGCGTGGGGGGATTGGGACGGCGACGGCGACCTCGACCTCGCGGTCGGGGACTGGGGGCTGGTCTTCGTGTTCGCCAATACGGGCTCGGATCTGGAGCTCGTCTGGGAGTCCCCGAGCGCGACCTGGGAGCCCGCGCGCAGCGTCGCCTGGGGTGACTGGGACGGCGACGGCGACCTCGACCTCGCGGTCGGGAACAGCGGCGAGCCGAACCGAGTCTACGAGAACGGCTTCCTGAACCGGCCCGGCGGCTTGCCGGAGACACCGACCTCGCCGGTGCTCGCGGGCCGGCCCGGCGGTTCCGACGCCGCGCCCTTCGGCCACTCTTCGGCCGGGTACGTTCGTCCGCCGGTGACGATTCCCTTCGCCCTGTTCGACGAGCAGTCCGACCCGGCCCGCCAGATCGTCCCCGAGTACTCGCTGACGGGTGGCGGCCAGTGGCTGCCGGCGACCGGCACGAGCCCGACCACGAACCTGGCGGCGAGCCCGTCGGGCACCCCGCACGAGTTCGTCTGGGACGCCGCGGCCGACGGCGTGGTCCACGAGCCAAACGTCGCCTTCCGGATCTCGGTGCTGTGGCAGGCGCCCGATTACGTGGGCGGTGGCCTTCAGCGTGGCGCCATGGCCGCGGTGTCGCCGCCCTTCATGGCCGGTGATGCCTACCTCTTCGCCGACGGCTTCGAGTCGGGGAACACCGCCGCGTGGAGCGTGGCGACGCCCTGAAAGAGTGAATCCGGAATCGTGCCAGGTATCACAACCTCACAACCTGATGGGTGCCGATGGGCACGACGGGTGGCACCGATCACGATGGGTGCCACGTTCACATTTGTTGATTTGTCTGCTTTCCGGCCTTGAGTGAGGCGCGGTCCGACCCCTCGCGTCGGACCTCGGCTCCGCCCGCACAATTGTGTAAGTGTGAACGTGGCACCTATCAGGAATCCAGCGCCTCGGCGAGCGCGTCGAGCAGCTGTGCGCCGTCCCCCTTCCACGCGCTCCCATGCATGCAGGCGAGCGTCGTCGGCTTGGCCGCGGAGAGCCGGTCCATGAGCGGTCGGACGTTCCTGGTGTGGGAGAAGTAGTCCATCTGCTTTCGGAAGGCCTCGCTCGGCCCGAGGATGTCCGAGGAGGTCAGAGGCGGATTGTCCGCGCCCCCCTGGGTGAACAGATCGCCGCACAGGAGCGTCTTCGTCTCCTCCTCCATGAGAGTGCCGCACTCCCAGGCGTGGGGCAGGTGCGCCGTGTCGAACCAGCGAACGCGATGGCGGCCGAGCGCAAGCTCCTCGCCATCTGCGAGAACTCGCGGCGGCCTGCCCAGGCAGTCGCCGTTGATCATGGCGTTGATCTGACCGCACAGCGGTACAGCTTCGGGAGCGACACTCAAAAAATCGGCCAGCGAACCACATTCGTCGCACTCGAAGTGCGAGAAGCCGATGTACCGCAGGTCCTTCACGTCGATGACGCCGGCGATCGCCTGCTGGACCAACCCAGCCAGGCTCCGCGGCCCGGTGTGGTAGAGCAGCGGCTCGTCATCTCTGATCAGGTACTGGTTGAATGAAAAACCGCCCGGAACCTCCTTGAAGGGGGTGCTGATGCGGTAGATCCCGTCGGCAATCTCGTCGATGCGGGTTCCGGACTCCCGGTTTGTAATTCCCATGACACTCTCCTTTTGACGATCGAATCTGTTGAACGATCTAACGGACCCGCTTCTCCGGTGTGCGAGGCGGCGCAGCTCGGCGATGAATTTTCCCAGAGAGACCCGTCGATCTTAGCACTGCGGCGGGCGGTGGCTGGCTCACGATCATTCGTGAGTGATGTCGATACGCTTCGCTGGCTGGGTGGCCCCCGTTATCCGAGCTCAGCCTGTCAGCAGCTCGAGGAGCCAGGGCAAAAAGAGGTGAACCCCAATCTTCGGACAGGTACAGGGAGTCCACTTTAGCAAGCTGTCCGAACTCCGGGGTCCACCTCTCCCGGCACCTTTTCAGTCAACACGAACGCGGCATCCTTTCAGCCTGCGATTGGCGTAATATTGAGCTTGAATGACTGGAGCCGAGTTTCACCTGCAGTCCCTCGCATTCGCGATGGTCGTGGTCAGCTGCGTGGTCTTCCTTTGCCTGGTCCCGGCGATCTTCCGTTTCCCCGAAGAGTTCCGCCCCGGTCTGAGGTCGTGGATTGTCGGCACTGCGCTGGTGACCCTGACCGACGTCGTCTTCTTCACAGGACTCGAGTTCCCGTATCTCGACACAACGCTGATGGCCGTCGGCGGCATTGGGATCGCCGAGTGGGTGTATGCGCTACGCCGGATCGACGGCCCATCCAACCGGCAGCGCTGGCCGTATGCGGTGGTTGTCGTCGGTACGTCCTTGTCGGCGTTGTCGCCGAGCTACCCGATGAGTGCCGTGATGTTCTCGATCGCCTTCGGCGTCCTCTACTTCGGAGCGGCGTGGACGGCGAGGCGAATCCGCGATGAAGGGCCATCAGTCGGTCGAAGTGTCCTGGTCGTGACCTTCGCCGTGATCGGCGCCGTCATGCTCGGCAGGATCGTGATATTCGCTGCTCTTGGGGGTTCGGGCGCGTCCCCCGGGTTTACGACCGCGGCGCGGTCGTTGGTGTTCGTCGTAGCCGCGGCCGGTCCCTTCGCCGGCTCGCTCGGTTTTGTCATGACGTGCGGTGAAAGGCTCGGCCATCGACTCCTCCATCTCAGCCTGACCGATCCGCTCACCGGGATCGCCAACCGCCGTGCCTTTGTCGATGCCCTCGAGCGGGCGCTTTCGTACGCCCACCGGCGAGCCCTGCCTGTGTCGGTGCTGGTGATCGACATCGACCACTTCAAGGGGGTCAATGACGCCGCCGGACACGCAGCCGGCGACAGAGTCCTCATCGAGATGGCCGCGTTGTTGACGAAAACGGTCCGATCCGAGGACCTCGTGGCTCGGCTTGGCGGCGAGGAGTTCGGCGTCGTTCAAAGCGGCGCCGACATCGCCGCCGCCGTCGCCGTTGCCGAACGTCTCCGTTCCGCGGTGGAAGAACATCCTTTCACGGATGACGGCCGAGAGTTCAAGCTGACTGTTTCAATCGGCGCAGCGATCAACGCGGATCGATCCGATGCTGCATCTGATGTGCTGTCGCGCGCCGACCGCCAACTCTACGAGGCGAAGCGCCGCGGCCGAAACCGGGTCGCAGCCGGATAGATAGGCGTCGATAGGTACCGATCTGGTACCGATCACCACCGATCATCCCGATCGATGATGGGTAACGGGCACCCTTCCGGTGTTCCGATTCAGTCGCCTGGCCCAGAACAGAACACGATCGCTTCCTGGAGGCACCCGAGTTAACGCGCGGATTTCGGCACAGATCATGCAAATACCGATCGCGTGATACAACCGTGACTCAATTACCATTCGCAGAATCGGACGACAATCTGCTACCCAATCGGAGGAGACGATGACCCTCGCTCGCCCGCGCCTCGCCGCGCTTTCCTCGTTCGCCCCTACCACCCTCGCCGTCCTCACCACCTTGGCGCTCGCTCTCCCGGCCGGCGCCCTGTGCCTCGACCCGCCGGCCGGCGTCACGGCGTGGTGGGGCGGCGACGGCAATGCGGGCGATGTCTTCGGCGCCTGGAACGGCCAGCTCGTCGGCACCGCCGGGTATGCATCCGGAATTGTCGGTGAGGCGTTCACCTTCGACGGATCGGGAGCGCGGGTTGACATCAACGCCGCCGGCGCCGGCGAGCTCGGGTCGGCGCCCTTCACCGTCGATCTCTGGTTCAACGCCGACAGCTCTCAGAACGGGGCCTACCTCATCGGCAAGAGCCATCCGGACGGCGGTCAGGGCTGGGATATCCGTGTTCACCAGCAGCAGATCGCCCTCGTCGGTTTCAACGGGTGGGCGGTCAACCTGCAGACGGATCAGATCGTGAACCTCGACAACTGGCACCACCTCGCGGTGACATCCGACGGCGCCACGGTCACGCTCTACGTCGACGGGGCAACGGACCCGACGTGGACCATCCCCCGCCAGGCAGTCTCGTCGACCGCGAACCCCCTTCGCCTCGGGGACGCCACGAACTTCGGCGGCGACCCATTCGACGGCGAGATCGACGAAATCCGCTTCTTCGACCGGGCCCTCGACGCCGCCGAGGTGCTCGCCGTCTACACCGCGGGCGTCGACGGCAACTGCCGCCCCTGCACCCTTCTCCCCCACGCGACCGCCTCGTGGTGGCGCGCCGAGGACAGCGGCGACGACGCCGTCGCCAACCAAAACGGGGTCCCGGACAACGGCGCGAGCTTCGCGGATGGACATGTCGGACGCGCCTTCGAGTTCGACGGTTCCGACGACGTCGTCCGCTTGCCCGACAGCGATTTCTGGGACTTCGGAACGGCCAGCTTCGGCCTCGCCGCGTGGTTCAAGACGAACACCACGGGTTACGGCAACATCATCCGCTATCACAACGGCAGCAGCGGCGGCAGCTGGGGGTTGCGCATGGAGACCTCCGGCAAGGTCGAGTTCCTGGTCATCGACCAGTCCGGCGGCCTGGCTGCTTCGGTGGTCTCTGATCAGGTCTTTTCGGACGGCGCGTGGCATCACGTGGTCGCCGTCCGCGACAGCGGCTCGAGCCTGCTCCGTCTTTGGGTCGATGGGGTCGAAGCGGCAGCGCCGGTCGTCATTCCAGGCATCAACGTGATCGGCGCCGCCGACGCCAAGGCCGGGATCGGCGCCGGCCAGTGGGGCTCGTCGGCCGGGACCTTCGAGCCCTTCACCGGCGCCATCGACGAGGTCATGGCCGCGACCGGGACTCTCGGACAACCTCAGGTCGAGATGCTCTTCAACGCCGCCACCGCAGGCGCCTGCGGCGCCTGCGTCGAGCCCGCCGCCGGCCAGATCGGTTGGTGGCGCGGCGAGGGCAGCGGCTTCGACAGCGCCGGCGGCCACCACGGCACGGCGATGAACAACGCGGCCTTCGCGCCCGCCCTCGTCGGCTCGGCGATCTCTCTGCCCGACGGCGGCGACTTCGTCGAGGTGCCGCACAGCGCCGACCTCAGCTTCTCTCCGACCGATCCCATGACCATCGAGCTCTGGGCGTGGCGCGCCACGAACCAGGACGCCCAGCACCTCTTCAGCAAGCGCTACGACTGCACCTCGACCCCGTGGAACTACCAGATGGTGTGGCACCAGAGCGCCAATCTCTTCTGCTTCACCCACAGCGGCGGCAGCGTCTGCACGACACCGGACAGACTGCCCCTCCGGACCTGGACGCACGTCGCGGTCCGTTTCGACGGGGCGATCGCGACCATCGTCGTCAACGGACAACCGGTGGCGAGCAACGCGATGGTCCTCGGCCCGGACACCAACAACCCCCCCCTGCGCTTCGGCTCGGTCGCCGACTGCGCCTGGGCCGACCAGGGCTTCACCGGTCTGCTCGACGAGATCCAGCTCTTCGACCGCTCCCGTTCGCTCGACGAGATCCGCGCGAGCTACGCGGCGGGCCGCAACGGCCACTGCCGGGAGTGCGCGCCGGCGCCGGCCGGTCTCATGGCCTGGTGGCGCGGAGAGGGCGACGCACTCGACAACATAGGTGGCAATCACGGCGCCGAGATGAACGGCGTCGGCTACGGGTCCGGGGCCGTCGGCCGCGCCTTCAGCTTCGACGACGACGCCTCACCGGACTATGTCGAGGTTCCGCACTCGGCCTCGCTCGACATCACCGGTCCGTTCTCGGCCGAGGGTTGGGTGAACATGGACGACCTGCCCGACGCGCTGATCGTCGCGAAGGGCGATGCGGATGGAACCGTGACCGCCACCTCGTACGCTCTCGATGTGACCTCCGGTACCATCCGGAGTGTCCTTTACGGCGCTTCTCCCGGTGATGTCTACGGCTCGAGCGTGGGCGTCGACGTCGGCGCCTGGCGCCACATCGCGGTCACCTGGGACGGATCCACGGTGATGCCCGACAACGTCAACCTCTACGTCGACGGACAGTTGACCGACACCTGGTCCAAGACGACGACGCTCAACAGCACCGTCGAGAGCCTGACCATCGGCGCGATGAAACCACCGACCCACCACCTCACCACCGACGGCCGGATCGACGAGTTCGCCATCTACGCAACCGAACTCACCACCGCCGAGATCCAGGAAATCTACCGCGCCGGGAGCGCGGGCAAGTGCGTGCCCCAGGACACGGTCCCGGACCCGTTCGTGTTCGATGATCTCACCGACGTTGCCCTCGACACCGTGGTGTCCTCCAACACCATCGCCGTCACCGGGATCAACGCACCGACGACCATCGAGATCACCTCGTGCACCGGAGTCGCCTGTGAGTACCGGATCAACGGCGGCAGCTGGGTCAATACTCCGGGATTGGTACTGAATAGTGATCTCGTGCAAGCCGGTCAAACGTCGGCTGGATCGTACGGGACGACGACCGATCTCACACTGGACATCGGAGGTGTCACCGACACTTTCAGCGTCACCACCTGGCCGGGCCGCACCCTGGCGATCGCCATGGACGGTATCGGCCGCGGCACGGTGACCAGCTCACCAGCGGGAATCGACTGCCCGGCCGGGGCATGCGCCGCTCCGTTCGCGGATCAGGAATTCGTGACCCTGACCCCGACCGCGGCCGACGGATCAGCGTTTGCCGGTTGGAGCGGCGACGCGGACTGCGACGACGGATCCGTCACGATGACAGGGGACATCTCGTGCACCGCGACCTTCGACTTCCTCGGGCTCTTCGCCGACGGCTTCGAGACCGGCGATACGACTCGGTGGGACGCCTCCTCGCCGTGATCGGGGCAGGTGCCACGTATCACATTGTGATGTTTTCGCTTGGGAAACGGCGGAATGTGAGATTGTGATACGTGGTACCGATTCGACACCGCCGGGGCTTCCTCCGCGGTGGTCGCTCGGCTGGCGGTCCGCCGTCGAGACGGTCAGTCGACGCTGAACCTCTGCAGCTCGACCGGCACCGGGGTGCCGTCCACGAGCACGTCGTCGATGTACCAGCCGGCCCGATTGATCACGGTGGAGGCCATGAAGTGCCACTCGACGGTGACCGACCCGCCGGCAAAGGGGGTCAGGTCGACAGCCTGCTGGACCCATGCCGTCGGCGCGGCGTAGCTCGACGGACAAAAGGTGGACACCGAGGTGTTGTTGACCCGCACCTCGGTCCAGTCGAAGTAGGAGAAGACGTCGAGCCACTCGTACCACGTCAGGGTCGCCGCGGTGTAGGCGCTGAGATCGACGGTCAGGCTCAGGATGCTGTCGTCGGTTGTGTTGGTGTTGCTGCAGGTCCCACTACCCGAGCCCTGGTTGTTGCCGAGGTTGCTGTAGCAGGTGTTGAGCACAGTCGCCCACATCCCGGCGCCGGAGTACGGGCCAGCGGGCGGCGCCGGCGTGCTGTCACAGCTGACTGCCGACCAGGCGTATGCCGTGCCCCACGCCCAGTCTCGGCTGCCGGTGAGGCCGCCGTTGTCACTGTCGAAGTTCGAGAAGAACACCGTCACGTCCGGCTCGTGTCCGGCAATCGCCGTCGGTGAGTTCCCGTACACCGGCGATGCCTCCCATGCTGCCGCTGAGGCCAACTCGGCCGCCACCTCGTCCGCCACCGAGGTGTTGTCCTGGGCGATCGCCACGGGCGTCACGAACACCACCACTGCGAGCACCGCGAGCCACGCTCTCGACCTGATTCCGTGCATGCTTTCCTCCTCCCAAAATCAGACGTACCGCACCAAAGGTAGCTAACAATGTAACGCCTGCATCTCACACCGGCAAGCTTCCGAAAGGTACCAGATGGATGATGGGTGCCTCTATGGATGGGTGCCACGTTCACATTTGTTGAATTGTGATTGTCTCTCCCCGTGGGTGCCCGGTCCGCAGTTCCGTAGTAATTGGAATTGACAGACAGGTACCTTTATCGAGAGTCAAGCCCCAGTCTGAAGGTAAGGGACCTCCCCGCCGCCGAGGCTGTGGAGCTGCGGAAAACCCGCCACGAATTGCTGCAATTGTGGTTTCCACTGATGTAATGTCGCGTGGTTCGAATCAATGCGGACACGCGAACCCGGCGCGCATCGAGGAGGATGACGATGATTGCGAGGATACGAACGATCATCTGGACGCTGACCGTGGTGGAATCATGTCTGTGCGTGCAGACCGGCCAGACGGCGGTGGTTCGCCGCGACCTGGACGGCGCGTGGGAGGTGTCGGCCGCAGGCACCCAGGATTGGTTCCCCGCCCAGGTCCCCGGATCCATTCACACCGATCTGCTCGCTGCCGGACGGATCCCTGACCCTTTTTTCCGCGACAACGAGTCGCGCGTGCAGTGGGTCAGCGACAAGGCATGGATCTACCGAAGGTCATTCGAGGTGCCCGCCGATTACCTCCTGCACGAGAACATCCTTCTGCACTGTGACGGTCTCGACACGTTGGCGGCGATCCGTGTCAACGGCACCGAAATCGCCAGGACCGACAACATGTTCCGGACCTGGGAGTTCGATGTCAAGAAGCTCGTGCACGCCGGCTCGAATTCGATCGAAATCCGGTTCGACCCCGTCCTTCCGCTCGTGCGGGCCAGAGAAGAGGAGCGGCCGCTGCCGACA
>JAHECW010000107.1 GCA_024641545.1 Acidobacteriota bacterium
GACGCCCGGCAGCGCCGCAAGCAGGCCCGGGCGTGAAGAAGCGTACGCGGCGGCGAGACCGGAGGCGAAGGCGACGATGAGATCGAGCATTCCCGGACCGCCCCGGCCGAGCATCTCCCGGGTCGGCTCGGCGAAGCCCGGAGACAGCAGCCCCGTGAGGAAGGCGACGAGGAGCGAGACCCCCAGCCCGAGGAGCACCGCGCGGATGGAGATCCTGGCCAGGACCGGGTTGCCCTGAACGAGGGCGAGCCCGAGGCCCAGCAGCGGGGTCATCATCGGCGCCACCAACATGGCGCCGATGACCACCGCCGCCGAGTTCTGTTCGAGACCGATGGCGGCGATCACGGTGGAGAGCACCATCAGGGCGAAGAAGTCGAAGTCCCAGTTCGAGCTCGACTGAACGCGGTCGACGAGGGAGATCCGGTTGTCGCGGTCGATCTGCGGGACGAATCGTTCGACCGCGCCCTCGACCAGGGCGCGGAAGCGATTCCTGATCGGCGCGCCCGCACTGACGATGACGACGACCGGCCCGGTATCGCCCTTCGCGAGCTTGGCCGACGCTCCCCGCCCGGGCTGGTGGCCGAGAATCCCGCGACGCGAGGCGCCGACGACGACAAGCCCGTATCCGCCCTCCTCCCACGCCTGGCGGAGACCGCGGTGGATCTGATCGTCGACCACCACCCGGCGCTTGATATCGGGCGGGTTTTCCCCGAGGGCCCTCCGAAGCTCGGAGTCGAGGCGCCGCGCACCGACCCGCTCGGCGTCGGGGCCGATGTTCGGGTTGACCCGCACCGCGGTGAACCCCTCACCCGACGCTGCCGCCAGATCACGGCCCAATCGGAGGGCGGCGGCGGCGTGCGCGCCATCTCCGGCGCCGACCAGGACCCGGCTCAGATCGGTGGTCGGCTCAAACCCATAGCAGAAGATGACCTCGCACGGTGAATAGCGGAGAAGAAGCCGACGTTCACGGTTGAGATCGGCATCGGCGGTCGCCAGATCCCGCCGCGCCGCGGTGCAGAGCTTGAGCCGGTTCTTGCGGATCTGGACCAGGACCCGCTCGCGCAGCGTCTGCGCCCCTTCACAGCGGATTTCCTTGAGCCGAACGGTGATCGCGCCGCTCTCACCCTCGGCCGCCCGATCCGCGTCGCCTTCCCCCGCCGCGCGGAGACCTGGCGAGGACGCGATGAGATCCATCACCTGCCGAGCCACCGGCGATGCCTTCTCCGACGCCGATTTCTCCAGCGCGGGCTCGACCGTGGTCTCCTCCTTGCTGTCGACGTGTTGGAGGATGAGCAGATCCAACGAGCGCGCCTCGGCCAGCCGCACCCCCCAGCGCAGTTGGGTCGCCACATCGAGGTCCGATCCGAGCAGGATGCCCATCGTTCCGTCAGCCATCAGTCCTCCTCGATGTCAGCAAATATAGCCGCTCCAGCGACCGGACTCGGCAGGCACGCAGTTTGCTTCTCGTCGTCAAGATGTCGGAAGGATGAGCCTGCACGTGAGGATTTGCGGCATCACCGTGCCAATCTGACGCCATGGGCGGTCATCCTGCCACACGCAATCGCACTCCAGTGGAGGTTGAGGAGGAGACGATGGCATCCGAACTCCTGATAGACGTCCGCGACCTGGTCAAGCACTACGGCGCGATCCGCGCCGTGGACGGCATCAGTTTCCAGGTCCGCCGCGGCGACGTGCTCGGCTTTCTCGGCCCGAACGGCGCCGGCAAGACCACCGCCATGCGGATGATCACCGGTTTTATCGAACCCGACCGGGGTTCGGTGTCGGTGGCCGGTTTCGACATGGCGCGCCACTCGCTCGAGGCGCGAAGACGGATCGGCTACCTCGCCGAGAACGCGCCTGCCTACGGCGAGATGACGGTGCGCGGTTTCCTCGGCTTCATCGCCGCCGCGCGCGCGGTGGACGACGCCGAGACCGCCATCGCCAAGGTCGTCACCATGACCGGGTTGCGGCGGGTCGAGCACCAGACCATCGACACCCTGTCCAAGGGCTACAAACGGCGGGTCGGTCTCGCCCAGGCGCTGATCCACGACCCCGAGGTCCTCATTCTCGACGAGCCCACCGACGGCCTCGACCCCAACCAGAAAGCTCTCGTCCAGGGGCTCATCTCCAAGCTCGCCGAAGAGAAGGCCATCGTGCTGTCGACCCACATCCTCGACGAGGCCGAGAAGGTCTGCAACCGGGCCGTGATCATCTCCGAGGGCCGGCTGCTGGTGGACTCGACGCCCGAGGGACTTCTCGCCAGAGCGCCCAACCACAACGTCATCCGGGTCACGGTTGAGGACCCCGCCGAGGACCTGATCATGGTGATCGGTGAGCAGGCCTGGTGCAGGACCGTCGTGCGGCGCGGCGAGTCGGGCTTCGACGTCGTGCCCGCAGACGGCGGCAACCACCTGCCCGAGCTGCTGCCGCTGCTCGAGGGCCGCATCATCCACAGCGTCCACCTTCAGGAGGGCCGTTTCGACGAGCTCTTCCGCAGCATGACCCAGGGGGTGTCCGCATGAGCCGCTTCACCGGTTTCGACGCCGTCTTCCGGCGCGAGTTCCAGGGCTATTTCTCGTCGCCTCTGGGCTACATCTTCATCGTCATTTTCCTCGTCGCCAGCGGCTACCTCACCGTGTCGCGCGACTTCGGCCGCTTCCTCGAGCTCCGCCAGGCGAGCCTCGATCCCTTCTTCAGCGCCATTCCGTGGATCTTCGTGGTCCTGGTGCCGGCGGTGGCGATGCGGTTGTGGTCCGAGGAGCGCAAGACCGGCGCCGTCGAGCTGCTGCTCACCCTGCCGGTGACCCTCCCCGGCGCCTACCTCGGCAAGTTCATCGCAGGGTGGTCCTTCCTCGGTTTTTCGCTTCTTCTGACGACCCCGGTCGCCTTCCAAGCCGAACGCCTCGGCAACCCCGACTGGGGGGTGATCGCCACCGGCTACTTCGGATGCCTGTTGGCTGCGGGCGCCTATCTCGCCATCGGGATGGCGTTCTCGGCCGCCACCCGGAGCCAGGTCGTCGCCTTCATCCTGGGCGTCGCCGGCTGCGTCCTCTTCCTGCTCATCGGCCTTCCCCAGACCCAGCAGGTCATCGGCTCGATCTTCGGCGGCTATGTCGAGCAGGTGGCGGCGAGCCTGAGCGTGGTCGATCACTTCGACAGCCTGACCCGGGGACTGGTTCAGCTCGGGACGCTTTTCTTCTTCGCCGCCTTCACCCTCGGCTGGCTGGCGGCCGGGATGCTGGTCCTCGACCGGACCAAGGCATCGTGAGGGGGTGAGCCATGAAGACCAGGCACATCATCACCGTCCTCCTGGTGGCCGTCATCACCATCCTGGCCATCCACGTCGTCACCCGAATGACCGAGGCGGTGCGCGTCGACGTCACCGAGGACCGCCTCTACTCGCTGACCGAGGGCACGCGCGAGATTCTCCGGAAGATGCAGGACGAGGGAAGCGAGCCCATCGACATCACCCTCTACTTCTCGGAGACCACAGGAAAATCGCTGCCGAGCTTCATCAAGCAGTTCATCGTCTACGAGGACTATCTCCAGGCGCTGCTGCGGGAGTACGAACGCGGCGGCGGCGGCAAGGTCCGGGTGCACACCGTCGACCCGAAACCGGACAGCGACGAAGCCCAGCAGGCCCTCGACGCCGGCCTCGACGGCAAGCCCATCAACCAGCACGGCGATCTCTTCTTCTTCGGCCTGGTCCTGGAGACCCAGACCGGTTCCAAAGATGTCATCGAGTTCCTCTGGCCCGATCGCCAGGAGGATGTCGAGTACGAGATCTCGCGCCGGATCTTCGAGCTGTTGTGGCCGTCCAGCCAGCGGATCGGCATCCTCTCGAGCCTCGAGGTCATGCCGTCGGCCGATCCCTACATGGCGCAGCTCCTCGCCGCCCAGGGCCGGCAGGCGCCGCAGCCGTGGATCGCCGTTCGCCTGCTTCAGGAACGCTACGAGGTGCGCCGCATCGATCCCGACACCGACCACATCTCCCCCGACGATGTCGATCTGCTGGTCGTCATCCACCCCCGCGACTTCTCCACCAAGACCCTGTGGGCCATCGATGAGTGGGTCGCCACCGGCGGCAGCATCCTCATCTTCGAGGATCCGTTCTCGATCAACGACCAGCCGCCGCCCAACCCGCAGAACCCAATGGCCGGATTGCAGTACGCCCCGGCCTCGAGCCTCAACCGGCTCTCCGAAAGCTGGGGCGTGACCCGGATCGATGATCGCGTCGCCGCCGATCTCGCGCTCGCCACCCGACGCCAGGTCGGCCGGAGGAGCGGCGTCGAGCCGGTCATCGTCGATCTCAGCATCGATTCCGAAACCCGCGACCGCACCATCGCCACCGACCACCCCATCACCCGCGGGCTGGAGCAACTGCGGCTCTTCATGGCCGGCAGCCTCGTCATTGACGCCCCCGAGGGGGTCACGGTGACGCCGCTGATCACCACCACCGCCGAGGGCGCCACCCTCGGGATGAGCGCCGGTTTTCCGAGCGCTGGCGGCGCCCTCACGTTCATGGACGCCAACAACCCAGCGCGGCTCCTCGACGCCTTTTCCAAGGGCGACAAACCCATCGTTCTCGCCGCCCTCATCCGGGGCGTCCTGCCATCGGCTTTCCCCGAGGGGGCCAGCTTCCCGTCGGTCACGCCCGAGAGACCGGCCGGGCTGCCGCCCGGAGTCGAGCTGCCGCCGGCGGACGATGCCGAAGTGGTGACCACCGAGCCCGTGCCCGAAGATCGCCGCGCCGAGGCAACCGTGTTGATCGTCGCCGACACCGACGTCATCGCCGATCAGATCGCCTTCCAGAACAGCCTCTTCGGCACCGTTGCGGTCAACGACAACCACAAGCTCCTGCTCAACGCGGTCGACTATCTCCTCGGCGCCCCCGAGCTCATGAGCGTCCGCGCCAAGAACAGCATCCGCCGACCCTTCGTCCTTTTCGAGACGATCGAGGCGGCCGCCGAGGACCAGACCCGCGAGCGCGAACGCGAGCTGCGCGAAGAGATCACCGCCTTCCAGGAGGAGATCCGCAACAAGCAGGGCGAGCTCAGCCGGCGCAACGCGGCGTTGTTCCAGAAGACGCTCCAAGACGATGTCGATGAGCTCAACGGCCGGGTCCGCGAGGCCGAGCGCGAGCTGCGCGACATCCGCAAGGCGCAGCGGGCGGCGTTGGAGTCCGAGGAACGCTGGGTCCGCTTCTCCATCATGGGGTTCATGCCGACCCTGGTGCTGATCATGGGTATCGTGCTCTTCATCCGACGAAAAGTGCGTCAGAAGACCATGGAGGGGGGCCGGTCATGAAGCTCAACCGAACTCTGGCGATCATCGCCGTCGTGCTGCTCGCGGCCTCGGTCTGGACCTACCGGTCGAGCCTGGTCCGCGCCGACCGCTTCGAGCGCGGCCGGCGTCTTCTGCCGAGCCTCAACCCCGACAACATCGCCGAGATCGTCATCAAGAAGGGCGACGATCATGTCACCCTGAAGCGCGGCGAGGGCGGCTTCACCGTCAGCGAGATCCACGGCTATCCCGCCACCAACGAATCGGTGAACCGGGTCCTCCGCTCCCTCGTCGAGCTCGAGCTCGACAAGGAGGTCGGCGCCGGCGACGACCTCTATCGCGAGCTCGGCCTGACCGCCGACTCGGCGGAAATGACCGAGCTCGAGCTGCGCGCCGCGGACGGCGCCGACATGGTGCAGCTGCGCCTCGGCAAGCCCTTCGCCGGCGGCGACGGCACCTACCTGCGTCGGATCGACGGCGACGGCGGGCCGGCCTATCTCAGCACCCGCCGCGTCTCGCTCAGCCCTTCGGCCGACAGCTTCCTGGCCAAGGAGATCGTCAACATCCCCGCGGAGAGGATCGAGCGCATCGACGGCCCCGACTTCTCGGTGGTCCGCACCGAGGACGGCCTCGAGCTCGACCGGGTTCCCGCCGGCGAGCAGGAGAACGCCTCGGCCATGAGTCGGGTCAAGGGCATTCTCAGCGCTCTCCGTTTCGACGAGGTCTTTCTCGCCGACGACGAGAAGCTGAACGGTCTCGCCGTGCGGCAGGTGGCCGATGTCCGGCTCACCGACGGCTCCGGCTACCGCCTGGCCCTGGCCGAGCGCGACGGCGAGCACTTTCTCCAGATCGTCGGCTACCACACCGTCAACCAGGTGAGCGTCGATCGCGACGAAAGCACCGAGGAGCTCGAGGGCAAGGCCGAGATCCTCGCCCGCGCCGACGAGATCTCGCGCTTCAACCGTTTTCACGGCTCGTGGGTCTACCGCATCAACACGGCCACGGCCGACAAGCTCGCGCTCGAGAAGGCCGATCTGGTGCAAACGGGGAACTGAGCGGCGGCATCCTCTTGAATGCACGCCGCCGGCGGCCGACCGCCCCGTGTGCACCGCCGGCGTCGAGGGGCGAGAAGTTCGAGGTATGGTGAGGGCATGAAATCTCTGTTCATCGCCGCCGGTCTTCTCGCGTTCTTCGTTACGCCTACGGCCGCCCAGCTGGCGCCGCCGACACCCGAGGAGCTCGCGCTCTTCGAGGCGGCGTATGTCGGCAACCTCGCCGATGTCGAGCGACTCGTGGCCGCCGGAACCCCCGCCGACGCGGTGGACGCCGAACGCCGGACCCCCATGATCTTCGCCGCCTTCAACGGCCACCGCCACGTGGTCAGCTACCTCCTGACCCGGGGCGCGAAGGTCGACCTCACGGACAGCAACGGTCGGACGGCGCTGATGTACGCTGCGAGCGGCCCCTTCGTCGACACCGTCGAGATCCTGCTCGACGCCGGCGCCGAGATCGATGTCCAGGGGACGCTCGAGGGATTCACGGCGCTCATGACCGCCGCGGCCGAGGGCCAGACCGAGGTCGTGCGGCTGCTGCTCGATCGCGGCGCAAATCCCGCCCTCGTCGATGTCGACGGCGACACCGCCCTGAGCTTCGCACGGCAGAACGGCCACACCGCCGTCGTCGAGCTGCTCGAGAACCCGGCGACAGAGAAAAAGACCGACATCAACTGAAAGAGCCGGGTCAGCCACCGCGTCCGGAGCTCGAGATCGAGCTGCCGCCGTTGAGGAACCTCAACAGCTATGTGCTCCAGTTGGCCCGGCACGTCCCTGCCGCCGCGGCCGGCGGAAATCCGCGGCCGGCCGACTCAGCCCTCCGGGTTCAATCGGCGACCTCGACCCGGTTTCGGCCTGCGGCCTTGGCCCGATAAAGGGCGTCATCGGCCCGGCTGACGAGGGTGTCCGACTCGACGCCCTGTGCCGGGATGATCGTCGCGACCCCGGCGCTGAGCGTGATCCGGCCGCACGCACTGCCTTCGTGAAGGATCTCGGCATCGAAGAGGTCCCGGCGGATCGACTCGGCGAGGACGGCTGCGCCCTCGCCACCGGTGTTGGTCAGGACGATGACGAATTCTTCCCCGCCGTAGCGGGCCGCGAGATCGCCGGGCCGGCGCGTGGCCCGATGGATGATGTCGGCGACCCTGCGCAGGGCCTCGTCTCCTTCTTGGTGTCCATAGCGGTCGTTGTACTGCTTGAAGTGATCGATGTCGATCATGATGACCGCCAACGGCTGACCGGCCCGCAGGCATCGCCGCCACTCCTGGTCGAAGAACTCTCGAAACCGCCGGTGGTTGGCAATACCCGTCAGGTCGTCGAGACGCGCCAGGCGTGCGAGTTGGGTGTTGGCAACCGCGAGCTCCCGGGTCCGCTCATCGACGAGATCGGCGAGAACGCGCTCCCGCCGTTTGAGCGCCCTCACCCGGATCATCGCCACACTCAGACCGAGAAAGAACAGACCGAACGCGCAGGCGAGGTAGAAACCCCACGTTTGGTGGAAACGCGGCTCAATGGTGAAGCTGACAACCGCCGGCCGCTCGTTCCACAGACCGTCGTTGTTACAGGCGGTCACCTCGAAACGATAGGTGCGGGGCGACAGGTTGGTGAAGTACGCGGTCCGCCGGGTTCCGGTCTCCTGCCAGTCATCGGAGTAACCTGCAATCCGGTACCGGAAGCGCACCTTGTCGGGTGAGACGAAGCTCAGGCCGCTGTATCGGATCTCGAGGTTCTTGGCCCCCGCCGGCACCTCGACATGGTCAGCGATGATCGGCAACGGCCGCCCGTCTCCCATGACGGCCTCGACATAGACCGGCGGCGGGACCGAATTGAAGACCAGATCCGCGGGATCGACTACCGCGGCGCCGCTCATGGTGGAGAACCAGAGGCGACCGTCGGCGGCCTTGACGGCCTTGGCAATGCCGGTCATCTTGACCGCCTGAAGCCCGTCGGCCCGGTCGAAGTGCACCGCCGCCACCGGGCCGGAACCGCCATCCAAGAGCGACTCGAGGTCCTTCCTGTTCACCCGGGAGATCCCCTCTTCGCTGGTCATCCACATGAAACCCTGGTCATCCTCCAGGATCTGGAAGAAGGCTCGTCCGACGAGACCGTCGTCGCCGGTCGCGGTGGCGAATTCGCCGTTCTTCAATCGGCAGATGCCGGCCGCGGTGGCGATCCAGAGGGAGCCGGATGGATCTCCGTGGATATCGGTGATGAACATCGAGGGGAGACCGTCATCGGTGGTGATCCCCCGGATCCGTCCGTCCTTCAGGGCGTAGAGCCCGCCGCCGTCGGTGCCGATCCACATGGTTCCGTCACGACCACGCTCGATGGCGAGAATGAAGTCGTTGAGAAACCCGTCTTCCCGGGACCAGTGTTCGATCCGGCCGTCCTCGAGCGCGAAGAGCCCCTTGAACGACCCGATCCAGAGCCTGTTGCCGTCGCTGAGGAGGCGTCTCAGACCGGGTTCATCGAGCCCCTGCTCCGGACCCACATGGGAAAGTCCTCGTCCGTCCCAATGGTCGAGTCCGTCCTCCAGGGTGCCGATCCACAGTCCGCCGTCGGGGTCCGTCGCGAGCGAGAGCACGACCTGATCTCCGAGCTCGTCGAGGGGCGGGGGAATCGACTCCACAGCATTGTTCCGGATTCGATTGAGACCCTGATCGGAGCCGACCCAAATCGCACCGTCTCGGTCTTCGACCATGGTGTGGACGACCTCGTTGTTGAGCCCCTCGTCGGTGGAGAAGACCGTGAACTTGCCCTCGGCCAGCCGAACCAGCCCCTGGTAGTAGCTGCTGAACCAGAGGCTGCCCTCACGATCCTCGGTGATGCTCAGCGCGCCGCCGTCGACCGGATCGGGCCACCGTTCGAGATGCCCCCCGGCGAGCCGATGGAGCGAATACGAGTTGCCGAGCCACAAGGCGCCGTCGCGGTCGAAATAGAGGACGTCGACCTCGGTCAGCCCCTCGGTGGGGACGATTTCGATCGCCGATGAGAATTGGGGCGGGACCATTCCGAGTCCCCGGCCATCCACCCAGATCCAGATCCTGCCGGCGGGATCCGCGGTGACCGACAGGACCGCGACATCGGCCAACCGCGGGTGACGCAGCGGTGGATCTCCCGCCGCCAGGCGCCACAAACCGCGGTCGGTCGCGGCCCAGACCGCCCCGTCGCCGTCCGCCGCGAGCCCCGCGATTCCGAGATCGGCGAGGTCGTCCACCCTGGTGTTCGTCCATCCCGAACCCAGCCGATCGAGATGGACAAGACCCTTGGTTCCCCCGACCCAGACCCCGCCGGCGCCGGTGTCGAGGATGGCGACGATGGTGTTGATCTCCGAGTCTCCGGGTTGCAGCACACAGGAGAATTCACCATCGACGAACCGGTAGACGCTGCCGCCGGTGCCGCCGAGCCAGAGCCCCGTGTCGATGCCGGGACTCGCGGCGGTGAACCCGTTGGCCGTGACGCCGAAGTCCTCGGGTGGGTTGAATGCCTCGAACCGTTGGCCGTCGAAGCGAATGAGACCCCCGTACGAAGGCGACCAGAGATAGCCGTCGGTACCGTAGACCACGCCCCGAACGCTGCGCGCCGGCAGGTCATCGCCGCTCCATCGGTCCCAGCGAAAGAGCGGCAGCGGCAGGTCGGGATCGAGCGGGAACGCCGGGTCGGGGAACCCGCAGACAACCAGCACGCACACGAGCACGATCAGACGAGGGTCGAGAAGACGACGCATCAATAAGCCACTCGAGTCCTTCTCTCCGGTCCGGCCGAGCCGCTCTCCCGCTCCCGGTCGACCTGAAAACCGCATTGCTCGCCCTCCGCTGTTGTGCGATTCTTCACAATATCGCAGAAAACACCGCGAAAACGGCTGACAGCGGCCGCCAAGACGCGCTAGACTACCACGCCGGATCGCGGCAATAACAGTACACTGAAGGGTGGAACATGGCCTCTTCCAAGATCATCTGGACAAAAATCGACGAGGCGCCGGCGCTGGCGACCTACTCCCTGCTTCCCATCGTGCAGGCGTTTACCAAGGGCACCGGCGTTGATGTCGAAACCCGCGACATCTCGCTCGCGGGCAGGGTCATCGCCAACTTCCCCGACACGCTGTCCGACGATCAGAAGATCCCGGATTATCTCGCTCAACTGGGCGCCCTGACCAAGACCCCCGAAGCCAACATCGTCAAGCTGCCCAACATCTCGGCTTCGATCCCGCAGCTCCAGGAGACCATCGCCGAGCTGCAATCCAAGGGCTACGACATCCCCGATTTCCCGGAGGAGCCGAAAACCGCGCAGGAACAGTCGCTCCGCGAGCGATTCGCCGTCTGTCTCGGTTCCGCGGTCAACCCGGTGCTCCGCGAGGGCAATTCCGACCGCCGGCCGGCGGCCGCGGTCAAGAAGTTCGCCCAGAAATTCCCGCACAAGATGATGAAGCCGTGGCCCGCGTCGGGCTCCAAGGCCCGCGTGGCGCACATGAACGGCGGGGATTTCTTCGAGTCGGAAAAGTCGACCACCCTCGAGGCTCCGACCGAGGTGAAGATCGAGTTTGTCGCCGGCGACGGATCGGCGACGGTGATGAAGAAGGGTCTGGCCCTCCAGGCCGGCGAGATCATCGACGCCTCGGTGATGAACGTCAAAGCGCTGCGCGCGTTCTACGCCGGGCAGATCGAGGAAGCCAGGAAAGACGGAGTCCTGCTCTCGCTCCACCTCAAGGCGACCATGATGAAGATCTCCGATCCCATCATGTTCGGCCACTGCGTCTCGGTCTACTATGCCGCGGCCCTCGACAAGCACGCCGGCACCCTCGAAGCGATCGGCGCCAACGTCAACAACGGCCTCGCCGATGTCCTCGCCAAGCTCGATCGGCTGCCGGCCGACAAGGCCGCCGAGATCGCGGCCGACATCAACGCTGTCTACGAAACCCGGCCCGCCCTCGCCATGGTCGACTCACGCAAGGGCATCACCAACCTGCACGTGCCCAACAACATCATCGTCGATGCCTCGATGCCCAACGTCGTCCGTGACGGCGGCCGGATGTGGAACAACGACGATCAGCTCCAGGACTGCATCGCCATGATCCCCGACCGGTGCTACGCGACCATCTACTCGGAAATCCTCGAGGACGCCAAGCGCAACGGCCAGTTCGACCCCGCCACCATGGGCAATGTCGCCAACGTCGGTTTGATGGCTCAAAAGGCCGAGGAGTACGGCTCGCACGACAAGACCTTCACCGCTCCGGCCGACGGCGTCTTTCGCATCGTCGACGCCTCGGGGGCCACGCTTCTCCGGCAAAAGGTCTCAACCGGCGATATCTTCCGCATGTGCCAGGCCAAGGACGCGCCGATCCAGAACTGGGTCAAGCTCGCGGTGACGCGGGCCCGGGCCACCGGATCGCCGGCGATCTTCTGGCTCGACGAGGGGCGCGGGCACGACGCCGAGGTCATCAAGAAGGTCGAAGAGTACCTCGGAGATCACGATACCGAGGGCCTCGACATCCGCATCATGAAGCCCGTCGACGCCATGCGGTTCTCCCTCGAGCGCGTCCGCCGCGGCGAGGACACCATTTCGGTGACCGGCAACGTCCTCCGTGACTACCTGACGGATCTCTTCCCCATCCTCGAGCTCGGAACGAGCGCGCGGATGCTCTCCATCGTCCCGCTCATGGAAGGCGGCGGCCTCTTCGAGACCGGCGCCGGCGGCTCGGCCCCCAAGCACGTCCAGCAGTTCATGAAGGAGGGCCACCTGCGCTGGGACTCCCTCGGCGAGTACTGCGCGCTCGTGCCCTCGCTCGAGCTGGCGGCGGAGAAGACCGGCAACAAGAAGGTGAAGATTCTCGCCGAGACGCTCGACTCAGCCATCGCCGTGTACCTGGAGAACGGCCGGCTGCCGTCGCGCAAGGTCAACGAGATCGACAACCGCGGCTCGAGCTTCTACCTGGCGATGTACTGGGCCCAGGCGCTCGCGGCGCAGACCGCGGATGCGGCCATCCAGGCCCGCTTCGCGCCGGTGGCCGGGGCGCTCGCCGACAACGAGGAGAAGATCGCCGCCGAGCTCCTCGCGGCCCAGGGCAGACCGGCGGATGTCGGCGGCTACTACCTGCCCGACGATGCCAAGGCGAAGCAGGCCATGCGGCCGAGCCCGACCTTCAACGCCATCATCGACGGACTGGAGTGAAAGAACGGTTCCAACGGCCGACAACGCCCCCGGGACCGAGGGACACAACAATGCACGATGAAGCCCATTCCCACGCGGGCGGGAGCGAATTCTGCTGTCCGGAGATCGACAACTTCGTCAGCATCGTCCGCCGCATCCGCCCGCCGTCGCAACCCGCGCGGCATGGCGCCATCGAGGTCTACGGCAACTCGACGTTCCTCAACGGCGCCGCCGGCGGCGACCACATCGTCTACCTCGACTTCGACGAGCGCTACGACATCGACCGCAGGATTCGGCAGGCCACCGAGGCCGGCAACGGCGCCGTCGCCGCCAAACTCTCCGAGATCCGCGGTCGCCTCGGAATCATGGTCGCGGATGTCTCCGGCCACCAGATCACCGATGCCCTGGCGGCCGCCATGCTGCACCAGGCGTTCTTGACCGGCGTGCTCTATGAGCTCGACCGGTTCGGCGAGGTCACCACCCGGCTCTTCGAGATCCTCAACACCCGTTTCCACCGCTCGCTCGCCGTCTCGAAGTACGTCACCCTGGTTTACGGCGAGATCTCGCCGGACGGGAACTACAAGTTCGTCTCGGCCGGAGCTCCGGCCCCGCTGGTGTATTCCGCCGAGTACGAACGGTTCGTGACCATCAGCCCCGATCGCCTGGTGTCGTTTTTCCCCCTCGGGATGTTCCCTTCAGAGGATGACATCGACAGCTCGAAGAGCTTCGGTCCGTTGCGCACCAAACCCCGCTACAAGGTGAACGAGGTCAACCTGATGGGCGACGGCGACATCCTGCTGCTCCACACCGACGGCCTCACCGAGCACGAGAGCGGAGATGGCGAGGCCTTTTTCCCGGCCCTCCTCGAGAACATTCTCCACGCCAACAAGGAACGATCGGCGAAGGGCATCCACGACGCGATCCTCGACCGCGCTCGTTCGTTTGCGCCGTTGAAGGACGATCTCACGTTGGTGGTCATCAAGAAGACGGGCGGAGAAGTCTGATGGAGTGGATCGCCTCGATCCCGGTGTGGCTGCTCTGCCTGCTGATCTTCGTGCTCAGGATCTGCGATGTCACCCTCGGTACGGTCCGGACCGTGGCCATCGTCAAGGGCTATCTCAGCCTCGCGGTCGCGCTCGGGTTCTTCGAGGTGATGATCTGGATCCTCGCCGTGAGCCAGGTCATCACGCGGATCAACGAGAGCTTCTTCCTCGCCCTCGCCTTCGCCGGCGGTTTCGCCGCCGGCAACGCCGTCGGGATCCTCGTCGAACGCAGGCTGGCGATTGGGATTTCGGTGGTTCGGATCCTCTCCACCACGCGCGGCGAGGCGATCGCAGCCGCACTGCGCGAGGACGGACACGATGTCACAGTCTTCAATGGAGAGGGTCCCGACGGACCGATCACCCTGCTCTACGCCGTGGCGCCGCGGCGCCGGACCCAGCAGATATTGCAGCAGGCGCGGTCCATCGACCCGGAGCTGCTCTATGTCAGCGAGCCCGCACACGAGAGCTTCCGCGGCGCCGGGACGCCGCGGCTTCGCCCGGTCCCCCACGCCACCGGCTGGCGGGCGGTGTTCAAGAAGAAGTAGCCGCCGTCCCGTAGGCTTGTCAAATCCGGCGCGGAACTTCATATTGAAAACCACAGCTTTGTGATAGATTTCACTTTGCCTGACACAAAATGCAGACCCTGCGCATGAAACCGGACCTGATGGCGGAGTTCCTCGAGGCGCTCGCGGCCTGGGGACGGGTCTGGGCGCCGGTCGAGCGCGAGGACGGGTTGTTCAGCTTGGCGGTGATCGACGGCGACGTCACGCGGGCGCGGCCCGACGCCCTGCGCACCGCCGTCCCGTTCAAGAAGCTGCTGCTCAAACCGCGATTCACCATGTTGCAATCCGCCGCCGGCGGCACCCCGGTCGAGAGCGCCGACAACGACGCCGGAGCGCAGGTGCTGTTCGGCGCGCACGCCTGTGACATCCACGCGCTGAAGATCCTCGATCTCCTTTTCCTCGCGGACTACCCGGACCCGTACTACCGGCGCAACCGCGAGCGTTTGGTCGTCGTCGGCTACGGGTGCTGGCCGGACGACCGGTGCTTCTGCGACTCGCTGAACACCTCCACCGCCGATGACGGCTTCGACCTCTTCCTGACCCCGATCGAGGACGGCATCCAGGTGGTCGTCGGGAGCTCGGTCGGCGATGACATCGTGCGCGCCAACCGCCACCTCTTCGAGCCCGCCACCCGCCGCGACGCCCGACACTACCTCGAGCGGCTGAGCACCCGCAAAGAAGCCTTCAAACTCAAACTCGACGTGACCGCTCTGCCGTTCGTCCTCGAGCTGAAGAAAGACGACCCGGTGTGGGACGAACTCGGCAGGAAGTGCTTGTGCTGCGGCTCGTGCTCCATGGTGTGCCCCACCTGCTCGTGCTTCAACGTCGCGGACGAGGTCACGGCCGACAGCGGCGCCGCCCGGGTCCGGACGTGGGACTCGTGTCTGTTCCGCGACTACGCGACGGTAGCCGGCGGTCACAGCTTCCGCGGCGACCGCGGCGACCGGGTGCGCAACCGCTACTACCACAAGCAGGAGGCGTTCGTGCGCGAGTTCGGCATGCCGTCCTGCGTCGGCTGCGGCCGCTGCATCGACAACTGTCCGACCGGGATTCACGTCGTCGAGGTCTTTCAGCACGTGCGGGGGACGGGGTGAATCTCGGCCTGCCTCCGATGCACCGTCCGCGCTCTCTCGAGCGCGAACTCGCCACCGGCGCCAACCCCTACCTGCCGGCCCGGGCGCGGGTCATGCGCATCCAGGAGCTGGTGGCGGACGCGCGCCTCTTCGAACTCCGTTTCTCGGACCCCGAGCTCGCCCGCAGCTTCACCTGGCGTCCCGGCCAGTTCGTCGAGCTGTCGGTGGTCGGGGTCGGAGAAGGCCCGTTCTCCCTACCGTCCTCGCCCACCCGTTCGGGGGTCGTCCAGCTCGCGATCCGCCGGGCCGGGGTGCTGACCAACTTCCTCTTCGACCACCTGCGGGAGGGCGACGAGGTCGGCCTCCGCGGTCCCCTCGGGCACGGCTTCCCGGTCGAGCGCTTCGTCGACCAGGATGTTCTGCTGGTCGCGGGCGGCCTCGGGATGGTTCCGGTCCGCGGTCTGCTGCAGTACCTGATCGATCTTCGCGAACACTTCGGCAGGGTCATCCTGCTCTACGGCAGCCGGTCGCCCGAGCAGGTGCTGTTCCGCGACGAGCTCGAGACCTACGGCCGACGACGCGACGCGGAGATCCTGCTGACGGTGGATTCCACCAACGGCCGTCCCTGGGAGGGCAGGGTCGGCGTGGTCACGGAACTGGTCGACGACATCGAGCTCGATGTCGCGCGCACCGTCGCCGCGGCCTGCGGCCCGCCGGTCCTGTACCGGTTCCTGCTCAAGAGGCTGGCCGCGCTCGGCTTCGGCAAGAACCGGATCTACCTCAGCCTCGAGCGCCGCATGGAGTGCGGGGTCGGGAAGTGCGGCCACTGCGCCGTGGGCTACACCTTCACCTGTCTCCACGGACCGGTCTTTTCGTACTGGGACGCGATCAACCTCCCGGAGCTGATCGACCAATGACCGCGCATCTTCCCCGCGGCAACGGCAAACCGCGAGTCGGGATCTTCGGGCTCACCGGGTGCGCCGGCGACCAGCTCCAGATCCTCAACTGCGAGGACCAACTGCTGCGGCTGGCGGACGCGGTCGCCATCGTCGACTGGGAGATGACCACCTCGGACAACGACCGCA
This sequence comes from Acidobacteriota bacterium, assembly GCA_024641545.1. GTDB lineage: Bacteria > Acidobacteriota > Thermoanaerobaculia > Thermoanaerobaculales > Sulfomarinibacteraceae > JAHECW01. The sequence goes on from JAHECW010000107.1 coordinate 16,247, forward strand.
ACTGCCGGCTCGACATCGCCTTCGTCGAGGGGGTTGTCGCCACCGTCCACGACCTCGAGCGGTTGAAAAAGATCAGGGCCCGGACGTCGTTCCTCGTCGCCATCGGCACCTGCGCGGTCTGGGGCGGGCTCCCCGCCATGCGCAACCTCATCCCCCGCGATCTTCTCGACCGGGAGAGGGACGCTGCAACCGCGCGCTTCCTCGACACCGCAGAGGCTCTGCCGGCAACCCACTTCGTGCCCTTCGACCTGGAGCTCCCGGGTTGCCCCATCGAGCGCGAGGAGTTCCTCACGACGGTGAACTCACTGCTCTTCGGCACCGTGCCGGAGCTGCCCGCAATCCCGGTGTGCCTGGAGTGCAAGACCGCGGAGAACGGGTGCCGCGTGATCCACCACCAGGAGGTCTGCTGCGGCGCCATGACGCGCGGCGGCTGCGGCGCGCGCTGCCCGTCGCACGGCGTCGCCTGCGCCGGCTGCAGGGGGCCGGTGGAGGAACCGAACTACGACGCCAACATCACCATGTTCGCCGGCCGCGGGATCTCGTGGGTGGAGATATCCGCCCGCATGAAGCACTTCTCGGCGCCGGCCTGGATGCGGGTGGGGCTCGAGGGAGTCAAGGGTCATGAAAGCTAGCCCGAGCCGGACGATCACGATTCCGCACCTGGGCCGGGTCGAGGGCCACGGGGGTATCTTCGTCAAGGTGGTGGGCGACGAGGTCCTCGAGGTCAACATGGACATCCACGAGGGCAGTCGGTACTACGAGACCCTCCTCGTCGGCAAGCACTTTCTCGAGGTCCAGGGCATCATCACGAGGGTGTGCGCGATCTGTTCGGCGAACCACACGGTGGCCGCGCTCACCGCGCTCGAGAACGCGCTCGGGGTGGCGGAGACCCCGAGAGTCCACCGTTTGCGCGGCCTGCTCCTGCTCGGCGCCGCCATCGAGTCGCACGCGCTGCACGTTTTCGCCCTCGCGCTCCCGGACTACCTCGGCTACCCGTCGGTGATGGCGATGGCGGCCGATCACCCCGAGGAGGTGGCCTTCGCGCTGCGCCTCAAACAGCTCGGCAATCGGATTCAGACCCTCGTCGGCGGCCGGCCCGTGCACCCGATCAACACCCTGGTCGGCGGGTTCGGCAGGCTGCCCGGCCACCACGACCTGGCCGCCCTGCGCAACGAGCTGACCGCCGCTGTCGATCCGCTGCTGAGATTTGTCGATCTCGCGGCGGGGATCGAGATCGGGGCGTGGGCTGCGCAACCGGC
>JAHECW010000272.1 GCA_024641545.1 Acidobacteriota bacterium
CGATGGGATGGTTCAGCGCGGTTGGAGCACGACCACCCGTTCGCAGCCGCCGGGATCTTTGATCCGGCGGGCGACGCCGAGACCTGCCGTCCCGGCAATCTTGGCCACGGCATCGGCCTGGTCCTCGCCGAGCTCGAGCACCGCGCCGCCGCAGGGGCGAAGCAGCCGGGGCAGATCGGCGATGAGCCGGCGGATGAGGTCGAGCCCGTCGGCGCCGCCGTCGAGGGCCGCCACCGGATCGAACCCGACCTCGCGCGGCAGGGCGGCGAGATCGGCGGTCGGGATGTAGGGAAGGTTGGCGACGATGAGATCCCACGGTGGGTCCATGGAGGAGGTGAGGTCAGCTTCGTGGAACTCGATCTCGACCGCGTGCCGCGCCGCGTTGGCGCGGGCCACCTCGAGCGCATGGGAGGAAACATCCACCGCCGAGACCCGCCACCTCGGGCGCTCGGCAGCCAGGGTCACAGCGATGCACCCTGAGCCGGTGCCGACGTCGAGGACCCGGGCGGTGGGCGAGAGCGGCAGCTCGAGGGCGACCTGGACGGCCAGCTCGGTCTCGGGCCGCGGGACGAGCACCGCGGGGGAGACCGCGAAGCTCCGGCCCCAGAATTCACACTCACCGGTGAGGTGGTGGGCCGGCTCGCCCGCCGCCCGGCGCTCGAGCCAGCCGCGGTAGCGCGCCTCGACCTCGGCCGGGACCACACGTTCAGGGTGGAGCCTGAGCGCGATCTCCTCCACCCCCCAGGCCCGCGCCAGCAACCACATCGCCTCCCGACGAGGATCCGGGATCCCCCTCCTTTGCGGCAGAAACGCGGCCCCCAGAGCCATTGCTTCCTGCGTCGTCATGGTCTTTCACCACCGAGACCCAGAGGCACAGAGGGTGCCAACGGAGGCCGCAGCGCGGACCTGATCTGAATCTCCTCGATCACGAGAAGCGTACGCAGTTCTTGACTGATCGCACCTTCCTGCGATGGTCCGAAATCGACTCTGTGCTTCTCTGTGCCTCTGCGGCTCTGTGGTTCATTTCGAACCTCGTCCGGTCAGTCGAGCTCCGCTCTGAGCTGTTCGGCCTGGTAGTACTCCACCGCCGGATCGATGAGCTGGTCGAGCTCGCCGTCGAGGACTTCGTGGAGGCGATGGACGGTGAGCCCGATCCGGTGGTCGGTGACCCGCCCCTGGGGGAAATTGTAGGTCCGGATCTTTTCCGAGCGGTCGCCGGTGCCGATCTGGCTGCGCCGCTGGGACGCCCGTTCCGCGTCTTGCGCCGCCTCTTCGAGCTCGAGCATCCTCGCCTTGAGCACCCGCAGCGCCTTGGCCTTGTTCTGGATCTGCGACTTCTCGTCCTGGCACGAGACCACGAGACCGGTGGGCAGGTGGGTGATCCGCACCGCCGAGTAGGTCGTGTTGACGCTCTGGCCGCCCGGGCCCGACGAACAGAAGCGGTCGATGCGGAGGTCCTTTTCGTCGACCACGACCTCGACGGCCTCGGCCTCGGGCATCACCGCGACGGTGGCGGCCGAGGTGTGGATCCGGCCCGACGCCTCGGTCGAGGGCACCCGTTGGACCCGGTGCACCCCGGACTCGAACTTGAGCCGCGAGAAGACCTTGTTGCCCTCGATCATGGCCACCGCTTCCTTGATTCCGCCAAGCCCGGTCTCCGAGGAATCGGTGATCGACATCCTCCAACCCTGGTTCTCGGCATAGCGGCCGTACATCCGAAGCAGCTCGCCGGCGAAGAGCGCCGCCTCGTCGCCGCCGGTGCCGGCGCGGATCTCGAGGATCACGTTGCGCTCGTCGTTCGGGTCTGCCGGCAGGAGAAGGATCTTGAGCTGGTCTTCGAGCGCCGCCGATCGGGGTTCGAGATCCTCGATCTCCGATTCGGCCATCGACCGCATCTCCTCGTCGTCGGACTCGGCGAGAATCTCCCGTGCGCCCTCGAGCTCCGAGAGCACGCCCTTGTACTTTTGGTAGACCTCGACCACATCGGCGATCTCGGCCAGTTTGATGGCGATTTCGCGCGATCGATTGCGATCCACCGCGACCTCGGGGTCGGCCTGCTCGGCCCGGAGGCTGGCGTGCTTTCTCGCGATCTCTTCGAGTCGTTCGAGCATCTTTGATGCCTTTCGTCCGCGCATGCGCGCCGATCCCGGAGTCAACAACAAAGAAAAATCCCGCGCGGTTGTCTCCTTCCGCGCGGGTATCAGAAGCCGCCGGTGGGCGGCCGAAAATCGCTACTTCTTGCCGTAGCGGCGCTCGAACCTCTCAACCATTCCGGCGGTGTCGATGAGCTTCTGCTTGCCGGTGAAGAACGGGTGGCACGCATTGCAGATCTCGAGCCTCAGCTCGGATTTGGTGGAGTGGGTGGTAAAGGTGTTGCCGCAGGCGCAATGGACCTCAACCTCATGGTACTCGGGATGGATTCCAGCTTTCATGATGACCTCCCAACGGCGGCTTGGTACGCCGAAGCCGAGTGAGGATACAGCAAGATGGCTTGAAGCTCAAGAGCAGTCAACCCGCCAGACGGTGTCGATGACGGTTCCGTCGACCCACTTGACCACGGCGACCGGCTGGTCGGAGCGTGAAACCTTCTGTGGAACGCCGCAGATCCGGTCGAGCTCGGCCTTGAGATCCTCGATCGGTCTGATCGGCAGATCCGACCCGGCCACGGCGTCGAGGAGGTCCCGGCGTCCGGGGTTGATCGCGATACCGCGCTCGGTGACCACCACATCGATGAGCTCGCCCGGTCCGCACAGGGTCGTGACCTCGTCGACGATGACCGGGATGCGGTCCCTGAAGGACGGGACCAGGAGCATGGCGCACCCGGCCGTGAGGCAGTTCTGCCAGCCGCCGATGCCGTGCAGCAGGCGTCCGTCGGAGTGGGTGACGACGTTGGCGTTGAAGGAAGTATCGACCTCGGTGGCGCCGAGGACCGCGACATCGACCATGGATGCGAAGTTGCCCTTACCGTGGAAGTTGTAGGAGGTGAACGGCGAGGTGTTGACGTGGCGGGGGTCGTCGCGGAGGGACTGCACCGCGTCGAGATCGAAGGTCTGGCCGTCGAGGATGTACTCGATGAGGCCCTCTTTGAGCATCTCGATCATGTACTTGTTCGACCCGCCGCGGGCAAAGCGGGCGGTGACCCCGGCGGACCGCATGAGATCGCGGAGGTAGATGGCGAAGGCGAGGGTCGTGCCGCCGGCGCCGGCCTGGAAGGAAAAACCCGGTTTCATGATCCCGGCGTCGGCACAGAACCGGGCGGCGAGCTCGGCGATCCTGCGCCGGTCGGGGCTCTCGGTGATCCTGGTGGTGCCGGAAACGATCTGGGTCGGGTCGCCGATGCAGTCGACCTCGACGACGACATCGACATTGTTGCCCTGGATCTGCCACGGCAGACACGGGAACGGCACCAGATTGTCGGTGACGACGATGACCTTCTCGGCGTAGACGGAGTCGGCGAGGGCGAAGCCGAGCAGCCCGCACCCCGCCGGTCCGCGATCTCCGGTGGCGTTGCCGAAAGCATCGGCGGTGGGGGCGGCGATGACGGCGACATCGATGTGGATCTCGCCGTCCTGGATCGCCTGCCAACGGCCGCCGTGCGATCGCAGCACCCCGAGGCCGCGCATCTTGCCGGCCGAGCAGTAGGCGCCTAGAGGTCCGTTCATGGAGCCCTCGATGTGGTGGATCACACCGTCGTCGAGGTGGGAGATCTGATTGGCGTGGACCGGGAAGGACGCCGAAGGAAACCACATGAGATCGCGCCGACCGAGCTCGGCAGCGGCGTCGAAGACCATGTTCGCCACCGCGTCGCCGTTGCGCAGGTGGTGGTGCGACGAGATGACCATGCCGTCGCTGAGGCCGACACGGACGAGCGCCTCCTTGATCGACCCCACCCGTTTGTCGCCATCCGCCGGGTAGTCGAGACAGGTGGCGATCGCAGGCGCCGCTCTGCGCCCGGTCGGACGATGCCCGCCGACCCCGGCGTACGGCACCGCTTCGCGACCGTTGACGACGTCGGGAACCAGACGGCCGGCGGCGTTTCGGTTGAGTTTCACGCTCATCACCTCAACCTTCGATCTTCAACTGATGATTCATAATTCATAATTCTACAGAGTTTGCGGCCACTTCCAACCTCAGCCGTTGTCCCAATCCGCCGCGAGGATTCCCCCCGCAACCGCGAGGCCGACGGTTCTGTGGGCCTGTTTCACCACCGGCGGATCGACCATCTTGGAACCGACCGCGACGGCCCCGAGCCCCCGCCGTTCGGCATCGCGCGCGGCCCGCACGATCTGAACCGCCCTTTCGGCCTCGGCCTCGGTCGGTGTCATCCCGGCGTGGACGACGGGGATCTGGCGCGGGTGGATGCAACCGATGCCGTCGAACCCGAGGCCGCGCTCGCGCCGGACGTAGTCGGCGAGGGCCGCTTCGTCCGCGATGTCCGAGAAGACCGAGGCGATGGGTTGGACACCGGCGGCGCGGGCCGCATAGACGGTGGTCTGGCGCGCGGTGAAGCTCTCCCACCCGGCCTCGGTGCGGGGCGCACCGAGCTCGGCGGAGAGATCCTCGAGACCCAG